>JADJQS010000006.1:0-300000 GCA_016712635.1 Gammaproteobacteria bacterium | reverse complement strand
TAGGAGGGAAACGTCATGCATCCTGCATTTTTCATGGTACTCGGCACCGGCGGCGTATTGATCCTCGCCTTTATCGTGACCGGATTTTCCACGGCCTGAACTGGAACGTCGCGTTCACATAACACACTATCTACATACTTGACGGATCCATCGCTGCCCCGCCGCAAGGCGGGTTTTTTTTGACACCGTAAAGGACGGGGCCGCGTCCATGCGGCCCACATCGCCCCCTCCAAAAACCTTCCCCTGCGCCGGCATGGCGCCGGGACTCATCAGAAGCTGCGGCCCGCGCCGAGCATGAACACCCAGGGATTGATGTCGACATCGATCTCGCCGATGCCGCCGCCCAGCTCCGCCGTGGTCGCAATGTCGATGTACCAGAACTGCGCGCTCAGGAACCAGTCCTGGTTGATGTCGACGTCCACCCCGGCCTCCACGGCCAGCCCGAAGGATGCATCCAGGCTGATGTCGGTACCGTCCAGCGCGCCCTTGGTTTCCTCGCTGAAGAACGTGGTGTAGTTGAGCCCCGCGCCCACGTAGGGACGCACACCGGCTTCCGGCGAGAAGTGGTACTGCAGCGTCACGGTCGGCGGCAGGTGTTCCACGTCCGCGATGGCGTTCAGGCCGGCGATCGACCCCTCGCCGCTGATCTCGTGCTTGAACGGCAGCGCGCCGAGCACGCCGATGCCGAGCTTGTCGCTCAGCATGTAGCCGAGCGTGATGCCCAGGCTGGTATCGCCCGCCACGGAGACCTCGCCGCCGGCGATACCGGACAACTCGCCGCTCTCGTCATTGGGGCTGACGCTCACCGGGCCGACGCGCACCAGCCAGTCTCCGGGCGCGGCCGTTGCGGCGACGCTCGCCGCAGCCATGAACACGCCCAGTCCGGTACTCATCATATACCTGCTCTTACGCTTCCACATGGTTGTTCTCCTGCTTCTTGTTATCGGTATTCGCGCCCTGCGGACCCTGCCGCATGTCGCCTTGCCTGGTTGGCAACATCCCCTCCACCGGCAGACAAGACTATGCGCGAGCGGCGTCCCGCCAACATTGACGCAGATCAATAAAAATGCGGATTGGGAGTGGAATTCAGGGATTCAGCGGCGGTGCGCGGCGCCGTCGCCGAAGGCGCCGGCCATGCGCTGCAGGCGGTCCATGTCGTGGATCATCACCTGCCTGTGCTGCACGCTGAGCAGGCCTTCGGCCTGCAGGCGGGTGAACAGGCGGCTGACGGTCTCCACCGCCAGCCCAAGATAACTGCCGATCTCGTTGCGGGACATGCTGAGGCGGAAGGTACGGGATGAGAATCCGCGTTCACTGAAGCGGGCGGCGATGTTGGACAGCAGCGCGGCGAGGCGGCCCTCCGCCGCCATGCCGCCCAGCAGCACCATCATCTTCTCGTCATGATGGATCTCGCGGCTCATCAGGCGCAGAAGCTGGCGCTGCAGACCGCGGATCTTCATGGACAGGTCTTCGAGTCCTTCGTAGGCGACCTCGCACACGCTGCTGGTCTCCAGCGCGCGCGCCGAGCAGGGATACACGCCGGATCCGATCGCATCCAGCCCGATCAGCTCGCCCGGCAGGTGGAAGCCGGTCACGCGCTCGTCGTCGTCGCCGGAACTGGTGAAGGTCTTCACCGATCCGGAACGGACGGCGAACACCGCGCGCAGCGGATCGCCGGCGCGGAACAGGTATTCACCGCGGCGCAGCGGCAGAGCGTGCCGGCGCGGGGATGCGCGGTCTATGGGCATCAGCGCGCCATGCCCGCCGGCGGTTTGGCACCAGAGGCCACGCGCCCTGTGCGGGCCCAGCGCCTCGTCATTGCGCCGTCATGGAACCGCCCCGCGACCGCCAGCCGCGTGAACCACCAGCCCGCGCCGCGTAGCGACGACGCCCGCAGGCACGAATAGATAAGCGCCTCCAGCGTCCGAAACCGCCGTGTAACCCCCTCCCGCGCTCGCCACCACGATCCAGCCGGTGACGGGCACAGGATCCCAGCCAGCTCTGGCGACGACGATGCCGATGGCCGCGATGCGCGACGACCCGCCCCCCGGCCCACCGGCGCTTACCACGTCGCAACACGAGCACGACGAAGGCGACCGGGTGCAGCACCAGCACGGCGTCGGCAAGCAGTCGATAGGGCATGGCGTCATCCACCCCGGGGGCATAACGTAACAGGGGACGGACTTAAGTCCGTCACCGACCAGGCATGTGGCAATACGGGGACAGATTTACAAATCTGTCCCCTCCTGTGAAGAACACATCAGCCCCCGGCTATCTCCCGCGGGTTCCGCACTCTCCCGCGCCAGCATCGCGCGCTTGCGTTCCGCACCCCAGCGGTAGCCGCCGGCTGCGCCCGTCTCGCGGATCACGCGGTGGCACGGTATGAGATACGCGAGGGGATTTCGCCCCACCGCCGTCCCCACGGCGCGCGCGGCCCCTGGCATGCCCAGCGCCGCCGCCAGACGTCCGTAAGTGATCAGCGCACCCGATGGAATCCGCAGCAGTGCGCGCCACACCCGCAACTGGAACGCCGTACCGCGCACCAGCGCGCGCAGGGCCGGGCGCGCGGCGGAAACGCCTGCGGGCGCTGCGAAGATGCGTGCGGCGAGCCGCGCCGCGGCATCGTCATCGCGTCGCAGGTGCGCATTTGGCCAGTCCGCATGCAGCCCGTCCAGCGCCGCTTCCCCGGTACCGGACTCGATGAAGGAAAGATGGCAGACGCCGCGCGGGCTCTCGCCGGCCAGGTATCGCCCGAAGGGGCTGTCGGCGAATCCGGCAGTGATCGTCCACCCCGCGCCGCCGGATTTGATCTCGCCCGGCGAGGCTGCCTCGAGGTTGACGCAGAGATCGTGCAGGCGGCCGGGACCGGACAGTCCCGCGTCGATGGCGGCCTCCAGAACGCCCTCGCCTTCGCGCAATACGGCCCGGGCGTGCGCCAGTGTGAGCTGCTGCAGGAAATCCTTCGGCGTGATCGCCGCCCAGGCGGTGAACAGGCGATGAAAATGAAACGGGCTCAGTCCGGCATGGTCGGCCAGCCGCGCGAGATCGGGCTGTTCGGCCTGATGTGCGTCGAGGTAGCGGATGACCCGGGCGATGCGGTCGTAATCGTTCATGGACGCATTCTGCCACGGCGGCGCGGCCGCCCCCACCCGATTCTTGCGGCGGACGGCCGGGCTGGAGCCGCCTTCAAGGCCCGATCGTTATCCGAGCGGGATGCGGTCCTTGTTCCGCGCCAGCCATTGCGCGAAGGTCTGCAGGGCGGGGTTGAGCGCGCGCGAGACCGCGAGGCTGCGCGCGCCGCAGAAGTCCGCCTCGAAGTCGCGCTTGAACTGGAACATGTTGCCGAGATCCTCCGCCCCCGGAAAGCCGAAGGCGCGGTACTGCTCCGGCGTGACGGCGTTGTAGTTCACCACCCGGCCCAGCGCCTTGCCCAGCGCAGCCGACATCTGCGCGCCGGTCAGGTGTTCGCCGGCGATGCCGACGGTCCCGCCGATCTGTTCGCGGCCCCGTTTGAAGATGCCATAGGCGCACTTGCCGATGTCCTCCGCCGCGATCCCCGGCAGTTTCTTGTCCGCCATCGGCAGCGTGAAGGCGAGTTCACCGTCCGGTCCGGGCTTCGGCCCCATGCCGAAGTGGATCAGGTTGTCCCAGTAGAACGAGGTGAGCAGGTATGTCGTCGGCACGCCCGCGGCGGCGAAGAAATGGTTCGCCTCGCCCTTGGCGTCGAAGTGCGGCACATTGTACTTGCCCATCAGGGTCGGCATGCGCTCGTCGCCGATCGGGATCCACTCGCGCGTGTCCTCCAGCGTGGACCAGATGGCGTGATCAACGCCGGCGCGCCGCGCCGCATTCGCCAGGGCCTTCGCCTCGGCCAGCTCCTTCTCCGGCGAGAAATGCGCCCAGAAGAAGGTGACGCAGTAGGCGCCGTGCGCGCCGCGGAACGCGCGCTCCAGGCTGGCCGCGTCATCCACGTCCGCCGCCACGACCTCGGCGCCCAGTTGCTTCAGTTCCTTCGCCTTGTCCGAATCGACGTCGCGCGTCAGCGCGCGCACCGCGAAGCCTCCCCCCGGATCGGACAGTATCGCGCGCGCCAGCCCGCCGCCCTGCGCGCCGGTCGCGCCCACTATCGCGATGATCTTTTTCTCAGCCATGGCGATTCTCCCCTCGTGTTGAAAGGCCAGTATACTCAATCCACCGCGCGCGACGTTAACATCGCCGGGAAGAATTAATTTCCCCGACAAATTATCGTCATAACGCCGCGCACGAAGAATGACCCGCGAGGGCCATGCACACGCCGGCGCCTGATTTTATTTATACGCGCATTGTTTCATGCTAGCTTCAGCAGGTCGCCAACACAGCCCCGAGACCCCTCATGTCCAGAATGAATGACGCCCTGAGCGATCATCGCATCGACTACTATGCCGGCATCGCGCTCCTCGTCGCGCTGGTGGTGGGATGTTACTTCGTGCTGCGGCCGTTCCTGTCGGCGGTGCTCCTCGCCGCGATCCTGTCCTCCTCCACCTGGCCGCTGTACCGGCGCATCGAGCAGGCACTGGGGGGACGCGCGGGACTGGCCAGCGGGCTGATGGTCATGATCGTGACCGGCGTCCTGATCGTCCCGCTCGTCGTGGTCGGCGCCAGCCTGACGGACGACATCCGGACGCTGATCGAGATGGCACGGCACCTGCTGACCGAGGGCCCGCCCAGCGCGCCCGACTGGGTGCTCAATATCCCCCTGGTGGGCGCGACGCTCCATGAGCGCTGGCAGGAGATGGCCGGCAGCGGAACGCGCCTCACCGAGGCATTGACCCACTACCTCGTTCCACTGCGGGAGACTGCGCTGCGCGGAGCCGCCGCGCTCGGCGAGGGCATCCTGTACCTCACGCTCAGCGTGTTCATCTCCTTCTTCATCTACCGCGACAGCAGGACACTGCCGGTGCGGCTGCAGGGTCTGCTGTCGCGCGTCGGCGGCAAGCGCGGGGCCGGCATGCTGCGCATCGCCGACATCACCATCAAGAGCGTGATCTACGGCATCATCGGCACCGCGCTCGCGCAGGGTTTCCTCGCCGGCGTCGGCATGTTCATCGCGGGGGTGCCCGGCGCACTGCTGCTCGGAGCCCTGACCTGTGTACTGGCGCTGATCCCCTTCGGCTCCTCCATCGCCTGGGCGGTGGCCTCCGTCTGGCTGTTCCAGCAGGGCGAGACCGGCTCGGCGATCTTCCTCGTGGTGTGGGGAGTGCTCGTGGTCAGCACCATCGACAACTTCCTGAAGCCCTACTTCATCAGCAAGGGCAGCAAGCTGCCCTTCATCCTGGTGTTCCTCGGCGGTATCGGCGGCGTGCTCGCGTTCGGCTTCCTCGGCATCTTCATCGGCCCGACCCTGCTTGCCATCGCCTACACGATTTTCAAGGATCTGGAACGCGCGCAGGGCGAAACGGCCGACACGCCCGCTCCCTGACTTACGGTAATTCCGGCACGGCCGGGGACCCGAACGGGACAGACCCTACGGGCTATTACGACTCCACGAGGGCCGCGAGCTTCTCAAGCGAATGGCGCCAGCCGGCCTCATTGTCGGAGTCGGGCAGGCCGCACGGGACTCCGTCATGCACGACGAGGATGTCGGTGCCGCCGTCCGCGTCGGCGAGGGTGATCGTGATGGTCATTTCACCGCGGAGGTCGGGGTCCATGGTCTCGAACTCGACCACTTCGAAGACCTGTTCGTTATGGACGAGCCGCACGAAGTGGCCGTTGTAGGTATCGGTGCGCGCAGTCGTCTTGCCGATGCCCGTCGGCTCGATGTAGGTGAGCGACACCCGGAACCTGCCGCCTTCGCGGGCGTCGAACTCGTGAATCTGGCCGGTCATGCCGTCCGGCACCATCCAGACCGCGATCGCGCGCACGTCGAGCAGCGCGTGGTATACGCTCGCGCGGGGCGCCTTCACGCGGCGGCTGACTCGGGTCACATTCACGCGCGCAACTTAGCATGCGCGATGTGTGATAGGCAATACGCTGAATGGGTAGTCGGAGCAACACCGTTACTGTCATCCGTTTGTCACGCGGAACAGGATCACGGCCAGCACACATCTCGAGCCGAAAGAAGATCAATCTGCATCGGGAAAAATAAATCTGTCCCCGTTCGATGCGGCAAGGTCTCGGGACGCTAGCGGTTCAGACCGCTCCCGAACTGCATCTCCAGGCGCAGCACGAGCTGCAGGTCGGGGTGGTAGCCGGTCTCCTCCGGGTAGTGGACCTGCGGACTGATCTCGCCGTACAGCCAGTGGTGGTGCAGGCGGTGGCGGTAGCGCAGCAGTACGACGTACTCCTCCATCCGCTTCTCCGGCTGGGCGGTGCCCACGCCGCTGATCTGGTAGACCAGCGCGCGGCGGTCGTCCACCGGTTGATAGAGCGACAGGTCCTGGCGCACGCTGAAGCTTGAGTCGTCATGCAGCCAGGTGCCGCTGCTCGCCGAGCGGAACAGCAGCGTGGCGGCGAGCGGGCGTTCGATGTCCAGCCGCGTGGTCTCGCCGGCGCCTATGGTGCGGAACCAGAACAGCGTCTCGGTCAGCTTGAAACGCCAGGCCCCGAGCATCAGCGCGCCGCTGCCGCGCACACGGGTATAGGGATCCAGCCCCGAGTTCAGGCGGACGCCGAGGTCGGTGCTGAAATGCCAGATGTCTTCCTTGTCCTTCTGGTAGCGCAGCGCCGCCGCGTAGCTGTCCGCGGACTTGATGTCGCCGGTCGTCACCGGCCCCTCTTCCGAGATCTCGTTGCTTGCCACCTCCTCGGGATCGGTCTCCACCAGCAGGTGCAGGCGCTTCTCGGTCTGCGGCAGGACCAGCTTGGCACGGCCCGAGAAGGTCGTCCGATGGTCGCCGCCCTCGTCCACCAGCTGGATGAGGTCGAACTGGACGATGCTCTCGTTAGACTCCTGGAAATCGCGTTCGTCGCCGAAGAAGCGATCCAGCCGCCCCGCGTAATCCGATACCTTTCCAGACCAGAATTCGTGGGCCGGATTCAGGAAGTCGAAGATGCTCTCCTCGCCGGAGAGCTCGATCGGCGCCTCCTCGGCGCCGGCGGTGGACAGCGACAGGCAGAGCATGCCGGCCAGCATGACTCCGCTGCTCCGGTGCCGGATCGTCCTTGGGACTGGGAAAAAGATCAATGAGCGTGACAGACGGGCGGGTCAGATTCGGGATCAGATGACAGAATCATGACAGGTCGCAGTCACTGTTAGCAAGCCGGCGCCCTTTGGATATTTGGGGTCAGAGTAAAAACATGAGGCAGGCCAGTTACTATTTCTAGAAACTGACAAATGTTTTTACTCTGACCCCAAATATCTTCTGACCCCGGTTATCTCGAATCTCAGGTGGGCTTGCCTGTGCGGCTGGCGTTACGGATGTGGTCCAGGCTCCATTCACCGCCGCCGGCGAAGGCCAGATACAGGAACAGAAACGACCACATCGCGGCCAGCTCGCCGCCATTCAGGAGGGGCCAGAAGTCCCTCGGCGCATGGGCGATGAAATAGGCGAACGCCATCTGGCCGGAAAGCAGGAACGCGACCGGACGGGTAAACAGGCCGAACAGGATCAGCAGGCCGCCGAACACCTCCAGCGTGCCGGCAACGCCCGACAGCGAGAAGAGATCGAACTCCTGGCGCTGAGACCCCGGAAATCCGAACACCTTCTGGGTGCCGTGCGCCATGAACAAAAACGCCGTCACGATGCGCAGGATACTCAGTACTCGGGAACTCCAGGCACTCAGGAAATCATCCATATCGACACTCCATTTCACGGTCAGCGGATCACTATACCTGCCTGATACTCCGATATTTGGGGTCAGAGTAAAAACACTTGAGTGATTGACGTATCGTCACTGTCCACTGCATGTTTTTACTCTGACCCCAAATATCTAAATATTTCAAGCAAGCTATTCCGGGATCTCGGCCTCGACGAGCTTTCCGAGCAGGATGAGCGACTCCTGCCAGCCCAGGTAGCAGGCCTCGGGCGGGATGACGCCGGGCACGCCTTCCTGCACGATGTTCACCTCGGTGCCGACGGAGACCGGCTTCAGTGTTACCGTCGTTCGCATCTCGCCGGGCAGGTTCGGGTCGTCGAACACGTCGGTGTAGCGGATGCGCTCGTGCGGGACGAGCTCGAGGTAGGCCCCGCCGAAGGCATGGCTCCTGCCGGTGGTGAAGTTCGTGAACGACATCCTGAACGTGCCGCCGACCTTCGCGTTCATCTCGTGGACCTTGCCGGTGAAACCGTTCGGCGGCAGCCATTTGGCCATGGCGTCCGCGTCGATGAACGCCCGGTAGATGCGCTCCGGCGTCGAACGGAGCACGCGGTGAAGGCGGATGGTGTTGGTGTTTGCCGGCATGATCGTGGTCCTCTCAGCTTGGATGTGATGGCTGCCGCGCCGGACGATCCGCGCGCGGCACGTCGTAGCGGAGCTCGGCGAATCCGGGCCCGATCGCGCGCGCGGACGTCAGTGACAGCGGCGGGAAGGCGATGCGGCGCGGGAGCAGCGGCCGGCCGGCGCCGAGGGTGACCGATCCCACCTGTACGATGATCTCGTCGAGCAGGCCCGCGTCATGGAACTGGCCGATCAGCTCGCCGCCGCCGACGATCCAGATGTTGCGCCCGCCCGCCGCCGCGCGCATCTGCTCATGGACCGGCCGCACATCGCCCCGCGCGAAGTGCAGATTCGCACCGGCCACGCCCGGCAGGGACCGGTTTGAGAATATCCAGACAGGCTGGTCGTAGGGCCACGTAGCCCCCGATCCGGAGTCCGGCCTGATGACATTCCGGAGCATCCACTCGTAGGTGGACGAACCCATCGCGAGCGCGCCGACGTCCTTGATGAACTCCGGGTAGCTGGTCTCGTTGACGTCGCCGAGCTGGAAGAGCCACTCCAGCGAGTGGTCCTCCGTCGCGATGAAACCGTCGAGGCTGCAGGCCGTGTAGTATTGCGTCTTCATGTGCGGCGAATCCACGGAACAAAGCGGTGGCGCCCATGACTATACCACCAGTCCGGTCCTGAAAAAGTCGGTGTGTCGCTGATGGCGGGAGTTGCTGACCGGGATTCCCGGGGTGGTGGAATATCCGGACATTTCACCGATAACCGTACAGGGACTGCGCGACAGATGACAGAGATTTTCCCCTGATTATCTAAGGTAAATCGATCGAACCGCACTACCCCGCCTGAAGGCACCGCCTCATATCCGCGCAGGCGGTCTCGATCAGCCGCGTCAGCGCCGCGGCATCGACGTCGCCCCCGGGCCGGAGTTTCACATGACGCATGTACCTGCCGTCGCCTTCCAGCAGGCCCGCGGGATCAGCAATCCCGGCGCCGCGAAAGAACCCGACATTGACGTGCGCCCTGAAGGCATTCACGTAGGCGAATGCCGCATCGCCCACACACGCGGTCGGATGACCGTCGTGCAGCAGCTCGCGGACATCGTCCCCGCAGCCGCGCATGACCTCGAACCAGTGCCGGGCGATCGCGCCCAGTTCACCCGCATGCCCGTGCATCCAGGCCTCGATGGCCGGATCCCGCCTGACCGAAGCGGGGAACCGCATGAGTTTGCTCATGTCGACTCCATCCCGGTGCCGCGCCGGAGAGATGCTACACCTTCAATGCGCCGCGGAAACCCCGCGCGGCATAGTACGACTGGGCACCGTTGTGATACACGAAAACGGTGTCATAGCGGCGATCACAGAACAGGGCCCCGCCGAGCCTCCTGATGCCAGCAGGCGTCAGTACCCAACTCGACGTTTTAGTATCGAAGCACCCCAATTCCTGCAATCCCCGATACTGTTCTTCCGTCAGGAGTTCGATGCCCATGGCCGCTGCCATGTCCGTCGCACAATTCTCCGGCCTGTGTTCCTTCCTCGACTCCAGCCCCTCGCGGTCATAGCAGACACTCCTGCGCCCTGCCGGGCTCTCGGCGGAACAGTCACAGAAAATGAATTCCCCGGTCTTGCTGTCATGGCCGACGACATCCGGCTCTCCCCCGGTTTTCTCCATCTCATCGAGCGAGCGCAGTTTCCCGGGGAAGGACTCCAGCCTCGCCTGTACACCGGACCAGCCAATGCCTGCATGGCGGCCCATGTTCGCCTCGAAACGGGCCTTCAATTTTCCGATCAGTTCTTTACGCTGCCGCACGTTCATATCTGCTGATCCAACCCCTCGCCCTGCTCCCTCGTGAAATGTGATTCCGGCCTGTTATTGTTTTATGGAAAGCGCCTCGGCAACCTTCTGCCGGATGCGCTTCGACGGTTCGGCACGCATGACCTCCCTGAGCACCGGCTCATTCGCTGGGAATCTCGCCAGGTTGTCGCCCAGCAGGAGCGCAATGTTGTAGCGTGTGCTTTCGTCGACCTCCGTGCGCACCGCCTGCCTGAACATCGCCATCGCGGACTCGGTGGGTTCCGTCCACGTTTGCAGCGACTCGGCGATCGCGCCGCGCACATAGACATTGTCCTCCGCGCGGAAGCGGGAGACCAGCCGGTCGGCGACCGGGTCGGCGCCCAGGGAACCCAGCGACAGCGCTGCCGCACGGCGTACCGACGGCTCGGAATCATTGAGCAATCCGGCGACATCGCCTGCCAGTGTCGGGTCCTGCGTGTTGCCGAGGGCGATGATGTAGTCGCTGCGGGTTGCCGCATCACCGGAACCCAGCGCATTTCCGAGCAGGTCCGAACGCAGCGTGGCGTAGCCGGGATCATCGGCCTTGTGCAGCGTGCTGCCGATACTGCCCAGTGCGAACGCGGCCGAGCTCGCCATCCGCTGGCGTTCACCGCCCGCATAGTTCTGCGTCGCGTCCCACAGCGCCGTGATTCCCTCCGCGGTAGGCTGCCTGACCCCGCCCAGCGCGACGATGGCGCGCATGCCGTCCTTGAGCGACCAGCTGCTGTCACTGATCACCCCGACCAGCGCCGCCTGCGCGCTATCGGTACCGGCCAACTCCAGCGCCAGGTAAAGGTCGGCGCGGGTCCGGTCGCTGAGCTCCTGCGTCTTCAAAATGTCCAGAATGATCGCGGGCAGGGAGGCATCCACGCGCAACAGGTCACGCAGGCGATGGATCTGCGCCAGCCGCCCCTGCGCGGCGGCATCCAGCACCGGGATGGTCGCCTGAATCTCCCTGCGCGCCTCTTCCGCCGTCATTGCCGGCACGATGTCCCTCATCATGGCGCTGCCATCGACAGCGGCAGCGGCCTCGAAGTTCCACAACTTTGCCGCAAGTGTCGCTCGCGCACCCTCGTTCAGCTTCAGTGTTGCGTGATTGCTGACCTTAATCGCCGGCCCGCCCTGGCCTGCGGAACTCATGTTCTCCGCCACGTCCATCGCCGCGATCCAGTCCCGGCCCGGCTCGATGCTGAATGTCTCCGTGGAACCGGCCTCCGACCAGCCGATCATGCCGGCTGCCGTGGCGGTGAACCGGCGCTTGGTCTTCTCGAAGGCGTTCGGGCCGCTGCGCCGGTAGGCGGCCTCGTACGTCCCCGAGGCATTGTTCTCCTGCGTCACCCAGGTATCGCCGCGGTCGAGGCTGACCTGGAAGGTGCGCACCAGGCCCTCGAGGATGCGGCGGTTCTGCTGATTGACTTCGGCGGGAAACTCGAAGGCCTGCGGCATGCCGTTGGCGGCGAAGCGCACCCTGAACGGCACGCCGAGCGCGCGATTGGTTTCGGCGTCCATCGTACCGCTGATCTTCAGCTCGGCCGATGACAGCCGCATGCCGACCAGGGCGTGGCCGGCATCAGCCTCCAGGGTCAGGGTATCGAGCAGGCCGCGCAGATTCACCTGTATGGACGAGGCGCCGTTCGTCGCGGCCTGCATCTGCATGGTGGACTCGGACAACACCCGGTACTGCTGGGATACGCCTGGGCGCCATTGCATTGATGGGACCGCCAGGCCATCCGGCGCGGCGGCCTGCGGCGGTACCGAAGGATTTCTATCCGGGGAACCCGGGATCCATACCGCAAGCAGTATGCCCGCGCCCAGTACCAGCGCCAGCGCAGCCGGCAGTATCCAGCGCCGTTTCATTCACATCAAGGCACGAAGTACGCCGGCGACTGGCCGCTCACGATGACCACGTCGAGCTGGGCGAACGGGTCTTCGAACAGGACGTCCTCGCGGCGGAACAAGGCCGGCGTGCTGTAGATGTTCTTGGTCGCCTTGATCGTGACCAGCTTCAGGCATGGCACCTTGACGAACCCCCATTTGCAGGTCCTGATCGCCGGCACGGAGTATTTGGCGAACAGGTTGATCTTGCCCTGCGGACCGGTGAAGATATTGCTCAGCTTCTGCAGCTGGGTGATCATGAATTCGACATCGCCGCTGGTGAAGCCGTCATCGATGACCTCGATCTCGGTACCGATGAAATACACGAGCCTTTCATCGAGCAGCACCAGCACACCTTCAACGCCCACCGCGAACACCACGGTTCCGACACCGGCGAACATGGCCGCCTCGAGGTTGGCGAACGGGCCGATGGAGCTGCCCAGCGACACCACGGCGTTGCCGCCGCCGAAAACCGGCGCGTCATCGTCGGCATAGCCGACGGTAAGCTCCAGCCCGATACTGCCGCCGACGGAGGCGCCGGCGATCATCGGGACCGGACCGACGAAGAACTGCTGTTCCTTCTCGATCTCCTTCGAATACGAGATCAGGCTGCCGGATATGGAGGCCGTGATCGGCGGTATCGCTTCGATCACCTGGTTCAGGAAGCGTATTTCATAGGAGAATCCCGATTGGTCCGACGACGGCTTGTTCAGGTAATCGGGAACCAGTTGCGCGCGCGCCGTTACACGATAGAAGTCGAAATCCTGGCCGAGCAGAGTAACGGGAATACCGGCGGTGATGGTCTCGATATACCCCCGGTTATCCGCCGTGGCGCCGGCGCCGAAATCGAGATTGAAGGCGAAATGCGGGTTGTTGTTCTTCGTGGCGAAACCGTCACCCGAGGTCAGCGGCTCGGAAGGCGTATCGTGGAGGGGCACGTAGCTGCCGGTGTTATACAAGGGGGTGCCGGGCGGCAGGGGCGGCAGAAATATTTCCAGAGACGGACAGGCCTCGTTATCCGACGCGTCACTGTCGGTGACCGACAGATCCGCTGGACGGATCCTGACGCACACCGCGAAATCCAGCGCGGCCAGGCTGGTGCTTTCATCGCCCCGCACACCGCTGAAGGGCAGACCGGATAGGAAGCTTCTCAGCTGGTCGATCGCGGCCGCGGTGAGATCCGGCGGCGGTATGGTCGGCGGCGTCGCGGTATTCGTACAGGTGCCGGTACACGGTATCGGCGGATAACGCAGCGCCTGCTCGAGTTCGAAGCCCAGCTTGCCGGGGAAATAGAAATCCATGTGCTCGGAGTTCCGCTCGATGTCATCCAGCTCGGCCTCCTCACCGATTATCTCCGCCAGTTGCGGCGTGAACGTGCCCAGCGGCAGCCACTCGACCGCGCCCTGCACGCTGGTATCGGGATCAATGCCGTAGGCGTTCATGTAGCGCTGCTCGTCGGAGTTCCACAGGTACAGCGGCACGTCGAGCGTCGTGTTGTTATCGGTACGCGTGATGCGCAGGCTGGCAAAGCCCTCGATGTCGACTGTCTCGCCGACCTCCAGCCCGTCGGAGCCCACCGTGATGGTGCCGCCGGCATCGGCGTTGTGCACGTTTCCGGGGGAGCCATCCACCTGGTCGGCGTATTCATCGGTATTGATGATCAGTGCGGTACGATCCAGCTCCACCCCGGACAGCAGGACGTTCGGATCAATGGTCGGCGCCAGCGTGACCTGGACCGAGGCGGTGTTGTCCTCCTCGTCCCCCTCCGCGATCTCTTCCACCGGATCGACCACGACGGCGATGTGATACGGGCCGCTGATCTCCACGCTGGAGGGCACGTTGACGTTCAGCTCGTGGTCACTGCTCCCCGCCGGCAGGTCCTCGATGACCTCGGTGCCCAGCGGGATCTGCCTGACTTCGGCGTTGGGATCGGAGGTTTCGTCGATGGCGAACAGCGAGACGGTGACGTTCTCTGCCGGCTGATCCGCGCTCAGCGACACCGTCGTCGTCAGCGGGTAGGCGATGCGGGGGGCCGGGGTATTGACGACGATCGCGACCGCGGTGATGTTGTTCGGCGAACTGTCACTCCCGCTGTTGCAGGCTGGCAGCGTTGATATGGCGATGGCGACGACTGCCGCGCGCATGATACGAATAATCATGAGCATCCCCCCGCTCTCTCCCAGCGTAATGAGGTCGATTCTTGAATATCCGGGTGCATATGTCAATTTTGCGGCCAGATCAGGCCGGATTCACGGGAATGTCATATCCCGCGGGTCGACGCGACAGGTGTCGACGCAGTGCTCTCGCCATGTGCGACTTAGCCGCGAACGGCATCTACGTCATTTATGCAAAGCATCCGGTCGGTTGGCGCGGTGGTCAGGACTGACTCCCGTCATGATCTCTGCTTATTGATTCCCGTGCATATGATGATGAGAATGACCCGGAATAGCATGACGGGCATGATCACTGAGCTGGGCATCGAACCATCGATGGATGGCATTGATCAGCCCAGCATCATTACTTGAGTAGTCGATTTCCGCACCGCCGGGCAGTTCCTTATACACAATCCTGATCCGGCCCGCTTGCGCCGCCCTCAATTCCGCCAGGCCCGGCATGTCATCACCATGGATTTCCGCAGGATCCGAAAAGTTTCCTTGCGTGAACTCCGTTGCGATCTCTGACAGGTGCTCGCGTATCAACTCGACTTGTTCGGTATTGGAATCGTCCTTGACGATGACCTGCTGCAGGCCGCCCTGGTCCGTTTTCGTAAAGATATGGGTTGTCTGCTCCAGGCTGAATGGCATCACATGCGCCCCGTGCCTGGCGACCTCGTCCAGCCGCTCCTCCGTCGCCTTCTCTGCCGCATGGGCGGAGAATGCTATCAATAACAGCGCAGACAATGTCACGGTCAGTCCTTTCTTCATTTTGTCTTTCCTGTTGTATGGTTGATCATGGTCATTCCCTGGCCCCCCCCCCCCGCCCCCCCTTCCCCACCCCCCCCCCCCCCCCCCCCCGCTTTTCTGCCCCCCCTTTTCCCCCCCCTTTTCTTCCCCCCCCCCGGGGGGTTGTCCCCCTTTCTCCCCCCCGTTTTTTTCCCCTTAAAAACCCCCCCCCCGCGCGCCCCCCCCCCCCCCCCGGCGGGTGCCCCCGGGCCTGTGGGGCGCTGGCGTTGCGGGCAGTCTGGGCCCCCGCACCCCCCCCCCCGCTATTTTTTCGCGCCCCCAAAAAAAAAGACGCGCCCCCCCCCGGCTGGCCGCCGCCGGCGCGGCCCTATTCAAGAGCCTTGATCCGATGCGAGGTTATGCGTGCCTCGCATTGAACGCTGCCTGATCACTCCTGGAACGTAATGCGGACCGAGGCAGCGCTGCGAGTTGCTTCACCATGGTAAACCGCCTCGATGTTGTTGCCGTCGGGGTCCAGAACAAAAGCGGCGTAGTAGCCGGGATGGTATGGACGCTCCCCAGGGGCGCCATTATCCGTGCCACCGTGGGCCAGTGCGACGCTGTAGAACGCGTCCACCATGGCCCGGTCCTGCGCCTGGAACGCCAGATGATGACGCCCGGTCAGCCTGCCTTGAGCGGCCTGGCTGTCGGCAGTTGATACGAACAGCTCATCCGCCCAGAAAAATCCATCGCCAGCACCTCCCATGGGGACGCCCAGGACACCAAAGATCGCTGTATAGAAGTCCCTGCTGGCAGAAAGATCTCGCACCACCAACTGGATGTGATCAATCAGACGACCGCGATGCAGTTCTTGCGCCTCCATTGGCTCCTCCTTACGAATGACATCCAACGCAAAAATATACGGCGGTGTGCGTGCGGTTAAACGACGTGTCAGATATCACTTCCGGCCACGAACCGCTGCCTCGATCACGGCGATATCGATCTTTTTCATCATCATCATGGCATCGAACGCCCGCCTGGCGGCGGAGCGATCGGGGCTGGTATATGCCTTGATCAACGCGACTGGCGTAATCTGCCAGGAGATTCCCCACTTGTCCTTGCACCAGCCGCACTCGCTCTCCTGGCCGCCGTTTCCGACGATCGCGTTCCAGTACCGATCGGTCTCGGCCTGATCCTCGGTGGCGACCTGGAACGAAAACGCTTCACTCTGCTTGAACGCGGGCCCACCGTTAAGTCCCAGGCAGGGAATGCCCATCACGGTGAACTCGACAGTCAACACGTCCCCCTGCCTGCCCGACGGAAAGTCGCCCGGTGCGCGATGCACAGCCCCGATGGACGAATCGGGAAAGGTCCTGGCGTAGAACCGCGCCGCTTCCTCGGCATCGCGTTCGTACCAAAGGCAAATCGTGTTCTTTGCGATCTTCGTCATGCTGTTCCTCCATCGTGACTGGAATCAGGGTCTGCTTGGTTCCGGACGACTGCGTCGAACCCCCGTTGGCGGTCTGACGCCATGCCGGTCAGCGGCCGGCCCGCCATCACCCGACGCCGGGTTCCGGCGTGCAATCGTGCCCCTGGCGCCGGAGTACAACATGGGTGGCTTTCTCCGACGCAACGAACTGAACGCATTCGTATCCCAGCGCGCGCATGTCAACCCCGTCGAACAGCCGCTCTCCCCCGCCCAGCAGGACCGGCGAGACAGCGACGTGAAGCTCATCGATGAGGCCCGCACGAAGATATTGCCGGATGGTGCCAGGTCCGCCGCCAATGCGCACATCCATTCCGTTGGCTGCCTCGCGCGCCCGGTCAAGAGCCTCGTGAATACCGCCGGTGACGAAGTGGAACGTCGTTCCGCCTTCCATCCGGATGGGCGGACGCGCGTGATGAGTCAGGATGAACGTTGGAACATGATAGGGTGGGCTATCCCCCCACCAGCCTTTCCAGTTCATGTCGGGCCAGGGACCGCGAACCGGTCCGAACATGTTTCTTCCGAGAATCCAGGCGCCGACATTTCTGAAGCCCCGCGCGGCGAAGTCGTCATCAATCCCCGTTGTGCCGCCGTCGGCGCCGAACAGGGTCCGCTGGAGCGTCCGGGTCGGGATTAACCACTGGTGCAAATCTGTCCCGCCCACGCCGAGCGGATTCCTGATGTCCTGATTCGGACCGGCTCCGTATCCGTCAAGCGAGATGGTAAAGCTCTCAACCCGGACGCGTGTCATTCTAATACCTTCCTTTCGATTGACGCCTGACGCTCGGGCTCAGGGGCGCGTAGCGAAGCGGAGCGTCCCTTGGGCCCATTGTTATGTGATCATTTACTCTGCAACTAATCATTTAAACCTCAAAAACAAACCGAGGTAGTTATCATGGATGGCGCTCTTCCAAGGCTTGCCATAATGCCGAAAACCCAACGTTTCTAAGATTCTCACCATTCCAGGATTGGCAGAAACTTCTGTTGAAGCCATAAGGTTATCTTGACCGTGCGCATCAACCAGCAACTTCGCAACATTCCCGGCGATACCTTTTCGAGTATGTTCCGGGTCAGTAAACAAATATCCAAGCTCCCAATCGAAATCATCACTCAGTTCTGAGAGATCAGCTTTTTGTTCAGAAAAATCTGATTTCGTTTTTGTCTTTATTGCGCCTATGCCAACTACTTCCTCATCTATTCTTGCGATGCAAAGGAGTTTGCACCTATCGGCCTTTTTGCTCAGGTCGCCTTGAACCTTCCCCTGCCGCCTCAGGGCTTCCGCGAAAGTTTCGAACCGAATTGTTGATCTCATTCTTGGCGACGACCTGAAATTCAATCCTCATGCCGATGGTGTTCCCGGGTTTCTTACACATAACGCTGTGCATAAGCCGAGAGCAAAAGCGCCTCGCTTTTGCGAATCGGGCGACCGAAGGGGAACTTATGCATTGTTCGGCGTCCCCATTTCCAAAATATCTCCGATCGTATGAAGTGCCGCTTCCACAACAGCAACGACGACAAGCACCAACGTCAAAATATTCATCTGCCTTGCCATTTTGTCTTGCTCTCGACAAGCAACGTTTGTAGCCGTAGTTCAGGGCGACGGCTCGGGATCGCCGAACCCCGAGCCATCAGAGAACCGGAGGCCCCCGGCCGCGGCTCGTCAGAGCCGTCGCGCCTGCAGCGAATGGTTAGACATCAACACGGCATGCCTCATACCGGTTGAGAATAATCTGACCAGTACCTGCCGGGATGCGCACAACGTTATTTTGGACCCTCCACGAGGTTTCACTTCCAGCCATTGGTCACGGCAAGAATGAAGAATAGTCATTTCCGCAGACCTGACCATTTCCCTGTTCAATAGATGGACAAACTCAGGTTTTGCTGACGCAACCTCATCTTGGGTTCTTTGGTATCTATCCAGCTCCTCAAGGCGGAACTCTGGCGTTCTCGGATCCCTTTTTGTTAGAAGAGCCAATTTTGGAGTTAACGGAACGTACGTGATATCCGTATACGCGCCTTCTCTTAGGTATATCGTCGGCGCAGGATTGTCTGAGGTGATGAATGGCGTGTCTGTTTCATTGTGGAGTACAAGCCATCCTGAGCAGAACAATCTACAAGACAGCGAGGAAAGAACCGCAATTGATTGGGCATGAGCGTACTCGGGGTCAACCTTGACCTTTATGCCGCCGGAGCTGACTTCCCTTTCGATTATTTGTTTTATATCTGGATCAAGCTCGCCGTCCTCCAGCAATGCCTGCGCCAGGTCTCCCGAGCTCCCTCCATTAGCGCCAGCGCGCGCAGGTCCTGGGAAAAGAATACCGCTTATCTCAATGCGCAGATCCGCAAACATTTCCGTTTCAGAAGCGGACCCGCCCAGGATTTTGAAGTGGGGAGGTATGACAGGATCTGGCGAAAGTGGTCTTATCGCCATCAATCTCGCAGATCTGCTCCGGCCCTTGGCTTTCCGACAAGTTTGCAGTCTCTTAACGTGGGATGCCTCCCTCTGCGCGGAAACCCGCAGGTACGTTCGCAGGGATCCTTTGACACGCTACAGCACATCCTTGATGTCTAACAGTATCGAGCTAAGCCGCGCGCGACAGCTTCGGTATTAATACCTCTGCTCATTGATCGCGCGTCGGCTTTTGCGAGTGGTTGAACGGCATAGGGCTCACGGGGCATGCGCAGTTGCCCTGGATTCTGCAATCTGCACCAGCTGCCTGATAATGTGGGATAAATTGGACTAAGCGAAGCAATCGCCGTCCGCATTAACGCCGTTATGCGACGCTTGCGTTGCTTTATCGCCATGTTTTTCGCCCAGCACTATCCGCCATTTGTAGGGTCCGCTCATATTTTATTGTTAAAACTTCTGGGCTTGGGCTTCTTTCCGTGAGGCCTATGATCGGTCAACATTGAGTAGGTATAAAAGTTATACGTTATAACGTAGCAGTTTTAGATATAACACGCATCGTGACTCCCAGATCACGCTGATTCTTCAGAAGAACCATGACATTCACGCGTACAAACGGATAATGTATCGGATATCCGCCACCTCACCCATTCCGGCCACCCTCTTCCGGCGTCAAGGCCTGAAACGTCCATTCAAGCTCCACGCCCGCCTCGCCCTCGCCGGCCTGGAAGCCTTCGCAGATGAACAGGTCGCCGGCGGCGGCGAGCTCGTCGCCGACGTAGAGCAGCGGCACGCGTTCGCGCAGCCAGGGCGGGACGGCGGATTCCTGCAGCAGCTTGCGCAGTTCGTGGGTGTGGCCGCGGCCGGCGGGGCGGCAGTGCTCGCCGCCGCGGCGGAAGCGGACGGTGACAGGGCGATCCTTGAGCAGCACGCGCCGGATGCCGTGCCCGGCGACGTGGCGCGCGACGAGGCGGCCGCCGCAGGTGGGCAGGTCGAGCGGCGCCGCGAGATCCCACGGCACGACCTGTTCCGGGTCGTGCGGCGGCAGCGGCCACATGGCGTAGAGCAGGCTGCGGTAACGCCGCACCTCGGCGCCGGGCCAGGCGAGCAGCGGCGCGCTGTCCTGCGCCGCCTTCAGGATGTCCTCGTGCAGGCGTTCCAGGTGCGCCGTGCTCGGCAGCGGCAGCTCGAGCGTGCGCAGCCAGTAGCGCAGCACGTTGTTGAGGCGCTCGGGACTGAGCTGCATCAGTGCGTCGATGGAGAGCGTCGCGGCCTTGGGGCCGGCGACGGCCGTGAAATCCTCGGCGCCGACCTCGTCGAGCAGGCGCGCGGATTCGGCGTGGTGCGCGGCGCTGCGCGACAGCGTACGGGCGAAGGCCGGCCACTGCCGCTTCAGGAGCGGCATGACCTCGTGGCGCAGGTAGTTGCGGCGCAGGCCGGTGTCGAAGTTGCTCGGGTCGTCGATCCAGCGCAGGTCTCGCGCCGCGGCATAGGCCCTGAGCTCGGCGCGCGTGAGGTCGAGCAGCGGGCGGGCATGCCAGCCGGCGGCAAACGGCGCGTGCGGCGGCATCGCCGCGAGGCCCGCCACCCCGCTGCCACGCAGCAGTTGCAGCAGCACGGTCTCGGCCTGGTCGTCCTGGTGGTGCGCGGTGAGCAGGCAGTCGCCGGCCTCGATCAGCGCGCGGATCGCCGCGTAGCGCGCGTGGCGCGCGGCCGCCTCGGGGCTCTCGCCCGACCCCGGCCGCGCGTCGACCTCGACCGCGTGCAGCGGGATGCCGAGCGCCTCGCAGGCGGCTCGGCACTCGCGCGCCCAGTCGGCGGCGGCGGGCTGCAGGCCGTGGTTGACGTGGACGGCGCACAGTTCGGCCTCGATCCGCGGGCGCAGCTCGGCCATGGCGTGCAGCAGGACGGTGGAATCGAGGCCGCCGCTGAAGGCGACCCGGTAGCGGCGGATGCCGGGCAGGCGCTCCAGCGCCGGGAGGACCCGATCGAGGACTACGGCGCCGGGATCATCAGCCTTTGAAGACACCGTAACTCATGATGCGCTGGTAGCGCGTCTTGAGCAGGTCTTCGATGCGCTTGCTGTCGAGCCGCGCGAGCGATTCGACCAGTGCCTGCCTGACGGTCGCGATGGTGGTCTCGACGTCGCGATGCGCGCCGCCGAGCGGTTCGGGGATCACCTGGTCGATCAGGTTGAGCAGCTTGAGGCGCTTGGAGGTGATGCCCATCGCATCGGCCGCCTCGGAGGCGCGGCTCGCGCTCTTCCACAGGATGGAGGCGCAGCCCTCGGGCGAGATCACCGAGTAGGTGCTGTATTCGAGCATCATGACGTGGTCGCCGACGCCGATGGCGAGCGCGCCGCCGGAGCCGCCCTCGCCGATCACGGTGCAGATCACCGGCGTGCGCAGGTCGGACAGCACGAGCAGGTTGCGCGCGATCGCCTCGCTCTGCCCGCGCTCCTCGGCGCCGATGCCGGGGTAGGCGCCGGGGGTGTCGATGAAGGTCAGGATCGGGAGCTTGAAGCGCTCGGCCAGCTCCATCAGGCGCAGCGCCTTGCGGTAGCCCTCGGGGCGCGGCATGCCGAAGTTGCGCCGCACCTTCTCCGCGGTGTCACGCCCCTTCTGGTGGCCGATGACCATCACCGGACGATCGTCGATGCGGCCGATGCCGCCGACGATGGCGGGGTCGTCCGCGTAGCGGCGGTCGCCGTGCAGTTCCTCGAACTCGGTACAGATGCGCTCGACGTAGTCCAGCGTGTAGGGCCGCTGCGGATGGCGCGCGAGCTGCGAGATCTGCCAGGCGGTGAGCTGGGAGAAGATGGTCTCGGTCAGCGAGCGGGCCTTGTCCTCGAGCCGCCCGATCTCCTCGCTGATGTTGACCGCCTTGTCGGTGCCGACGTAGCGGAGTTCCTCGATCTTGGCCTCGAGCTCGGCGATCGGCTGTTCGAAATCCAGGAAGCTGAGTTTCATCAAAAGTCGGTGTAGCCGTTTTTTGGGGGACATCCGCCTGTAACCGCCATTCCCGCGCGGGCGGGATCGGACTGTGCGGATATCCCCGGATTGTTGTCAGTTCAACACTACGCTGCACGCCATTGTGTCATAAAGATTTTCCGGCGCAAGTGGGGGCGGCGTTATTGTCCCGGCCGCGCCGGCCCCGCTTGACAGCCGCCGGTTTTGGTCCCACTCAATAGATCACCCGCACCCCGTCCGGTCCCGCCACCTCGCCCAGGCGGTGCAGCAGCTCGTCGGTGGGATTGACGCTCCATTCGCGGCCCAGGGCCATGCGCGCCCGCGCGCCCGCGCCCACGTAGTTGATCCACACCGGGCAGCGGCCCTCGCGGAACGGCTCGAGGATGCGCGCGAGCATGGCGCTGAAGCCGTTCGCGGCGGCGCGCGCCTGCACGTCGATCTCCACCCCCTTGGCGTACACCCCGCGCGCGCGGTCGATATCATAGATCTTCTCCGCGCTCATGCGGTATCCGCCCGAATACTCGTCCACGCTGACGCTGCCCTCCACCACCAGCAGCCGGTCCTTGACGAGCAGCTCGCGGTATTTCTGGTAAGCCTCGGAGAACACCGCGATCTCGATGCGGCCGCTGCGGTCGTCCAGCGTGAGGAAGGCGATGCGATCGCCGCGCCGGCTGTTCATGGTGCGGATGGCGACGACCAGCCCGGCCACCACCACGGTCTGGTCCGCCGTCGGCTTGAGCTGCGCGATCGACGCCGAGACGAAGCGCGCGAGCTCCTTGCGATAACGTTCGATCGGGTGGCCGGTGAGATAGAGACCGAGGGTCTCCTTCTCGCCGAGCAGGCGCTGTTCCTCGTCCCACTCCGGCACCGCGCGCGCGAGCGCTTGCGTGATGTCGTCGTCCGGCCCGGCATTCGCCGCGGCACCGCCGCCGCCGAACAGGTCGTTCTGGCCCAGCTCGCTGTCGCGCAACTGGCGCTCCGCCATCTGCAACGCCTCGGTGAGCAGCGTCATCGAGCGCGCGCGGTTGGCGTCAAGCACGTCGAGCGCGCCGGAGCGGATCAGCGCCTCGAGCACGCGCCGGTTGGCCTTGCGCGGGTCGATGCGCCGGCACAGGTCGAACAGGTCGCGGAACCGGCCGTGCTGCGCGCGCTCGGAGGTCAGCCCGCCGAGCGCCGCCTCGCCGACACCCTTGATGGCGCCGAGGCCGTACAGGATGGTGGCGTCGTCCTGCACCGTGAAGGCGAAGTCGCAGAGGTTGATGTCGGGCGGCTGCACCTTGAGGCCCATCGAGCGGCACTCGTCGATCAGCATCACGACCTTGTCGGTGTTGTCCATGTCCGCCGACAGCACGGCGGCCATGAAATCGGCCGGATAGTGCGCCTTCAGCCAGGCGGTCTGGTAGGCGATCAGCGCGTAGGCCGCCGAGTGCGACTTGTTGAAGCCGTAGCCGGCGAACTTCTCCATCAGGTCGAAGATGTGGGCGGCGGTCTTCTCCTCCACGCCGCGCCGGACGGAACCGGCGACGAAGCCGGCGCGCTGCTTGGCCATCTCCTCCGGCTTCTTCTTGCCCATCGCGCGCCGCAGCAGGTCGGCCTGGCCCAGGCTGTAGCCGGCGAGCACCTGCGCGATCTGCATCACCTGCTCCTGGTAGAGGATGACGCCGTAGGTGGGCTTGAGGATCGGCTCGAGATCGGGGTGCGGGTAATTGGCCCGCTGGCGCTTGTGCTTGACGTTGATGAAGTCGTCCACCATGCCGGACTGCAGCGGGCCGGGGCGGAACAGCGCGACCAGCGCGATGACGTCGTCGAAGCAGTCCGGCTGCAGGCGCTTGATCAGGTCCTTCATGCCGCGCGACTCGAGCTGGAACACGGCGCTGGTGGAACAGCGCTTGAGCAGCTCGTAGGTCGGCGCGTCGTCCATCGGCAGGTTGGTGATGTCGATGGCGGCGCCGGTGCGGCTGCGGATGCCCTTCACCGCGCGGTCGATGATGGTCAGCGTGCGCAGGCCGAGGAAGTCGAACTTGACCAGGCCGACCGCCTCGACGTCGTCCTTGTCGAACTGCGTCACCGTCGCGACCGAGCCCTGCTCGCAGTACAGCGGCGTGAAGTCGGTGAGCTCGGACGGCGCGATGACCACGCCGCCGGCGTGCTTGCCGGCGTTGCGCACCAGGCCCTCCAGCGCGCGCCCGAGGTCGATCAGGGTGCGCACCTCCTCCTCGTCCTCGTAGCGGCTCCGCAGCTGCTCCTCGTCCTCCAGCGCCTTGTCGAGCGTAATGCCGAGCTCGAACGGGATCAGCTTGGCGATCTTGTCGACGAAGCCGTAGGGATGGCCGAGCACGCGGCCGACATCGCGCACCACGGCCTTCGCCGCCATGGTGCCGTAGGTGATGATCTGCGACACCTTCTCGCGGCCGTAGCGCTGCGCCACGTATTCGATCACGCGGTCGCGCCCGTCCATGCAGAAGTCGATGTCGAAGTCCGGCAGCGAGACGCGCTCCGGATTCAGGAATCGCTCGAAGAGAAGCTCGTATCTTATTGGATCAAGATCAGTAATATCCAGAGAATACGCGACCAGCGAGCCCGCGCCCGAGCCGCGTCCCGGCCCCACCGGGATGTCGTTCGCCTTGGCCCAGCGGATGAAGTCGGCGACGATCAGGAAGTAGCCCGGGAAGCCCATCTTGGTGATGACGCCGAGCTCCAGCTCCAGCCGCGCCGCGTACAGCGCGCGCCGTTCGGCCTCCTCCTCCGCCGTGGCGCAGGCGGGCATGCGCTGCATGCGCCGCGCGAGGCCGGTGCGCGCCTCCTCCGCGAAATAGGCGTCGGCGCCCATGCCCGGCGGCGTGGGGAAATCCGGCAGCACATTCTCGCCGAGGCTCAGCTCGAGGTTGCAGCGGCGCGCGATCTCGACGCTGTTCTCGATCGCCTCCGGGATGTCCGCGAACAGCTCCGCCATCTCCGCCGGCGTGCGCAGGTACTGTTGCGCGCTGTACTGGCGCGGCCGCCGCGGATCCTCCAGCGTGCGCCCGCTGTGGATGCACACGCGCGCCTCGTGCGCCTCGAAGTCCTCCGGCGTGAGGAAGCGCACGTCGTTGGTGGCGACCACCGGGACGCCGTGCTCGAGCGCCAGCCCGACCGCGTCCTGCACGTACTGCTCCTCGCGCGCGCGGCCGGTACGCTGCAGTTCAAGGTAGAAGCGCTGCGGGAACAGGCTCGACCAGAACTCGAGCCGGCGCGCGGCAAGCGCGCGGTTGCCGGCGAACAGCGCCTGGCCGATGTCGCCCTCGCCCGCGCCGGACAGTGCGATGAGACCCCCGGCGGCGTCGCGCAGCCAATCGCGCCGCACGGTCGGCATGCCATGATACTGGCCCTCGATGAAGGCGCGCGAGATGAGCCGGGTGAGGTGCAGGTAGCCGCCGCGGTCCTGGCACAGGAGCACCACCCGCGCGGGCGCGTCCCTGGGATCGTCCTGCACCCACAGGTCGACGCCGGCGATGGGCTTGACGCCGGCCGCGACCGCGGCGCGGTAGAACTTCACCAGCGCGAACATATTGCACTGGTCGGTCATCGCCACCGCCGGCATGCCGGCGTCCGCCACCGCCTGCACCAGCGGCTTGATGCGCACGATGCCGTCGATCAGGGAGTAATCGCTGTGGACGTGGAGATGGACGAAGCTGGGCGGCATGGCCGGTATTTTAACCAAGCCAGGCGGGACCCGCGAGGACGTTCATGCGCCGCCGAGCAGGTCGCGTACGGGCGCGAAGCTGCGCCGGTGGACCGGCGTCACGCCCAGGCGCTGCAGCGCCTCGACGTGGTCGCGCGTCGGATAGCCCTTGTGGCGGGCCAGGCCGTAGCCCGGATAGAGGGCATCGAGCGCCTCCATCTCGCGGTCGCGCGCCACCTTGGCCAGGATGGAGGCGGCGGCGATGGCGGCAACCTTCTGATCGCCCTTGACTATCGCCTGCGCGGGGCAGCCCAGGCGGGGGCAGCGGTCGCCGTCGACCAGGACCCGGCGCGGGGCGGGATCGAGCGCCGCCACCGCGCGCTGCATGGCAAGCAGGGTCGCCTGCAGGATGTTGAGGCGGTCGATCTCCTCGACCTCGGCCCGCCCCAGCGCCCAGGCAAGCGCCTGCGCCTGGATGGCCGCCTCGAGGCGCAGGCGCCGCGGCGCGGACAACAGCTTGGAATCGTTCACCCCCGCGATGGGGCGGTCGGGGTCGAGGATCACCGCCGCCGCGATGACCGGACCCGCGAGCGGGCCGCGCCCGGCCTCGTCGACGCCGGCGACCAGCAGCTCCACGCCGATCTCGAAGACCGTCACCGGTTCCGCCACGATGCTCACGCCGCCGCCCCCCGGCGCCGCGTGACCAGATCCAGCACCGCCTCTGCCGCCTGCGCGTCGGCGTCGCGGCGCAACATCGCATGCAGTTCGGCGAAACGCTCGCGCAGCCGGCCGGATTGTTCCGCGGCGTCGAGCGACTCCAGCAGCGCCGCGCCAATCGCCGCGGGCGTGGCTGCGTCCTGGATGAACTCCGGGACCAGATCCTCGCCGGCGAGCAGGTTGGGCAGGGCAAAGCGATCGATATACAACAGGCGGCGGGCCAGCCAGTAGGTCAGCGGCGCCAGCCGGTAGGCAACCACCATGGGACGCTGCAGCAGCATCGCCTCCAGGGTGGCGGTGCCGCTGGCGAGCAGCACGGCGTCGGCGGCCGCCATCACCTCGCGCGCGCGCCCGTCGAACAGGGTCACCGGAAGTTCCGGGGCGGCTGCCAGCGCCGCCGTGAAAATTTCGCGCAGCTCCGGAGTGACCAGCGGCACCGCAAAGCGCAGTTCCGGGCGCCGTTCGCGGCACCAGCGCGCGGCCGCGACGAACAGTTCCGACAGGCGGCGGACCTCGCCCTCCCGGCTGCCCGGCAACAGCGCGATCAGGCGACCGGCAGCCGGCAGCCCGAGCGCCGCGCGCGCGGCCATCCGGTCGCCGCCGCCGGGCGGAATCGCATCGGCGAGGGGATGGCCGACGCAGCGTACCGCGATGCCATGCTGTTCATAGATTGCGGTCTCGAACGGAAACAGCGTCAGCACGAGATCGTCCGCGCGGGCGATCTTGCGCAGGCGCCGCGCCCGCCACGCCCAGACCGTCGGACTGACGTAATGCACGGTGGGGATGCCCGCCGCGCGCAGCCGCGTCTCCAGGCCGAGGTTGAAATCGGGGGCGTCGATGCCGACGAAGACGTCCGGCGGATCGGCGCGCAGGCGCCGGATCAGGTCGGTGCGCAGCGCACGCAGTTCGCGATAGCGCCCGAGCACCTCGACCAGGCCCATCACGGAGAGTCGTTCCATCGGATGCCATGCGCGGCAGCCCGCCGCGATCATGCGGGGCCCCGCGACGCCCTCGAACACCGCGTCCGGAATCCGCGCCCGGAGCGCACGGATCAGGCCTGCGCCGAGCATGTCACCGGAGGTCTCGCCCGCGACCAGGGCTATGCGCAGCACAGCGATGTCAGCGCACGATGCCGCGCTGCGAGCGCTCGATGAAGTCCGCCATGACGGCGACCTCCGGGCACTCGGCGCCCAAGGCCTTCAGTTCGGCGACTGCCTGCTCCTGCAGCAGCTTCGACCGGTAGACGATCTTGTAGGCCTGCCGCAGCATGCGCACCGTGGCCGGACTGAAGCCGCGCCGCCTCAAACCCTCGACGTTGAGCCCGTAGGGCTTCGCCATCTGGCCCGACACCAGCACGTAGGGCGGCACGTCCTTGATGATCATGCTGGCGGCCGAGGAGAAGGAGTGCCGGCCGAGCACGCAGAACTGGTGCACCAGTGAACAGCCGCCGAGGATCACGTAATCCTCGATGACGACGTGCCCGGCGATCTGGGTTCCGTTGGCGAAGATGGTGTTGTCGCCGACGATGCAGTCGTGGGCGATGTGGACGTAAACCATGAACAGGTTGTCGCTGCCGATCCGGGTCACGCCGCCGCCCTGCACCGTGCCGCGCTGCAACGAGACGTACTCCCGGATGACGTTGCGGTCCCCGATCTCGAGCGTTGTCGCTTCGCCGCGGTATTTCTTGTCCTGGGGCACCTCGCCGATCGACGCGAACTGGAACACCTGGTTGTCGCAGCCGATCCGGGTCGGCCCCGTGATCACGACGTGCGGGCCGATCCGGCAGCCGGCGCCGATCTCCACATCGGGACCGATGATCGAAAACGGTCCGATGCTGACGCCGGCAGCGATGCGGGCGGCGGGATCGACGATGGCGCGCGGGTCGATCACGCAGTCACTTCCTTGGAGGCGCACATGATGTCGGCGCTGGCGGCGAGCTCGCCGTCAACGCGCGCCTCCGCGCTGAAGAACCAGATGTTGCGTACGTTGCGCGCGAACTTCACCTCGATCCTGACCTGGTCGCCGGGCCCGACCGGGCGCTTGAAGCGCGCCTTGTCGATGCCGACCAGGAGATAGAGCGAACCGTCCGTGGGCTGCGAATCCGTGGTGCGGAAGGCGAGGATACCGGTCGCCTGCGCCATCGCCTCCAGCAGCAACACGCCCGGCATGACCGGCTGCACCGGGAAATGGCCGGTGAAATAGTGTTCGTTGTAGGACACGTTCTTGATCGCCACGAGGTAGTCACCCGGGGCGTAATCGATCACGCGGTCGACCATCAGGAATGGATAGCGATGGGGCAGATACTTGAGGATATCCTGGATATCCATGCCCGCGGCTTCGTTCTGGTTCGTGTCTTTGTCGTTCATCCGGATCCCGTGTTTACTCGCCATCGTCAATCTTGGCCATGACGAGCTTCTCGAGTTCGTGCAGGCGTTTAGCCATCTCATCCAGCTGTTTCATGCGCGCGTGGTTCTTGCGCCAGGCCGCCGTCGCCTCCAGCGGTGCGCCGGAGGAATAGCTCCCGCTTTCGGTAATCGAGTGCGTCACCAGCGTCCGCGCGGTGATCTGCACGTCATCGGCGATCTCAAGATGGCCGAGGATACCGGCCCCGCCCCCGATCGCACAGCGGCGGCCGATGCGCGCGCTGCCGGCGATGCCGGTGCAGCCCGCGATCGCGGTATGCTCGCCGATGTGCACATTGTGGGCGACCTGGATCTGATTATCCAGCTTCACCCCGTCCTCGATCACGGTATCCCCCAGCGCCCCGCGGTCGACGGTGGTGTTGGAGCCGATCTCGACATCGTTGCCGATAATCACGCAGCCGAGCTGCGGGATCTTGATCCAGCCGTCGCGGTCGCGCGCGAAACCGAAGCCGTCGCTGCCGATCACCACCCCCGGATGGATCAGGGCGCGCTCGCCGATGCGGCAGCCGTGGCGCACCGTCACCTGGGCCACCAGCGTGCTGCCGGCGCCGATCTCCACGCCGTCCTCGATGATGCAGCCGGGCCCGATGCGCACATCGCGGCCCAGGCGCACCTGCGCGCCGATGACCGCGTGGGCGCCGATGCTGACCCCGTCCTTGAGTACGCTCGAGGTCTCCACGCAGGCGGTGGGATGCACGCCCGCCGCCGGCCGCCGCGCCGGATACAGCAGCTGCGCCACGCGGGCGTAGACGGCATAGGGATTGTCCGTGACGAGTGCGTGGGTCGGGCACTCGCCGGCGTAGCGCGGCGCCAGGATGACGGCCGCGGCGCGCGTGCCGGCCAGCAGGCCGCGGTAATGGGGATTCGCCAGGAACGAGATCTCGCCGGGGCCGGCCTGTTCCAGGGTGGCGACCGCGTGCACCATGCAGCCGCTGTCCCCGTGTATCTCGCCGCCGAATCGCTCCGCCAGATCTCCCAGGCTGAATTCCACCCGCCGCTTGTCCCTTCGAGGTTTTTGTTATTTGCCCTTCGAGGCGGCGGAGGCGCCCTGATAACGCTTCTTCAGGCCTTCCAGCACCTGGTCGGTGATGTCCAGCGCCGAATTGGCGTAGGCGATGCCGTCGAAAAAAATCAGATCGAAGCGCTGTGCGCTGCCGATGTCCTCGATGGTCTGCTTGATGAGCACCTGCAGGTTGCCGATCGCGTCGTTGCGGCGGATGTTGACGTCCTCGCGGAATTCATCCTGCATGCGGCGCAGCTCGCGCTTGCGCGAGAGTATGTCCAGCGTCTGCTTCTTGCGCTCGTCCTCGCTCATCACCGCGCCGTCGCGCTGCAGCGCCTCTTCCAGCCGTTTGATCTTGTCCTGCGCGAGGGCGATCTCCTCCTCGCGCGAGGCGAATTCGTCCTTCAGGCGGTTGGTGGCGTCCTTCGCCTGCGGCGCCTCGTCCAGCAGGCGCGCCGCATCCACGTAGCCCAGCCTCAGCTCCGCCGCGGCCGCGAATGCGCCACCCGCCAGGGCGGCGACCAGGGTGACCACAATCAATGCAATCTTCTTCAATGTCCGGCTCCAGATAGGTATTAGAAGAAAAACGACCCGAGCGTGAACTGGAATCTCTCTGTATCGTCCTCCGGCTGGTCGTTCATGGGCCACGCCAGACTGAAGGTCATCGGTGCGATCGGGGTAAACCAGAGTACGGAGACGCCCACCGACTGACGCAGCTCCCCGGTGTCGAAATCGTCCACGTCCGCAAAGACACTACCAATATCAAAGAAAGTGCTTACGCGCAACGATTTGTTGTCCGCCGCGAACGGCAGCGGGAAGATAAATTCGAGGTTGCCCACGGTCTTGAACGCCCCCCCGCGTGCGTCGCCATCCTCCTGCGGACCGAGCGAACTCGAACTGTAGCCGCGCACCGACTCCGGGCCGCCGGCGTAAAAGTTCTCGAAAAACGGCAGCCCGGTGGTATCGCCGTAGCTGTCGCCGTAGCCGACGTCGCCTTTCAGCAACAGGGTGTAATCCCCGTACAACGGCAGGTACTGCAGCGCGCGGTAGCGCAGCTTGTAATACTCCAGCCCGCTCCCGGGCATCGCGACCTCGGTGCTGATGCTGTGCAGCCTGCCGCGGCTGGCAAGGATGGCGCGGTTGCGCGTGTCGTGGGTGATTCCTCCGGTCAGCTTGTAGATGTCGAAATGATCGGAGTTCTCCGCGATGAAGTCGAAGATCGACTGCGGCGTGCTGTCGGTGGTCTCGATGCTGGTGTTCTCGTAGCCGAGCGACAGGTTCGCGGTATTGAACTCGCTCAGCGGAAAGCCGTAGTCGACGCTGACGCCCTTGACATCGGTCGTGTAGTCCACCACCACCGAGGTGTCGCCCGCGTCGGTCTCCCGGCTGAAGATGCTGAAGCCGCGGCTGATGCCGTTCAGTGTGTAGTAGGGATTGGTGTAGGAAAAGCTGTAGGTCCGGTTGATCGAGCTGTTGTTCACCGTGGCGCTGACGCGCTTGCCGCTGCCGAGCACGTTGTTCTGGCTGATGCTCGCGTTGACCAGGAATCCCTGCGACTGCGAGTAGCCCACGCCGGCGGTGAGCGAGCCGGAGGGCCGCTCCTTGACGGAGAAGTTGACGTCGACCTGGTCGGCGAGCCCCGGCACGGCCGGAGTCTCCACCGTGGCCTCTTCGAAGAATCCGAGCCGGTCCAGCCGGGTGCGTGACAGGTTGACCTTTTCAGTGGAAATCCACCCGCCCTCCATCTGGCGCAGTTCGCGCCGGATGACGTCGTCCTGCGTCTTCGTGTTGCCCGCGACATTGATCCTGCGCACGTAGATGCGCCGGCCCGGATCGACGAAGAAGACCAGTTCGACCTCGCGCCTGTCCTTGTCCACCTTGGGCGACGGATTGACGTTGGAGAATGCGTACCCCTCCCGGCCCAGGCGTTCGCTGATCGCGGCGGCGCTCTGCGTCGCCGCCTTGCGCGAGAACACGTCGCCGTCCCCGATGCTGATCAGCTTGCGCAGCTCATCCTCGGGGACGATCAGCTCGCCGGCGAGCTGCACGCCGGAAACGGTGTACTTGTCTCCCTCGGTGACGTTGATGGTGATGTAGACGTCGCTCTTGTCGGGGGTGACGGAGACCTCGGTGGAGTCGATGGAGAAGTTGATGTAGCCGTTGTCCAGATAGTGCGAGCGCAGGGATTCGAGGTCGCCGGACAGCTTGCGGCTGGAATACTGGTCGCTGTCGGAGAAGAAAGCGAACATGGTGCGCGGGCTGAGCTCGAAGGCATCCAGCAGTTCCCCGTCGCTGAACGCCCGGTTGCCGATCACATTGATGCGGCGGATCTGCGCCACGCCGCCTTCATCGATGTCGATGACGATGTCGACGCGGTTGTCGGGGAGTTCGGTGACGGTGCTCTGCACCTTGACGCTGTATTTGCCCTGGCTGAAGTACTGCCGCTCGAGCTCGAGCTTCATCTTCTCCAGCGAGGAGCGGTCGAAGATGCCGCCCTCGGACAGGCCGATGGATTTCAGCGCCTCCTTCAGCTGGTCCGTGGTGATGTCCTTGTTGCCCTCGATCTTGACGGTGGCGATGGCCGGCCGTTCCACCACCTCGACGACCAGCACGTCGCCGTCCTCGCGCAGGCGGATGTCGTGGAAGAAACCGGTCTTGAACAGGGCGCGGATGGTGCCCGCCGTGCGCGAGGCGTCGAAGGTCTCGCCCACGGTCACCGGCAGGTAGTTCAGCACCGTGCCGAGCGAGATGCGCTGCAGGCCCTCCACCCGGATGTCCCTGATGACGAAGGGGTCGAACGACCAGGCACACCAGGACGCCGTCAGGCCGAGGATCAGGGCGGTCAGTCTGTAACGCGCGCGGGAAATCATCCGATGATTCTGGGGGTCTGCCTTAACCGAAGAGCTGAACGATGTCGTTGTAGAACGCCAGGACCATCACCCCGATCAGGAGCGCGATGCCTATGCGCTGGCCGAAGGCCTGCACCTGCTCGGACAGCGGGCTGCCCTTGACCAGCTCGATGAGATAATACAGCAGATGCCCGCCGTCCAGCACCGGGATCGGCAGCAGGTTGAGCAGACCAAGGCTGATGCTGATGAGGGCGAGGAAGCCGACGAACTGGACGATGCCTGCGTCGGCGGAGGCGCCCGCGTACTGGGCGATGCGGATCGGCCCGCCGAGGTTGGAGGCGGACACCTCGCCGCCCACCATGCTGACGAGCATCTTCGCCGTCAGCCAGGTCATGTCCCAGGTGCGCTGCGCGGCCACCAGCAGCGCCGTCGGCGCCGCATAGCGTTCCTTCGCGCGCAGTTCGTCGGCCTGGTCGTCGGCCGCGATCTTCACCGCGGCGCCGATGCGCCCGATGTCGCCCTGCTCCGTCGCCACGCGCTGCGGCGTCAGCGTGATGGCGACCGCCTCGCCGTCGCGCTCGACCTCGGCCTCGAGTTCCTGCTCCGGGCGCGCGCGCACATAGTCGACCCATTCCTCCCATTGCGCGATCGGGCGCCCGTCAACCGCGACGATGCGGTCGCCCGCGCGCAGGCCGGCCTGTTCCGCCGCACCGCCCGGCTCGAGCGTGCCGATCACCGCCTCCAGGCTGGGGCGGTATATCCCGAGCCCGATCACCTGCAGCAGGTTGGAGCGGTCGACGCCGGCAGGCAGCCGGCCGAAATCGAGCGCGCGCTCGTGCCCCTCCCCGTCGGCGTCGATGACACTGACCGCGACGCGCTCGCTGCCGAGGCTGCGGTTGAGCAGTTCGAGGAAGACCATGTTCCAGGTCGCGGTGTCCTCGCCATCGACGGCAGTGATGAGGTCGCCGGAGCGGAAGCCGGCCTCGGCCGCGAGCGAATCCCTGTTCACCTCGCCGACGAGCGGCTTGATCCCGTCGACGCCGAGCACGAAGATCAGCCAGTAGGCCAGGATGGCGAACAGGAAATTGAAGATCGGACCGGCCGCGACGATGGCGAACCGGCTCGCCAGCGGCTGGCGGTTGAAGGCGTGCGGCAGATCGGCCTCCGGCACCGGCGCCTCGCGCTCGTCCAGCATCTGGACATAGCCGCCGAGCGGCAGCGCCGCGATGACGTACTCGGTCTCGTCGTTGCGGCGGTGCCAGCTCCACAGCGGCATGCCGAAACCGACCGAGAAGCGCAGCACCTTGACCCCGAGCCGGCGCGCGACGATGAAGTGCCCGAACTCGTGCACCGTCACCAGCACGCCGATGGCGATGATGAAGAAGAATACGGAGGACAGCACGCCGTTCACGCCATCACCCCCAGCGCGGAATCGTGGATCCACTCCGCGGCGCAGGCGCGCCCGGCGCGGTCTGCCGCGAGGATCGCATCCAGCGTCGCCGCCTCGTGCGCCGGCACCGCGGCCAGCGCGGCCTCGACGACGGCGGGGATGTCGGTGAAGCGCAGGCGGCGCTCGAGAAAGGCGTGCACGGCCACCTCGTTCGCGGCGTTCATGACGGCCGGCGCGGTACCGCCCGCGCGCGCCGCGTCGAACGCGATGCGCAGGCAGGGGAAGCGCCCGAGATCCGGCGCCTCGAAGTCGAGCCGCGCGACGTCGAACAGGTTGAGGCGCTCGGCGCCGGATTCCATGCGTTCGGGCCACGCCAGCGCGTGCGCGATCGGGATGCGCATGTCGGGGCTCGCGAGCTGCGCCAGCATCGAGCCGTCGACGTATTCGACCAGGGAATGGATCACGCTCTGCGGGTGCACGACAACCTCGATCATCGTCGGATCCGCGTCAAACAGCCACTTTGCTTCAATCACTTCCAGCCCCTTGTTCATCATGGTCGCGGAATCGACCGATATCTTGCGCCCCATCACCCAGTTGGGGTGCGCGCAGGCCTGCTCCGGCCGCACCTCGTGCAGCGAACGCGGCTGCAGGCGGAACGGCCCGCCCGAGGAGGTCAGCAGGATGCGTCGCACGCCGACCCGCGCCAGGCCGCGGGAATAGTCGCCCGGCATGCACTGGTACACCGCGTTGTGCTCACTGTCGATCGGCAGCAGCACGGCGCCGCGGGCGCGCACCTCCTCCATGAACAGCGCCCCGGCCATCACCAGCGCCTCCTTGTTGGCCAGCAGGACGCGCTTGCCGGCGCGCACCGCGGTGAGTGTCGGCAGCAGCCCCGCCGCGCCGACGATCGCCGCCATGACGTAGTCCGCCCCGGGCAGTCCCGCCGCGCGGCACAAGCCTTCCATCCCGGCCGCGACCTGCGTGGCGCATCCAGCTTCGACCAGTTTGCGCTCCAGACGTTCCGCCGCCGCGGCGTCGGCCATCACCGCGAGTTCCGGGCGGTGGCGCAGGCACTGCTCGAACAGCCGGTCGACATCGGAGTTCGCGGTCAGCGCGGCGACCCGGTAACGATCCGGCCGGCGCGAGATCACGTCCAGGGTGCTGGCCCCGATCGATCCCGTCGCCCCCAGGATGGTCACGCCGATCATGCCACCACTCCCTGCCAGATCAGACCCAGGGCGAACACCGGCGCGGCCGCGGTCACGCTGTCGATGCGGTCGAGCATGCCGCCATGTCCCGGCAACAGGCGCCCGCTGTCCTTCACACCCGCCAGACGTTTGACCATGCTCTCAAACAGATCGCCGATGATGGAAAACAGCACCGTCACGAAACCCAGCAGCGTCAGGGACACCAGGGTGCGCCAGTCGAGGCCGAACCACAGGCCGGCGCCCAGCACCGCCAGGGTCGCCGTCGCAAGCCCGCCGTAGACCCCTTCCCAGCTTTTTCCGGGACTGACCTCCGGCGCGAGCCTGGTGCGCCCCCACAGGCGCCCCGCGACGTAGGCGCCGCTGTCCGCCCCCCACACCACGAGCATCAGCAGCAGCACAAGGTAGCCGCCGGCGAATGCATTGCCATGTATGACGATCACACCGAGCCAGGCCGGCACCAGCACGATGACACCGAGCATACCGAAAAGCCAGCGGGGAGGAAAACCCGGCGGGCGGTCCGGCCGGAAGGAACGCAGAAAGCCGGCCGGGTCCCGGCTGTAGCGCCGGATCAACGTCATGGCGACAGCCCACCAGATCACGGCGCCCGCCAGCACGAACTGGCGCAGCAGCGGCACCGTGGCGAGCCAGGCGGCGCCGGCGATGGCGGCGCCCACGAGCGCGAGGTAGGCGGCGCGCTCCCCGCGCCCGGACAGGCCGACCAGCCCGGCCCATTCCCACGCCCCGATCAGCACCATCAGCGCGACGCACAGCGCGAAGTACTCCGTAGGCAGCGCGAGCACGCACCAGACGAAGAGGGGGAGCAGTACCGCGATGGTGAGCAGGCGCTGCTTAAGCACCCTTGGCCTGCTCTACCTGGTCACCGGTGCGCCCGAAGCGGCGCTGGCGCGATGCGAACGAGGCCAGCGCCTCATCGAAGGCCTGCGCGTCAAAATCGGGCCACAGGGTCGCGGTGAAATACAGCTCGGTATACGAGAGATGCCACAGCAGGAAATTGCTGATGCGCTGCTCCCCCCCGGTGCGGATGAAGAGGTCCGGTTCGGGCAGGCCGCGCAGGCAGAGGTTCTCCTCGATCATGCCGGTGTCGATGTCGTCGGCCCGGATCTCGCCCGCCTCGACCCGCCGCGCGACCTGCCGCGCCGCCTGGGTGACGTCCCAGCGGCCGCCGTAGTTGAGCGCGATGACGAGGGTCAGCCCGCTGTTCGTTGCGGTCATTTCCTCGGCCGAACGCATCATCTCGATCAGTTTCGGCTTGAATGCCGAGCGCTCGCCGATGAACAGGAGGCGCACGCCGTTCCTGTGCAGCTTGTCTATCTCGCGCTGCAGCGAGGTCAGCAGCAGATCCATCAGCAGGTCGACCTCGGCCTCCGGCCGGCGCCAGTTCTCGCTGCTGAAGGCAAACAGTGTCAGCACCCGGACGCCCTTTGCGGCGCAGGCCTCGACGATGGTGCGCACCGCCTCCACCCCCGCGCGGTGCCCGGCGATGCGGGGCATGTGGCGCCGCCTGGCCCAGCGGCCGTTGCCGTCCATGATGATGGCGACGTGCACGGGCGGCGCGGCGGACGGTTCCGCCGGGGCCGGGGTGAGTGGGGGCGAACTCTTGGAGAAAAACGCCATGCGGATGCAAACCGGGACTGTTGATCGGGGACTTTCCGAAATGCTGGACGGCGGCCGCTGAGGTTTTACACCTCCATCAGTTCCGCTTCCTTTTCATGCAGCAGTTTTTCCACCTCGGCGACGTACTTGTCGGTCAGCGCCTGGATCTCCTCCTGTCCGCGGCGCTCCTCGTCCTCGCTGATGTCCTTCTCCTTGAGCAGGTCCTTGAGGTCGCCGTTGGCGTCGCGGCGCACGTTGCGGATGGCGACGCGCGCGGCCTCGGCCTCGCCCTTCACCACCTTGACGAAATCGCGGCGCCGTTCCTCGGTCAGCGGCGGGATCATCACGCGGATGACGTTCCCGGCGGTGGAGGGGTTGAATCCAAGGTTCGAGGCGATGATGGCCTTCTCCACCACGGGCACCATGGCCTTCTCCCACGGCGTCACGGTGAGCATGCGGGCGTCGGCCGCGGAGACGTTTGCCACCTGGTTCAGCGGCATTTCGTTGCCGTAGTACGACACGCGGATGTGGTCCAGCAGGCTGGTATGCGCACGCCCGGTGCGCACCTTGGAAAATTCGTGCTTGAGCGACTCGATTGACTTGCGCATGCGGGAATCCGCGTCTTTCCTGATATCAGTGATCATCCTTCGCTCCTATTCGACGATCGTCCCCTCGTTCCCTTCCATGACCACACGGCGCAGCGCCCCCGGCTTGTTGATGTTGAAGACGCGCAGCGGCATGCGGTTGTCGCGGCACAGGACGATGGCGGTGGCGTCCATCACGTCGAGCTTGCGGTGCAGCACGTCGTCGTAGCTCAGACGGGGATAGAATTCGGCATCGGGATGCTTGTGGGGGTCGGCCGAATAGACGCCGTCGACCTTGGTCGCCTTGAGCACGGCGTTGGCGCCGACCTCGATGCCGCGCAGGCTGGCGGCGGAGTCGGTGGTGAAGAAGGGATTTCCGGTGCCGGCGGCGAACACCACCACGCGCCCCTTCTCCAGGTGGCGGATGGCGCGGCGCCGGATGTAGTCCTCGCAGATCTGGTGGATCTGGATGGCGGACATCACGCGGGCGTACATGCCGTGCTTTTCCAGCGCGTCCTGGATCGCCAGCGCATTGATGACAGTCGCCAGCATGCCCATATGGTCACCGGTGACGCGATCGAGCCCGCCCTTGGCGAGCTGGATGCCGCGGAAGATGTTGCCGCCGCCGATCACCAGCGCCACCTGGATGCCGTAATCGATCAGGTCCTTCACCTCCACGGCGATGCGGTTGATCACGGCCGTGTTGATGCCGTAGTCGTCCTCCCCCATCAGGGCCTCGCCGCTCAGCTTGAGCAGGATGCGGCGGTACAGCGGCTGCGAGGATCCTGCCCGCGCCTGCATGCGTCAGCCTCCGCGGACCTGGGCCATCACTTCGGCGGCGAAATCGGTGGCGGCCTTCTCGATGCCCTCGCCCACCTCGTAACGCTGGAACCGGATCACGCGCGCCTTTGCCTTGTCGAGCAGCTTGGCCACGGTGGTCTCGGGGTCCTTCACGAAGGGTTGCCCCAGCAGGGTGACCTCGGCAAGGAATTTCTTGATGCGCCCCTGCACCATCTTTTCGATGATCTCCGCCGGCTTGCCGCTCTCGGCGGCCTGCGCGCTGAAGATCTCCTTTTCCTTGGCGATGACATCCGCCGACACGTCCTGCTCGGAGACCGCGACCGGACGGCTGGCCGCGATGTGCATGGCGATGTCCTTTGCCAGCGCGGCGTCGCCGCCCTGCAGCTCGACCAGCACGCCGATGCGCATGCCGTGCATGTAACCACCGACGATGCCGCTTTCCGGCCTGAACTGCACAATGCGGCGCAGGTTGATGTTCTCGCCGATCTTCATGATCAGTTCCTTGCGCGCGGTGTCGATCGTGGTGTCCTTGCCCGCGTCGATCGGCAGGGCAAGCAGCTGATCGACATCCTGCATGTTCGCAGCCACGGCGCGCTTCAGCGCCTGCTCGGCGAAGGCGTTGAAATCGTCACCCTTCGCCACGAAATCCGTCTCGCTGTTGACTTCGAGCATGGCGCCCGAGCGACCGTCGGCGGCCACCTGCATGACGATGCGCCCGTCAGCCGCGATACGGCCGGCCTTCTTGCCGGCCTTGACCAGACCCTGCTTGCGCATCAGGTCGATGGCGGCCTCGACGTCGCCCCGGGTCTCGACCAGGGCCTTTTTGCATTCCATCAGTCCGGAGCCGGTGCGCTCGCGCAGGTCCTTAACCAGTGCTGCTGTGATTTCCATCTTCAAACCTCGTATATCTGTTGACCGTGCGATCGATCCGCTCAGACCCCGGCGACCGGCTGTTCCAGATCTTCGTCGACGGCGTCCACGGCCTTGTCGCCGTCGCCGGCTTCACCTTCCTTCTTCTTGCGCACGCGCGCCTTGGGCGCCGACACGGTCACCTCGGCAGCACCGCCTTCGGCGGCATCCTTGGTCGCGCCCTTCCGCTTGACGGCGACCTTTCTGGCGACGGCCTTCTTGCCCGGCGCCTTCGCCTGCGGCGCGCCGCTCTCGTCCACCTCGACGAACTCATCGGCCTCACCCTGCATCTGCAGGGCGGCGGAGCGTCCTTCGAGGATCGCGGCGGAAGCCGAACCGAGGTAGATCTTGATGGCGCGGATGGCGTCGTCGTTGCCCGGAATCACGTAATCCACCCCGATCGGGCTGCCGTTGGTATCGACCACCGCAACCACCGGGATGCCGAGCTTGACGGCCTCGCTGACGGCGATCTTTTCATGCCCGACGTCGATGACGAACAAGGCGTCGGGAAGTCCGGCCATGTCCTTGATGCCGCCCAGGCTGCGCTCGAGCTTGTCCAGCTCGCGCCGGCGGTTCAGGCCTTCCTTCTTGTTGATGCGCTCGTGCCCGCCACCTTCCTCGAACAGCGCCTCGAGATCCTTCAGGCGCTTGATCGACTGCTTGACGGTCTTGAAATTGGTCAGCATGCCGCCCATCCAGCGCTGGTTCACGTACGGCATGCCGCAGCGCACCGCCTCTTCCTGGATGGTGTCGCGCGCGGCGCGCTTGGTGCCGACGAACAGGATCTTGCCGCGATTGGCCGCAAGACTGCCGACGAAGTTCATCGCGTCATTGAACAGCGGCAGGGTATGCTCGAGATTGATGATGTGGATCTTGCTGCGTTCCCCGTAGATGTACGGTGCCATCTTGGGGTTCCAGTACCGGCCCTGGTGGCCGAAATGCACGCCAGCCTCAAGCATCTGGCGCATGGTGACGTTTGCCATGGTAACTACACTCCTATTATGGGTTAATCCTCCACATACCCCACGTATCCACCCGCTGCGCGGGCACCCAGATACATGTGCGTGGCATGTGTGTGAAATTCAGCCTGGACAATCTGCGGCGTATCGCCCCGGGTTCCGCCTGCGCGGACCGGGAGCGCGAAAGCCCCGAATTATACGCACTGAAATGTACTTTATATATAGTATGTTGCGCGCGTTTTATACCACATACCGGGGGACAGTACAAATCCGGCGTGGATGCGGGACCGGGCCGCATCGCGGCGCTGTAAATTTGTCCTGATCCACTGTACTATCCGTAGGCATGGAAGAATCTTCAGGTATAACAGTCATGTACCAAATCGTCGGCGGCCGGCGCGCGGCCAATTCCCACCCCCGCAGTCAACCACCCGCGCGGTGCGCCGGGAGCGGTCGGCCTCCGTCCGGGCCGCGGGCCGGGACATGAGCACGCGAACATGAGCATCCACATCAAGACCGCGGAAGAGATCGACAAGATGCGCACCGCCGGCCGCCTCGCGGCCGAGGTGCTGCGCATGATCCGCCCCCACGTCATTCCCGGCGTCACCACGGTACGGCTCGACGACATCTGCCACGATTACATCACGCGCGTGCAGGACGCGATCCCGGCGCCGCTGAATTATCACGGCTTCCCCAAGTCGATCTGCACCTCGATCAACCACCAGGTCTGCCACGGCATCCCCGGCAACAAGGTGCTCAAGGGCGGCGATATCGTGAACATCGACATCACCGTGCTGAAGGACGGCTATCACGGCGACACCAGCAAGATGTTCTTCGTCGGCGAACCGTCGATCATCGCGCGGCGCGTCACCCAGATCAGCTACGAATGCCTGTGCATCGGCATCGAGATGGTCCGGCCGGGCGTGCGCCTGGGCGACATCGGCTTCGCGATCCAGCATCACGCCGAAGCGAACAACATGTCGGTGGTTCGCGAATACTGCGGCCACGGCATCGGGCGCAACTTTCATGAGGAGCCGCAGGTGCTGCACTACGGCATGCCCGGCACCGGGCTTGCACTCGAGCCCGGCATGACCTTCACCATCGAACCGATGGTGAACGCCGGCAAGCGCCACGTGAAGCTGCTGCCGGACCAGTGGACGGTGGTCACCAAGGACCGCAGCCTTTCGGCGCAGTGGGAACACACCATCCTCGTCACCGGAAACGGCCACGAGGTACTGACCCGCCTGCCCGACGATCCGCTCTGAAGCGCAGCCGCCGCGCTTCCCGTCGCAGCACATCCCTGAACCGGACATCCGCCGTGCCCCTCACCGACATGCAGCTCTTCTTCAGCGGTTCCTTCGACCGCGCTCTGGCGAGCACCACGACGCCGCTGGAGCTGTTCCGCCATACGCTCCAGTCCGTCGACCAGGCGCTGGCGGAGCGCTTCGCCAAGGGCGTCCCGGTCACCGACCTGGTGCGCCAGCGGGTATGGTTCGTGGACGAACTGCTGCTGCGCGCCTGGCACCGCTTCATCCCGCCGCAGGGCGGCGGCATCGCGCTGGTCGCGGTCGGCGGTTACGGCCGCCATGAACTGCATCCGAATTCCGACATCGACCTGCTGATCCTGCTCGAGCCGGACGCGCAGGCCGCACGCCAGGGCAGCCTGGAGAAATTTCTCGCCTTCCTGTGGGACATCGGCCTCGAGGTCGGGCACAGCGTGCGCACCGTGCAGCAATGCGTCGAGGAGGCCGGCCAGGATGTCGGCGTCGCCACCAACCTGATGGAGGCGCGCCTGCTCGCCGGGGACGATGCGCTGTTCCAGACGATGTGCGCCCGGACCGGGCCGGAGCATGTCTGGCCGACGCGCGCGTTTTTCGAGGCCAAGTGGCGCGAGCAGCTCGCCCGCCACCGCAAATACCACGACACGGCCTACAACCTCGAGCCGAACGTGAAAGAGGGACCGGGCGGCCTGCGCGACATCCAGACCATCGCCTGGGTGGCGAAACGCCACTTCAGGACCGGCACGCTGCGCGACCTGGTCGCGCGCGACTTTCTCACCCAGCGCGAGTACGCCGACCTCGCCCAGGGCCGGGAGTTCCTCTGGAAGGTGCGCTACGCCCTGCACCTCCTGACCGGACGCAACGAGAACCGCCTGCTGTTCGATTACCAGCGCACCCTGGCCGCGCAGTTCGGCTACCAGGACGACCATCGCCTTGCGGTCGAAAATTTCATGAAGGACTACTACCGCGCCATCACCGAGCTGAGCCGGCTCAACGAGATGCTGCTGCAGCTGTTCCAGGAAGTCATCCTGCACGCCGACGCTCCGGTGGAGATCGTCAGGATCAACAAGCGGTTCCAGTCCTGCAACGGTTTCATCGAGGTCGCTGACACGGGTGTGTTCAGGCGCTATCCGTTCGCGCTGCTGGAGATCTTCCTCCTGCTGGAACAGGACCGCACCCTCAAGGGCGTGCGCGCGGCCACCATCCGGCTGATCCGCGACCACCGCCACCTCGTCGACGACCGCTTCCGCAACGACCTGCGCTGCCGCAGCCTGTTCATGGAGATCCTGCGCCAGCCGAGCGGCGTCACCCACGAGCTGCGCCGCATGAACCGCTACGGGATACTGGCGGCCTACTTCCCGGCCTTCGGCACAATCGTCGGTCAGATGCAGTATGACCTGTTCCACGTGTACACGGTCGACGACCACACCCTGCACGTGCTGCGCAACCTGCGCCGCTTCACGGTGCCGGCCTACGAGCAGGAGTTTCCGCTCTGCAGCCGCATCATGAAGCGCATCCCGAAGCCGGAGCTGCTTTACCTCGGCGCGCTGTTCCACGACATCGCCAAGGGGCGCGGCGGCGATCACTCCGAACTCGGCGCCGCGGACGCCTTCGCCTTCTGCCGCCATCACGGCCTGAGTGACTACGACGCCCACCTGGTTTCCTGGCTGGTGCGCAACCACCTGATCATGTCGAGCACCGCCCAGCACAAGGACATCAGCGATCCGGACGTGATCGCCGAGTTCGCGCGCAAGGTGGGCGATACGGCCCGGCTCGAGTACCTCTACCTGCTCACCGTGGCGGATATCCGCGGCACGAACCCGACGCTGTGGAACGGCTGGAAGGACGCCCTGCTGATCGACCTCTACAGCTCGACGCGCAGCATCCTGGGACGCGGACTGGATTCTCCCGTCGACAAGGACGAGCGCATCGCGGAGACCCGCACCGCCGCCCTCGCGCTGCTGGCGGTCGCCGATGCGGAGCGCATCATTACGGTCTGGAGCGAGCTCGACGAGGAATATTTCCTGCGCCACTCACCCGACGAGATCGCCTGGCAGATGCGCCTGATCCTCGCCGGCCGCCCGGAGGACCTGCCCCTGATCCGCGTGCGCGAGGAGACCGGCCGCGGCGGCACCGAAATCTTCATCTATGCCCGCGACCAGGACCATCTCTTTGCCATGACCACGAGCGCCCTCGACCAGCTCGGACTGAACGTCCTCAACGCGCGCGTCATCACCACGCGCAGCGGTTACACGCTCGACACCTATATCGTACTCGACGAGAACGGCGGCACGATCCGGGATCCGCACCGCATCCGCGAGATCGCCGACACCATCCGCACGCGCATCTCCCGCGGCGACATCCGCGCCGCGCGCACCTCGCGCCGGCCGGCGCGCCAGTTGCGCCACTTCTCCATACCCACGCAGGTGGTGTTCAGCGAGGATGCGCATCACCGCTACACCATCGCGGAACTCACCACCGTCGACCGGCCCGGCCTGCTCGCGCGCGTGGGCCAGGCCTTCGTGGAGTGCGGCGTCCGGCTGCAGAACGCCAAGATCGCGACCTTCGGTGAACGCGTCGAGGACGTTTTCTTCGTCACCGACAAGAGCAACAGGCCGCTGAATGGCCAGGCGCAGCTCGATGCGCTGCGCGATTCCCTCATCAGGCATCTCGATGAAAAATGACGCCGGCACGGGCGCACGGCGCGGATACGGGGAAATTACGGCGCGGCACGCCCTGCCGCTCGCCCTGGCACTGCTCGCGGTGGCGGCGATGATCGGCGGACAGGAGCTGCGCCCGTGGCTGCGCTACGACCGGGCGGCCATCCTCGAGGGTGAGGTCTGGCGCCTGCTGTCCGCGCACATCGCACACCTCGGATGGAAGCACCTGGCAATGAACCTGGTCGGGCTGGGCCTGATCTGGATGCTGTTCGGACGGTTCCACACCATGCTCGAATGGCTGGCGGTCACGCTGTTCTGCATGCTCGGCGCCAGTCTCGCCCTGCTGGTGCTGCAACCCGAGGTGCACTGGTATGTCGGACTGTCCGGCGTGCTGCACGGCCTGTTCGTGGCCGGCGCGCTGGCAAGCCTCGCGGCAGGGTATCGCGCGGAGCTACTCCTGCTCGGCCTGCTCCTTGCCAAACTGGTATGGGAACAGATGTTCGGCGCGCTGCCGGGCTCGGAGAGCTTCGCCGGCGGCACCGTGCTCGTGGACTCGCATCTCTACGGCGCGATCGCCGGGCTGCTCGCCGGCGCGATGCTCCTGATGCGCACGCGGCGGCGAGGCAAGGCGGCGGACTAGTCACGTCCGGGGCCGCCGCGGCAACGCGGCGGCGGCCCTCGTCAGGCCCGCGCGCCGCGCGCATATCTATATAAAGAGGAAAGGGCCCATGCGGGCCCTTTCCGGGTATATCATCCGCCGCGGCGCCCGTATCTCCCGGGTTGCGGCAAGACCGGAGGCCCGGTCCGTTACTGCCCTTCGGCCGGAGCGGGTTCCGCGGGTGCTGCGGGTTCCGCGGGCATCTCGCCCATCGTGGCGTCGTGGCTCTGCTCGTCGGTATGCTCCATCATCGTGTCGGCGGAGTTCTCCATCGTGTCCTGCGGCTCCTCCATGCTCTCGTCCTTGCCGCTGCAGCCGGCCAATCCCAGCACCAGGGCCAGCATCACCGCCGATATATTCGCTGTCTTGTTCATTTCCGTCTCCTTGTCATATAGATATCTCATGCATCGCCAGGCGAAGAATCTTCCGCTCGTCAACCCGCGTGATTGTAGGGAGCGCCTCAGGCAAAGTCCACATGGGGGCAGGAGGCGCAGCCGCATCCGGGGACCGGATCCAGGGGCCGGGTTCCGCGCTGACGAAACGCACCTTGCCGCCGCCCAACCCGGGGAACAGCTTGAACGGCCTGGGATCAATCGTAAATTCTAATATATTTCATTTAGTTACAGGATCGGCGACGATGCCGTAACGGTCACAGCCCGTCTGTCCCCAATGACTGCCCGCTTCCCGCGCATCCCGAAAATGCGAACTGATTCAAAATTCTTACCGTAACGCCGATAGCCTCTACCAAGGGGAATAGCCGGCATCCATTTATGTCATCAGCGAGCAAACGATCGGTTACGAGCGAGCGCGGCGGCGCCGACAAGCGCCATTTTCAGCGCTATCGCGTGCGCCTCGACGCCGTCTGCAGCACCCTCCGGGGCTCGCCGCAGCACCGCTGCGAGATTCGCGATCTCTGCCTCAGCGGCATGCTGCTGAACTACCAGCAGGACACGGCGAAGAATTTTCTGCCGGTGGTCGGCGAGCAGGTGGACATCCGCTGCGCCGTGCCGGGCGACGCACGCCAGAACAACCTGCGCTTCCGCGCCCGCGTCGTTCGCACCGACGGCGAAAGCGCCGGCGTCGCGCTGATCGATCCCGACCTCAACGCATTGCAACTGCTCATCGACTTCGCCGTCACACAGGAAGGCGGACGGCGGCGGGACGCGGACGCCGGGAGGACGGCTCCGGTCGCGGGTTCGCCGGGAGCCGCAGACAGCCGCCGCCTGCTGGACGCGTGTCGCGGAATGGCGCGCGATATCATGCGTCCGCTGATGGAGGGTTTCATCTCCCATGCCGGCGGCCAGTTGTTCGACTCGGCGGACCATGCCAGGAACGTCACGGAACAAAACTCGTATTTCGACGCGCTCGGCATCCTCAACCGTTCCCACGGCATCCTGCAGGAAAATTTCACCGGCTCCTACCTGGAGCGCCTCGAAAGCACACCCAGGGCCCTCGCAGGAAACGCCGGCGGTGCCGGCCCGTCTGCGGCCAAGCTTTCACTGGTCGAAGAGGACGTGCTGGACGACTGGCTCGCCGTTTCGGACATCGCCAACTACATCGAAGCGCGCCAGCAGAGGGAAATGAACGAGCTCGAGCAACGCCTGGGCCTGCTTTACGGCGTCTCCGTCGACAGGGAGGGCAACCCGCTCGGCCCGTATGCCTTTGCGCAGGCCTTCCAGCAGGCGCTCAAGCTGCTCGAACTGGCCCGGCCCGCCACCCAGATCTGTTACGCGTCGTTCAAGGCCGTGCTGCTCGATCACCTGAGCGATCTGTACGCCCGCATGAACGCCTGCCTGATCGAGAACGGCGTGCTGCCCGACATCAAGATCGGCGTCATCGTGAAGCGCACGGAGGCCCAGGAGTCACAGCGCACCCGGGAGGAAGCGCCGCGGAAAGCCCGCGCGGCGACCCGCACGGACGCCGCAACCGTCCCGGCCGCCACGGAGGGCGACCGCAATGATGGTGACCGCGATCTCTACGGCATCGTGCGCGACATCTTCTCGCTGCGACGCCAGTTCGGCCACCACGACGGCGGGATGGAAAGCTTCGACCTGGAACAGAACAGCGCGGCCGCCGGCGGCACGCCCGCGGCGGGCGACCCGCACGGCGGCAAGGTTTATTCCACGGAAGAGATACTCACCGCCCTCTCGCAGTTGCAGGGCAGGCGCGGAGACATGCAGGAAAGCGGCGGCGCGGGCGGGTATCACTCGAAGATTCTTCCGCTGATCAGCGAGCGCGGCGCCCTGGGCGATGCGGACAAGCGCATCGGAGGGCGCGAGAGCGGCATCATGTACGTCGCCGGCAATGTGTTCGAATCGATGTTCAAGGACATGCTGCTGGAGAAGGGCGTGCGCGCCTGGCTGCAGCGCCTCGAGATACCGCTGCTGAAACAGGCCATCCTCGACGAATCCATCTTCCTGGACAAATCCCACGTCGCGCGCCAGGTGGTCAACAGGATCTCGCAGCTCGAGCTGTACGGCGACGGACAGGACGGCGACGGCGGCAACGCCATCCAGAGACAGGTGAACACGCTCCTGAACCGCATCGCCGACGAGATCGACATCGATCCCGAGGTCTTTTCCAAGGTGCTCAGAAAACTCAATACCCTGGTCCAGATCCAGGACACCGCCTACTCGGAAAACGTGCGCGACGTGATCGACGTCTGCGAAAGCGAACAGGCCGTGGACGCTGTGCAGGAGGCCCGCGCCGTGGAGGACGCATCCGCCGGCACGGACACGGAGGAGCTGCAGGAATGGCGCAAACGCGCATCGCGGCTCAAGGTGGGCAGCTGGGTGCTGTTCGTGACGGACTCCGACAACCCGCAGCGCCTCCGGCTCGCCTGGGTTTCGAAAAACTGCGACCGCTACGTGTTCGTGAACCTGCGCGGACTGCGGGAAAAGACCGTGGAACTCGGCCAGCTGTCACGCCAGCTCCATGACGGCGCCGCCGTCATCCTGGACAGCGGCGACGAACCGGCGATGGACCGCGCCCAGTACAGCATGCTGCAGAACCTGCACCACCAGCTGCTGTTCGAGACCACCCACGACCAGCTGACCGGCCTGTACAACCGGCGCGAGTTCGAACGCCTGCTGCAGGAAAAGATCGAGGATGCCCGGCTGGGGGCCGCGGTGCACGCCCTGCTCTATATCGACATCGACCAGTTCAACGTGATCAACACGACCTGCGGCTACGACGCCGGCGACAAGCTCCTGCTGGAGATCGGCGAGCTGATGAAAACGAGCGCCGCCGGCATCAATGCGATCGCGGGACGCATCGGCGCGGATGAATTCTGCCTGCTGCTGGACAACTGCTCTACCATGGAGGCGAGCCGCATCGCCGAGGAACAGATCGACAGGATCCGCGACTACCGCTTCACCTGGGCGGAAAAGAAATTCTCGGTGTCCTTCGGCATCGGGCTCGCGCAGATCGACGGGACGTCCAGCCATGCCGCGCAGGTGCTCCAGGCGACCGAATCCTCCTGCCGCGCCGCCAAGCAGCAGGGCGTGAACCGGATCCAGATACACCGTCCCGACGACGCGCTCCTGCGCGACGAGCAGCGCTCGATGAAATGGATTTCACGCATCGACAAGGCGCTGGAGGAAGGCGAGCTGGACCTGCGCTACCAGAGCATCGTCCCGATCGCGGGCGAAGGTGCGCAGCCGCCGCACCACGTCGAGGTCCTGCTCGGCGTGACCGACGAGGACGGCAACCCGATGTCGCCGCAGGAGCTGATCCTCGCGGCGGAACACTATCACCGCATGCCCGCCATCGACCGCTGGGTGATCCGCACCGCGTTCGCCTGGATGGCGGAGAACCGGGACAAGATCGACGCGCTGGGCGGACTCGCCATCAACCTGTCCGGACGCTCGCTGAGCGACGATTCGTTCAAGGATTTCATCCTGGATGAGGCGGCCCGCAGCGGCGCGCCGATGGACCGCGTCTGCTTCGAGGTGACCGAGACGGCCGGCATCGGCAGCCTCACCGACGCGGCCGAGTTCATCCTGGACATGAAGAAGAGCGGCTGTACGTTCGCGCTCGACGACTTCGGCAGCGGGCTCTCCTCCTACGCCTACCTGAAAAACCTCCCGGTCGATTTCCTCAAGATCGACGGCGCCTTCGTCAAGGAGATGGACCGCAACCCGAGCGATTACGCCGTTGTGAAATCGATCAGCGAGATCGGCCACTTCATGGGCAAGAAGATCATCGCGGAGTACGTCGAAAACGAGGCCATCCTGGCCCTGCTGCGCGAGATCGGGGTGGATTACGCGCAGGGATACGTCATAGACAAGCCGCGCCGCCTGTTCGATTTCACCGGCTGACGCGCGCCCTAATGGGCGTGCCCGTGGGCCAGCTCCTCCTCGGTCGCGGTACGCACACCTTCGATGCTGACGCTGAAATACAGGATCTGCCCCGCAAGCGGGTGATTCGCATCGATCAGCACGCCCTCGTCGTCGCTCTCCCTGACCGTGACGCGCATGACCTGTCCGTTCGGCCCCTGGGTCTGGAACTGCATGCCCGGCTCCACCCGCTCGATGCCTTCGAAGGCGTCGCGCGGTACCCGGCGGATCAGGTCCGGATCGACCTCGCCATAGCCGTCCTCCGGCTGCACCGTGACCTCGAGCCGGTCACCCGCGCTGCCGCCGACCAGGGCGATTTCCAGCCCCGGGATGATATTGCCGGCGCCGTGAAGGTATACCAGGGGATCCTGGCCGACCGAGGAATCGAGCTCATCGCCCTCCTCGTTGGTCAAGGTGTAATGAATGGACACCACGCAATCGTCTTGTATCTGCATCTGACCCCTCCGACAAATGAATAGACAAAACCGCCCGCCCGGCCCGTGCGATTTCCGGTCCGGCGTCCTCCCCTGCAACCTTCGCATTATCGGCCGCGGACTGCAACCGCGGCCGGTACTGTCGCCCGCTCCGACCGCGAGGTGTGCGCATCCTGCCGCCGCGCCACGCCGGCCGTCGGACGGCGCCCGGCCTATGCAGCGAACACCTTGGCACGGAACAGGAAAAACACCGCGCCGAGCAGGCACAGACCCGCCCACAGATAATCGAGGGTCAGCTTTTCCTTGATGTAGAACAGCGCGAACGGGACGAACACCGTCAGCGTGATGATCTCCTGCAGGATCTTCAACTGCCCGACGGTCATCACCTGGTGGCCGATCCGGTTCGCCGGCACCTGAAACATATATTCGAAGAAGGCGATGCCCCAGCTGACCAGCGCCGCGATCACCCAGGGCTGATGGGGAAGGCTCTTCAGGTGACCGTACCAGGCGAAGGTCATGAAGATGTTGCTGCAGCACAACAGAAGGGTTGTCGTCAGATATGCGTTCATCGGTCTGCCTGCCAGTTGGAGAATGGTCATTGGCGGGCGCGTCGGACGCGCCCGGCGCCAAGATACCGCATTCCGGCACAAACCGGATACCGCCCGCGCCGGCCCCCGCCGCTTCACCGCCGCGGCGTCTGCCCGTCGACCAGCCTGATCTCGAACAGTCTCGGCCACCGCTTGCCGGTCACGAACAGCCGGTCGTTTTCCGCATCGTAGGCGATGCCGTTCAATACGCTGCCCGGGGCGCCCTTGTCCGCGGGTGCGAGCAGGCCCGCGAGGTCGATCCAGCCGGTCACCGCTCCGGTCCCGGCCGCGATGCGCACGATCCGGTCGGTCGGCCACACATTGGCAAAGATCTCCCCGTTCACGTATTCCAGCTCGTTCAGGCCGGTGATCTCGCGCCCGCCGTCACGCACCGGCAGGACCCCCATCTCCTCATAGGTCCAGGGGTTGAGGTAGCGCAGGACGGAAGTCCCGTCGCTCATGATCAGGCGCTCCCCGTCGTGCGTCAGCCCCCAGCCCTCGCCGGCATAGGTGAAGGTCTGGCGCAGCCGCAGTGTGGCGCGGTCGTAGACGAAGCCGAGATTCGAGCGGAGCGTCAGCTGGATCAGGTTCGGCCCCCAGGCGGCGAGGCCTTCACCGAAGTACTTCCCGTCGAGTGGCAGTTTCTGCAACACCCGGCCGCTCTTGAGCTCGACCCGGCGCACCGACGAGGCGCCGTTGAGCCCGGTACCCTCGTACAGCTCGCCGTCCAGGTAGACCAGGCCCTGCGTGAAGGCACGGCGGTCGTGCGGGTAGATGCGCACGATGCGGAAGCCGGATACCGGGGCGGACCCTGCCTGACCCGTGGCGCCCGCCGGTGCCGCGCCGTTCACATCGGCGAGGAGGAAGGCGCACAGGATCAGGGACAGCAGAAGTCCCCACCGCGCAGGTGAATGCATGCGCGCTGTTCGCGGGATCATAGAATGAGATCGTGCGTCACGTTAGATCAGTACCGCTTTCTCACGGCCGACGGGAGCTTCACCGCTCCCCCTGAAAGTATTATGGTGGATGCCGGATCAAACGGCTATGGTAAGAACCAGGAGACGTACTGCCAGGGACGGCCATCATAAGACGGCGAGCCCGGCATCGATCCGACACCGCTGTCATCCGCCATGCGCGTGCGATCGTTCATGGCACCTACGCATCACCTTCCTGTCCCCTGCCACACCGCGTCACTGAGGCCCCGGCCATAGCCGCGCCCTATCGCCCGCCAAGAATAAATCGACTTTGATCCTGCATGAGAACCATTATTATCTATTACAGGACCTCGTGAACGGGACAGACCATGACCAAGACACTGACATTCGCCATCCTGCACTTCTCGATCGCCTTTGCGGTCGCCTGCCTGCTGACCGGCGACGTGGTGATCGGCGGCGCGGTGGCCCTGATCGAGCCGGCGGTAAACACGGTGGCGTTCTACTTCCACGAACGTGTGTGGCGCAGGATCGAGGCGCGGGGCGGGACTCATGCCCCGCCGCACCTTGCCGCCTGAATGACGGGCGGTGGCTGGCGCGCACCCGGCAGGGAACACCCTGCCCGCGCCTCTCCAGCCGGATGACCGGCTGAAGAATCCCGGCTACTCCGGCACCAGCTCGAACATGCGGTAGTGGCCGCCGCCGTCCCGGCCCAGCGCGTCGGCGAGAAACGGCAGCACCGCCTCCATCTCCTCGTGCAGGGTCCAGGGCGGGTTGACCACGATCATGCCGCTCGCGGTCATGCCGCGCTCCCGGCCGTCCGGTTCGACACCCAGCTCGAACAGCATGACACGGCGGACCCCGCTCCGCCGCAGTGCCTCCTCCATCCCGTCGATCCTGCGGCGCTCGATCACCGGATACCAGAGCGCGAAGATCCCGGTCTCGAATTGACGACAGGCGCGCGACAGCGCCTCGACCGCCCGGCGATAGTCGGTCTTGATCTCGTAGGACGGGTCGATCAGGACGAGGCCGCGCCGCTCGGTCGGGGGGAGGAAACCGATGCATTCGCGGAAGCCGTCGCCGTACACCACCTTGATGCGCCGGTCCTTCTGCGCGAACGATTTCAGCTCCCTCAGCTCGGTCGGATGCAGCTCGCACAGCACGAGCCGGTCGCGGGCGCGCAGGCGGCGGCGCTCGAAATACGGCGATCCCGGATAGGCGCGCAGGCGGTCGGAGGCGTTGTACTCCTGCACCGCGGCGAGATACTCCGCGAGCGGGGCCGGCAGGTCACCGCGCCCCCAGAGCCGGCCGATGCCGCCTTCGAATTCGCCGTTTCTGCGCGCGTACGTGCCGGTCAGGTCGTAGCCGCCCGACCCGGCATGGGTGTCGAGGCAGAAAAAGGGCTTGTCCTTGATGGCCAGGTGGGCAAGGATCCGATCGAGCACCAGATGCTTGAGCACATCGGCGAAATTACCTGCGTGGAAGGCGTGGCGATAGCTCAGCATGGCGGAGGACCCGGGGCGACCCGCGCATGATAGCAGGATGGCCGCACGATCACACGACAGCGGCCCGCGGCAAGACAGGCCGCCACGGCCCGCCCGTACCTGGCGCAGAAGCCATCCGCGCCGGCCGGCGTACTGCGACAAAATGCCGCACCCCGGCCCCCGGGCGCGGGCCTGTGCTATAGTTTGCGCCGAGCCGCCACGTCACGCGCAATCCATGCACGCGCTACTCCCCGCATTCACCGCCTCCACCCGCCTGAACCTGCAACGCCTGGTGCTGTTGCGCGCCGTCCTCAACGGGGGCGAACTCGTCGCGCTGATCGTGGCCACGACGGCGCTGGGGATCCTGCTGCCCGTGGCGGCCATGAGCGCCGTGGTGCTGGCGCATGTCCTGCTCAATCTTTATACGGCCTGGCGCCTGCGCCGCCCGTCTCCGGTCCGCGAACGCGAGCTGTACGTACAGCTCGCCCTGGACATCCTCGCCTTCGGCGCCCTGCTCTACCTCAGCGGCGGGGCCACCAACCCGTTCTCCTTCCTCCTCCTGCTGCCGCTCACGGTGTCGGCGGCGGCGTTGCCGCAGCGCTACAGTTACGCCACTGCCGGGCTCGCGATCGGCGGTTACAGCCTGCTGATGCTGTTCTACCGCCCCCTGCCGCAGCCGAGCGCGCACGGTTTTCACATGCACGTGGTGGGCATGTGGATCGGGTTCGTCCTGAGCGCCGCGCTGATCGCCTATTTCGTGACCCGGATGGGCATCGCGCTGCGCGAACACCAGCAGCGCCTGGCGCACGCGCGCGAGCGCGCCCTGCGCGACGAGCGCCTGCTCGCGCTCGGCACGCTCGCGGCCGGCGCAGCCCACGAACTGGGGACGCCGCTCGCCACCATGGCGGTGGTGACCGACGAGCTGGCGCGTGAATGCGCGGACGATGCCCGCCTCGGCCGGCGGCTGGCGATCGTGCGCGCCCAGATCGACCGCTGCAAGCAGGTGCTGTCGGGGCTCTCTGAACAGGCCGGCGAGGCGCGCGCGGAATCCGGACGCAAGCTGGGGCTGCGCGCGTATCTCGACGCACTGATCGAGCAATGGCACCGGCGCCGTCCGGAGGTCCGCCATCAGGTCGACTGGACGGGCGCGCAGGGAGCGGGACCCTGGATCGTGGTGGACCGCACGCTGGATCAGGCCTTGTACAACCTCCTCGACAACGCCGCCGACGCCTCGCCCGACAGCGTGGAGATCGTGGCGGGCTGGGACGAGGATACGCTGCGAATCAAGGTCTGCGACCGCGGCCCCGGCTTCCGGCCGGAGGACCTCGCGCGCGCCGGCCAGGCCTTCTTCACCACCAAGGACGGGGGACAGGGGCTCGGACTGTATCTGGCGCTCGCCACGGTCACCCGCTACGGCGGCAGCCTGGATATGCACAACCGAGGCAGCGGCGGCGCCTGCGTGCACCTGACCCTCCCCCTCGCGCGCATCCGGGTGGACGCGGATGAATGAGTCCGCCGCCCCGCGCCTGCTGCTGGTCGACGACGACGCGATCTTCAGCGAGGTGCTCGCCGAGGCCCTGGCGTATCGCGGCTACCGTGTCGATGTCAGCCACGACGCCGTGGACGCCCTTGTGCAGGCGGAACGTGCGCCGCCGGATTACGCGCTCCTCGATCTGCGCATGCCCGGCCCCTCGGGCCTGACACTGATCAGGGCCCTGACCGAGCTAAACCCCGCCGTTCGCATCGTGGTGCTGACCGGCTACGCCAGCATCGCGACCGCCGTGGAGGCGATCAAGCTGGGCGCCGTACACTACCTCACCAAGCCGGCCGGCGTGGAGGATATCCTCGCCGCGCTGCGGGACACCGCGGAAGCCGTCTCCCGGCCCGGGTCGCCGCCCCCCGCGCAACGCCCGTCGCCCGAGCGGCTGGAATGGGAATACCTGCAGAAGGTCCTGCAGGAGCACGACGGCAATGTCTCCGCCACCGCGCGCAGCCTCGGCATGCACCGCCGCACCCTGCAGCGCAAACTCGGCAAGCATCCGGTCAAAAAATGATCCGCCAGCGGCGGGGTCCGGTCCCGGATGAGGCCCGGCGCGCCTGCGCCGGGCCATGAGAAACGTCAGTAGTTACTGCAGAACGGGACGTGCGAAGAGCGGCTGCAAGGGACGGTTGGTGGGATGGTGCATCACATGCGCGAAGTGTTCGATCTGCGCCTCGGATGCCGTCATGGCCTCCTTCATCACCAGCCAGCGCACGCCCTCGGAGCACGGCGGCGTGGTCAGGGAGCCGTTGAAGCGATAGTAATCGCGCTGCGCCGGCAGCAGGCCTTCCGCCGAGACTTTCGCACCCAGCGCCGACTTGTCGCCGGCCTTCTCCGGCATTACCTTCCAGGCCTGGCCGATGACCTCGTTGGCCGCGCCCGTCTCGAACATCACCGCCACCACCGCAAGATTGCCGTCCTTGTCGGCATGCACCAGATGTCCTTCGAGGGCATAGGACCTGCCTTTGATATGATTTTCACTCGGGGCATGGAAGTGGAACTGCTTGAGATCGAACAGCCGCCCGTCGATCGCGATACTGCTGCCGGACTCGAAGTTGACCTGGATGGTATGGCCGTTATTTATTATCTCATGTCCGGCGGCCTGATACTTGAATTCGATCGGGGCCAGCTCGGCCTCGATCATGGCGTCGAGGTCGATCGGCGTCTGGTTCCTGCCGGAACCGCACAGGCTGAATTCGGGACTCAGCTCCCCCCAGTGTTCCGGTCCGGTATGGCCGGAATATTCCCAATGTGATTTGTCCCCGGCCCAGGCCAGGCCGGTGGCAAACAGGATCCCCGAAACGAGCGCGGCACTTTTCATCAGCTACCTCCGTTGCTTGGTGATGGAAAAAAACGCGATGGTAGCAGGTCGCGCGCGGCAGGAAAACCGCGGGCACGGCGCCTCAGATGATGTGCGCGACCAGCCGCATCAGCCAGGGCAGGATGAGCGAACTCGCCAGCGCCGACAGCGCCATGGCCAGTCCGGAGAACGCGCCCATTTCACTGCTGATCTGGAAGGCGCGCGCGGTACCGATGCCGTGCGAGGTCACTCCCATGGCGACGCCGCGGATCCCGTCGTCGCGGATGCGCAGCAGGTCGAACACCTTTCCACCCAGCACGGCGCCGAGTATGCCCGTCATCACCACGAGGACGGCGGTGAGCGACGGCAGCCCGCCGATGCGTTCCGAGATGCCCATGGCCACCGGCGCGGTCACCGACTTGGGCGCGAGGGACAGCGCGGTGACCGGGGTCGCGCCGAGCAGGCGCGCGATCACCGCCGCGCTCACCGCCGCGGTGCAGACCCCGGCCAGCACCGCCGCGCCGACCGGCAGCCACAGCGTGCGCAGCTTGGACAACTGGCGGTAGAGCGGCACCGCCAGCGCCACCGTCGCCGGACCGAGCAGGAAGTGGACGAACTGCGCGCCCTCGAAATAGCTGCCGTAGGGGATGCCGGTGATGAGCAGGAAGGCGATCAGCAGGCCGACCGCGACCGCCACGGGATTGAGCAGCGGGCTCGCGCCGGCGCGCTGATAGAGGTGCCACGCGGCGAGGTAGGCCACCAGGGTGACGGTCAGGCCCAGCAGCGGCGAGGCGGAGAGATAGACCCAGATGTCCGACAGGTCCGTGCGCATCACTCCGGTCCTCCGCGGGCGACCAGGCGCTGCATCACGCGCATCACCAGCGCCGTCACCGCCAGCGTAACCAGCGTGCCGAGCACGAGCGCGACGCCGATCGGGAGCCACTCGTCTCCGATCCGGTGGAAGTGCACCAGCACACCCACACCGGCCGGCACGAACAGCAGCGAAAGGTGGCTCAGCAGGGAGGTCGACGCGTTCTCCAGCGGCGCCGCCGCGCCGCGCCGGATCACCAGGGTCAGGAACAGCAGGGCCATCCCGACCACCGGCCCGGGGACCGGAATTCCCAGCAGCAGCACCGCCGCCTCACCGATGAGCTGATAGATCACCAGTATCGTAATGCCGGTCAGGAAATCCATCGGGCCCCATCCTTCCTGCTGTCCGTCCGGCGCACCCTACTCATCGACGCGGTGATCCTGCTTCTCCCGCCACAGGCGCGCGATCTCGTCCTCGCCCAGCGGCCGGACATGCTTGACGCGCAGGCTTTCGGCCCATTCGCGTGCGAAATCCTTCTGCAGGTAGAGGTTGATGCCGAGCACGATCAGCATGGCGATCAGCGCGCCGATGCTCGCCAGCAGCATGTCCTTGTGCGCGTCCCAGATGTCGCCCTGGGTGCCGAGATAGGCCATGCCGAGTTCACCGCCGAACGCCTCCGCTGCCGCCCACTCGATCAGCTCGTACACCATCGAGGTGGACATGGCGAAATCGAGCGGCAGGAAATAGCCCCAGAAGCCACCCGCCCGCGCGACCCGGAAATAGATCTCCCGGATCGGATAGAACAGCAGCAGGCCATAGAGGAAATGCACGATGCGGTCGAAGTTGTTGCGCTCCCACCCGACCAGCTCGTTGAAACCCGTCCCGGCAAGCGCGTGGAACCATGCGTCGTAAGGGACCTCCGCATAGGTGTAGTGCGCGCCGACCTCGTGGATGAACAGGAACGCGAAGATCAATGTATAGGAGACGCGCGACAGCGGCAGCCGGCCGGCCGTGAGCCAGAGCAGGCCGAGGAACAGCACCGGCAGCACGTTTTCCAGCAGCCAGTCGCTGCGGTAGCTGGGATCGATCGCCAGCAGCAGCCATTCCACCAGAAACAGGAGGGTGAGGATCAGCAGGTAGCGGCGATGGGAAACCGGGCGCAGCGACATCATGTCGATAACCGCATGTGAAATCCCGTCCGGCCGTTCATCGCCGCCCCCGAAGGCCTGATACTAGAACCGCGAGAAGACCACTGTAACCATCATGGCCGCCGCCACCCCGGCGACCGGGGCCGCGATCACCGCCAGCATCGGCAGCGGTCGCGGCGCATCCGCGTCCTCCGCACCCCGGCCGGGAACCGTCATGAAGACCAGCGTCAGCAGCGGGAACAGCAGGACGGATCCGATCAGCCCGAGAAAGGCCTTCGGCACGGACCAGCCGAGATCGAGCGCGCGGCGCAGCGTGAGCGGGACGAACAGTAACATCAGGACGGCCATCAGCACGAGATTGACGCCGAAACCCAGGCCGCTGATGCGCGTGTCACCGCCGGTCTGGCCATCGAGCGTCACGAGTGCGAGCGTGAGCAGGGCTCCGAGCACGAACAGGATCCCGGCGACGAAGCGGCCGCGGTCGAGGGCGCCCCAGGCATGAAACAAGGGCTTGCGCTTATACACGTGTGGAATTGTTCTTCTCGTCGTCAAACATGCCGCCGGCCGCGACTGCGGCAACCGGAATCCCTGCCGGACCCCTCCGGGACATTGCGCCGGAAATCGATCGCCGCCCGTGACTCCAGACAGCATGATATCGCCCGTTCCACCGGCGGGCAATGCGGCGTGTGGTTCCTGTTGCGGCGGAGCGCCGGGCGCTCAGGCACCCGCGCGCCCCAGGTCGCGCATACGATCGAGCCAGCGTTCGCGCCGTGCGGCGGCGCCCGCCTCGACCATGCCGATCAGGGTCTCCCGGATCGGGCCAATGCCGCAGAAGCGCAGGATGTTGCGTTCGAGGCTCCTCAGGCTGTGGGCGCGGAAATACCAGCGATACAACAGCGCCGGCATGCCCATCGTGACAACGATGCGGGCGCTCCTGCCTGCGAGCAGTTTCCTGCCCATGCCGCCCTCTTCCGGCCGCGCGATGGCGAAGCCCGGACGCATGACCTGTTCGAGGAAGGCCTTCAACAGCGCCGGCATCGAGCCGAGCCAGAGCGGATAGATGATGAGCAGATGCCCGGCCCAGGCGATCGTCTCCTGCGCCTGCCGGATCGCCTCCGCCGGCGGCCCCCGCTCCCAGTCCTGCCTGCCGCGCAGCAGGGGGAAATCGAGTGCGCCCACCTCGATGACCCTGACCTCGTGGCCCGCCGCGGCCGCGCCGCGCGCATAGGCCTCGGCCAGCGCGCGCCCGAAGCGTTCGGGCGCCGGATCGGGATGGCCCTGGATGATCGCGATGCGTTTTCCCATGCCCGGCCGCTCCGTCGTCAGCCGTACGGCTCGAACTGCTCCAGCCGCTCCGGCTCGCGGCGCGCGGCGTCGACCCACTCGACCATGGCCGGCAGGGCCAGCAGGGTGCTGACGTAGGCGGCACAGACGGGATCGAGCTTCACATCGTAGGTCTGGAAACGCAGCGCGACCGGCGCGAACATCGCATCGGCAATGGAAAAATCCCCGAACAGCATGGCGCCCTCCTCGCCGAAGGTCGTGCGGCAGTGCCGCCACAGGGCGAGGATGCGCCGGATGTCCTTCTGCGTCTCCGCGTTGAGTCCGCGGCCGGGGAAGTACCCGCGGCAGTTCATCGGCATGTGTTCGCGCAGGGCGCGGAATCCGGCGTGCATCTCGGCGGAGGCCGAACGCGCCACCGCGCGCGCCGCCTGGTCCGCGGGCCAAAGCTGGCGGTCGGGATGGAGCTCGTTCACGTGCTCGCAGATCGCGAGGGAATCCCAGACCGCCACCTGGCCGTGCCGCAGCACCGGTACCAGGCCGGAGGGTGACAGCGATTCGATCCGCGCCCGCGTGTCATCGCGGTACAGCGGAAGCCGGACCTCCTCGAAGGGGATCCCGGCGTGGCGCAGCAGCAGCCACGGCCGCAGCGACCACGAGGAGTAATTCTTGTTGCCGATGACGAGGGTCATGGCCGACATGGCGCGCATGTTCCCATCCGATCCTGTTCAGGCGGATCTGTGCGTTAATGAATGCGATACGCAACCGGGCCGGAACCGCCCGACTGCTGCCCAGACCCGCGGGCGCGGGTCAGGAAAGGGTATGGCTGCCCTGCTCCATCGGGAGCTCGGCCGCCAGCCAGCCGCGGATGCCGTTGGACAGGACGCAGACGTTGATGTAACCCATCTGCTTCGCGCGCCGCGCGGCATAAGGGCCGGCACCGCACCACGGCCCGGAACAGTAGAAGACGACGCAGGTATTTTTGTTTTCGGGAAGATCGCGTTCCGGATATTCCGAAGGATCGACGTTGACGGCACCCGGAAGGTGGCCGTTCAGCCAGCTCAGGTGGGGATTCGCGTCAAACACGGAGACCGATCCGAGCTGCATCTTCTGATGCAGCCTCCACGGCGATATCGTTGCCACACCCATCATTCGCGCAAACATGCTGGTGCCCTCCCAAGGTCGATGCCAATCTATGCTGCCATCCGATGCAACGGGGGTAACGAAAATCTGAGCCTGTTCAAGATCTATGCTACCCCTTCCAGGTACATGTTTCTATCCTTGGGTGGAAATTTCTCGATCGCATAGCGCAGCATGGTGCGGGGCATCACTGTGTAATGCTTGTTTAGGAAGGTTTTTTCCGCAGACAGGTCGCGCTTGCCGACCTCCCGCAGCATCCAGCCGACGGCCTTGTGGATCAGGTCGTGCCCGTCCTGCAGCAGCAGGGCGGCGATCTTCAGGGTGTCATCGTAGCGATGGCCCCGGAGGAGATGCAGCGTCGCGGTGGTCGCGATGCGGCGTTCCCACAGCGAGGCGGAACGCGCGAGCCGGTACAGGACTCGCCTGTCGCGGTCCTCGAGGTAGGCGCCGACGATGTACGGCGCGGAGGAGTCGACCAGATCCCAGTTGTTGACGCAGCCGGTATGCGCCAGATACAGGCGGTAGATCGCCGCCCGCTCCGCGGCGTCGCCGCGGCGGAACCGGTCCACCAGCAGCAGGAGCGCGAACAGTCGTTCCTCGTGAAACGCGGAATGCAGCAGGGGCAGGGTTTCAGGCAGCGCCAGGCCGCGGCAGTCTTTCACGATGCGCCGCAACACCGGGACACGTATGCCGAGGAAACGGTCACCCTCGCCGTATTCTCCCTTCCCGGTCTTGAAGAACCGCCGCGCATGCACGGCGATGGCGGGATCGGCGAGGCTCCTCAGCGTGTTGCGAACGGCGCGTGCGGTCATTTGGGGTCAAGCCTGGCGAAACAGAGGGATCCCGCGCGCCCGTCGCCGGGATCCCCGCATCGATCGTAGCGCTAGAAACCCAGTTCCTTTTCCAGGTCGTCCTGTTCCTGCTTGAACTGTTCCTGCCGCCTGGACTCTTTCTTCTGATTGGCCTCTTTCGTACGCTTCTCGAGGTCAGCCGCCTTGTCATCGGCGCCGGCCAGAATGTAGAAGTTTGCCGCCGTCGTCGTCTCGCCGGTCTTCACGTAGGCATCCCCGAGACGCAGCGCCTTGTCCTTCACCTGCTGCACCTTCTGCGGTTTGTCGGCCAGGTTGAAATAACGGATCGCATTTTCGAGCATGCCCAGTCCGTCCTTCACGATCAGTGCGTCGCCGCGCTTCTCCGCGCGCGCGGACTTCCGCGTCATCTGGTCGTCGCCGAGATAGCGCAGCCAGTCGCCCGCCCTGTCCAGCTCATCAAACGAGACCAAGCGCGCGGCGAAGGCCCGCTCCTCATCGGCCAGCAGCTTGTCCGCGTTCTTTGCCGCCATCGTGAGCAGTTCCTTCAACGTGGACTCGGCCTCGCGGCGCTTGAAGTGGTCGTAGGCATTGCCGAAGACGTTGATATCCTCGGGCCTCGACTTCACGTGCAGCAGCTTCACCCGGTCCGCCTCGGCCGCATGGCCTCCACGCTCGTACCAGTCAAAGGCGGCGGCGAGCTGCCCCTTCTTCTCTTCCTGTCCGCCCAGGGTCCTGCCGACGCGCTGCCTGAGCGCATCGACGCGCTTCTGATCGGCGCACATCGTGTCGACCGATACCGCCGTGTTGTAGGCCTCGCTCAGCTTGCCGGCCTTTTCCAGCGCCTCCGCCTTGTTAAGCTGCGCCACCGCCTGCCTTTCATCCTCGGTGGCGCAGCCGTCCGCCCGCACCGTCGGGATCGCGGCCGCGAGACCCGCCGCACACGCCAGCAGCGCCAGCGCCTTTATGCCTGCCCTCATGGATCGCCCCCTCAATTCACCATGTCGATGATGCCCTTCAGCCCGAAGCCGCGCTTTTCCTTCTTCTCCGCCGGCGCCTGCTCCTGTTCCTCCGCATCGGCAGACCCGGACTCGCCGCCCTCCTCCCCGCCGCCGCCCATCAGCATGTTCATCATGCTCATCTTCTCGTATCCCGCGGGGATCTCGAACAGCGCCGGATCCTGGCGTCCGACGTTGATGTTCTTCAGCTCCTTCTTGATGCGCGCCTTGCTGCCCTTGTCCATCGCGATCACATCCATCTTCACCACGATGCCTTCATTGCTCGTCCACCAGAAGCCGCCCATCTTGTCGCCTTTCCTGCCGGTCATGACGATCTTGCTCTTGGTCGTCATGACGCCGTTGACCTCTTCCGGGCCGACCGTCGTCTGCTCGATCTCGTAGCCCGACAGATCACCCTGGCCGGCGCCGGCGTCGCCCAGTTTGATCTCCAGGTACATGCGCTGTTCCGGCATCAGCGTCCACATCACCTTCTTGTCGGGACGCGTGATCATGATCTGGCGCATGCCCTCAATCAGCGTCTCGCGTCGCTCCTTTCCGGCGGAGTAATACGCCGTGCCTTCGATCGACATCTCCGCCGTCTGCATGGTCTCATCGGCGGAGTAATCCACCGGCGCCGGTTCCACGGCCATCGCCGCCCCCGCCAGACCCCAGGCCGCCAGTGCCAGCCATCCTCTGTTACGCATATACGATCCCCCTGTGGTTGTGTTACATCATGCGCATGGACGCGCCGTGCCGCCTGCAGGACATGAAGGCATCAGGGCGTCCGTGTCTGCTCCGTCGCCATCCCCTCGTCCTGCGCCTCCTTGCGCTCCCGCCGGTACTGTTCGTAGCTGACGCGGTTGACATTGTCGAGGCAGGACTGCACCTCGCCATGCGGCAGCCTGTAGCACTCCTGCCGCCGCGTGTCCTGAAAACCCTCGTACCATGCCTTGTAGGTACAGCCCGTGCCGGACAGGGACAGCAAAATCACGGTCCCGGTGAGATATCGCATGGACAAATCGCGCCTCCCCTCACCGCCTGCGATTGCCGTCTCCCCGCAACCGGCATGATCAGTGCGGCGGCATGGGGCGGTTGAGTGGCGGCGAACCTGGTTACGGACATGGCGGATTCCCGTTGGAGTGCGCTCGGAGCATGATACCCCAGCCGCTCCGGCCGGGTACATTCACCCGCGCCGCAATACCCGATTGGCGCGCCGGGTTATCCGCCGCTGTCGATCTGTAACTCGAACAGCTTGGGCGCAATCCGCCCGCCCGTGATCACGAGCTGGCCGACCGCGACCGGCAGGGAAAAACGGCGCGGTCCCGCGCTGCCCGGATTCACGTACAGCACGCCGCCCTTGTTCCGCCAGCCCGGCCGGTGCGAATGGCCCGAGATCACCACCCGGAAACCGGCCGCCGCCGGGTCGAGATCGATGTCGGCAAGGTTATGAATGACGTAGATGGAAACTGCACCGGCGGTCAGCACCTCCGTCTCGGGCAGGCGCCTGGCCCACGCCTCCGTGTCGTTATTGCCGCGGATCGCCGTGAGCGGCGCCAGGTCGGACAATGCCGCTAGGATATCCCGATCGCCGATGTCGCCCGCGTGGACGATGAAGTCGCTGCCGCGCAGGGCCTCCACGGCCTCGGGCCGCAGCAGCCCGTGGGTGTCGGAGATGAGCCCGACGGTGAGTGATCGATGCGATGCCATTCTTTATCCTGCTTCCATGTGGCCCGGATGCAGCGCAGCGGAATCCGGGATACTCCGGGACATCCCCGGATGACGGCGCCCCGCGCCTGCATCTGGCTACCCTCTACATATCCCTGATCCAGTCCAGTACGCCGCGACCCGCCGCGTGCCCGCTGGCGAAACAGGCGGTGAGCAGATAACCGCCCGTCGGCGCCTCCCAGTCCAGCATCTCGCCGGCGCAGAACACGCCCGGCAGCGCGCGGATCATCAGGCCTTTGTCGAGCGCCTCGAAGGGAACGCCGCCCGCCGTGCTGATCGCCTCGGCGAGCGGCCGCGCGGCGACGAGACGCAGCGGCAGGGACTTGATCACTGCCGCCAGCCGCTCCGGATCCGCGAAGTCCTGCGCCGGCGCGCACTCGCGCAGCAGCCCAGCCTTCACGCCCTCGATCCCGAGCCGGCGGCGCAGGTGGCCCGCCATCGACTTCGATCCGCGCGGCTGAGCCAAGGCCTCGACCACGCGCGAAGGCGCACGGTCGGGCACGAGGTCAAGGCGCAGGATCGCCTCGCCGCGCGCCGCGATGGTGTCGCGCAAGGGCGCGGACAAGGCATAGATCAGGCTGCCCTCCACGCCGCCGGAGGTGACGATGAACTCGCCCTGGACGCGCTGCTCGCGGCCCGCCGCATCGGTAAACGCCGCGCCCACGGTCTTCACCGGCTGGCCGGCGAAGCGCGCGCGGAAATGCTCGCTCCACCCGGCGTCGAATCCGCAATTCGAAGGCTTCAGCGCCGCGACCGGCACGCCGCGTCCCTCCAGCAACGCCGCCCACGCCCCATCGGAACCGAGCTGCGGCCAGCTCCCGCCGCCCAGCGCCAGCACCACGGCGTCGGCGCTCACCTCGCGCGGGCCCTGTGGAGTGTCGAAGACCAGCGCACCGCCGTCCGACCAGCCGCGCCAGCGATGACGCACGTGGATGCGCACACCGGCGCCGCGTAGGCGGTGCAACCAGGTACGCAGCAGCGGGGCCGCCTTCATCCCGGCGGGAAAGACGCGACCGGACGAGCCGACGAAGGTCTCGATGCCCAGCCCGCCCGCCCAGGCGCGCAGGTCCTCCGGCCCGAAGGCGTCGAACAGCGGCCCGATCTGCGCACGCCGCGCGCCATAGCGCGCGAGAAACGCCGGGCGCGGCTCGGAATGCGTGAGGTTCAGGCCGCCCTTGCCGGCGAGCAGGAATTTGCGCCCCACCGACGGCATGGCGTCGAACAGCTCGACGCGTACCTCGCCGGCGCTCAGGACCTCCGCCGCCATGAGCCCGGCGGGCCCGCCGCCGATCACGGCAACGGGGAAAGCGGAAGGAGCGGACGGGGCAGACATGGATTCGACTCGACGGCGACGATGATGGCGCAGACTACCACATCCCGCGGTGCAAGCGCGCCGTCCTGTGCGTTACAGCCGATCCGAGGTGTCGCACGCGGGGCCGCGGCATTTGCACTTTGCCGCGCGGGCACGTATTAATGACGGCATCATGAGCGCGACGTCCCCGGAAAGCGTACCCCTCACCGTCCTCGGCGCCGGCTATGTCGGGCAGGCGCTGCTGCGGCGCTTCCCCGCCACGGCAGCGACGCGCCGCCGGGCCGCGCCGCCGCTGCAGTCCTTCGACCTGCGCGACCCCGCGAGCTGGGGCAACCCGCCGCTCTCGGGGCGCGCGGTCGTCTGGACCTTCCCCGCCGAGCCACTCGCCCTCGTGCAGGCGTTCTTCGCCGCGCACCTGCAGGACGCCGCCGGCCTCATCGTGCTCGGCAGCACCTCGGCCTATCGGGTGGCTGATGCCGCGGGATCGCCCATCGTCACGGTCACCGAACAGACTCCGCTCGACCTGGGCCAGCCGCGCGTGCAGGGCGAGGAATGGCTGCGCGAGCGGGGCGCGACCGTGCTGCAGCTCGCCGGCATCTTCGGACCCGGACGCGACCCGGTGAGCTGGCTGCAGAAGGGACTCATCAGGGACGGCGCGAAACTGGTCAACCTGATCCACGTCGACGACATCGTCGCGGTCATCGCGCACGTGCTCGTGCAACCTCTGCCCGGCGCGCGGATCAACGTCGTCAACGGCGAACCGCTGCCCTGGCGCGAACTGGCGGCGCGTTTCCGTGCAGACGGACGCCTGCCGGCGGATTTCGTGCTGCCGGAAACCGGCCCGCTGGAGTTCGGCAAGCGCATTGACAACCGCCTGCTGCGTTCATTGTTGCCTGACCACCGCTTCCTGCGGCCCTGAAATCAAGGATTGAAACGCGGGGACAGATTTGCTGCGGCAAGAGGGGACAGATTTAAAATCTGTCCCCGTATTTATTAAGAATAAATCTGTCCCGGGTTTTCTTCTAAGCCCTTTCGACCAGCACACGGGTCAGCCTCCTGACCAGCGGCAGCACCGCAGCAGGTCGGAAGGCGATCATCCATGACCAGCCCCATGCCCCCGCCAGGTGTGCAGCAAACCATGGGTCTGCCCATGCCTGCAGCGTGCTGACAAAAGAGACGATGCCGCTCATGAAGATGGACAGCAGCAGAGGCATGACGATACCGGCGTAGCGCCCAGGGAGCTTGCGCAGGCCAAAGATCGTACGGGAAGGCGGTGAATCGGAACTCATGGGTTCTCCTCGAACAGGTACCGACTGGCAGGCAGGGGGACAGATTTATAAATCTGTCCCCATTGATTGCGATATTCCGTCCGGCGTTGGAAAAATCAGCGCCGCTGCCGGAAGAAATCCGTCAGCAGGTGCCCGCACTCCCCGGCCAGCACAACGCCATCGACCTGGACGAGGTGATTGACCTTGCCCGAGGCGAAGACGTCGAACACGCTGCCCGCCGCGCCGGTCTTGGGATCGGCCGCGCCGAACACCAGCCGTTTCACGCGCGCATGCACGATGGCGCCGGCGCACATGATACAGGGCTCCAGAGTCACATACAGGGTGGTATCAACGAGGCGGTAATTGCCGAGCGCCGCAGCGCCCGCACGCAGCGCCCCGATCTCGGCATGCGCAGTGGGATCCTGCCCGGAGATCGGATGATTCCAGCCCTCGCCGATGATCGCGCCATCCTGCACCAGCACCGCGCCGACCGGCACCTCGCCTGCATCCGCCGCGCGGCGGGCGAGCGTTAGGGCGTGGTGCATCATCGCGGTGTCGATATCAGTCATGCTGCCGGATGGGAGAGGCACGATGGAACGGATCATTGCGTCAGAGTCGGGCAGCAGCAGGTTTGGTCAAAGGCTGTATTCAGACGAATTCTACCATCATCATTCCAAAAATACTGTGTCGAGCGGTGAGCCCGCAGAGCCCCCTATTGAGGACAGAACACAGATACTGCAGCCTTCCCCCCATAATCCGGGCGCCACTAATAAAAAACGGCCCTGCGCGATGCACAGGACCGTGTATATTCAATTTCCTGAACCGTTACTTGGCCAGGCCGAACGAGGGCGAAGTCACCCAGCCTTCATTGCCGAGTTCATCCTGCACCTTCCACCACACGCCGCTCTTCTCTCCGGTGGGGTACAGCGTCATGCCGGTATCCAGATCGCGCACCTTCTCGCTCTTGTTGTTGGCTTCGGAAAACATCACGCCGGCCTTGGCCATGGTGACCGACTGCTGCACATTGGCGGTCTTCGCGTCCGGTTCACTGTTCCTCACGTCATCGACCATCTTGATGTAGGCATCGAGATAGGCCTTGGTCACCACCTGGCCGATCTCGGTGTTGGCATAGCTGCTGGCGCCGGCCGCGGCAAAGCCGCCGAAGAACGCCCCGCCGCCCGCGCCCCAGCCCAGGTCGGTCTTCTTGGCGTGGCCCTGCTGCAGCGATATCTGCTCGGTGGAACGCACGTCAGTCAGGGTCAGCACCACATCTGCCGTCTTGCTCTTCAGGCTGACGCCGCCCATCAACGCGCCGGCCGTGCCGCCGACCATGCCGCCCAGCAGACCGCCGATGTTCGAGCCGCCGGCCTTTGCGTTCTTGCTGACCAGGTCAGGCACCAGCACGTAATCCGCCGCCTTCATCTGGCCCTTGCCCACATTGGAGCCGCCGCGCAGTTCGCCGCCGCTGGCGAGCGCGCGTTCGGCCTGCGCCGCCTCCAGTCCCTTGCCACGATCCACCAGCGTGAAACATTTCGATTCCGACACGAATACCTTGATCAGTGCGACCGGCGATTCGAGCTGAAGATCACGGTACCAATAGCGGTTGGGGGAGTCTTCGGGTTCCACCACGGAAAGCGTGCCGTACTTCTTCTCGCAGGTGGGGATGGTGGGTTCCTTGTCAGCGGCATAGGCTGCGCCGTTCAGTCCCAGAACTGCCGTTATCGCAGCGGCCGCCCAACCGGCGCCGGTCTTGTGCTTGGACATATATCCGCTCCTTTTATTATTTGAGTGCTGAGAAGGATAAACGCCCTTTATGTCCGGGTCCAGCAGTGCATTCCGTCAGCGGACTGGCCGAACACCGTCCGACGCACCGAAATGATCCCGGATACCCTGTCCCCGGTAAAATCTGGCACAGATTTATTAACCGCCAGGGGCAGTTTTCCCTTTCTGGGGACAGATTTTGAAATCTGTCCCCTCCTGAAGCAGTTGCGACGACGGGCAGTTTCACACAGGTGCGCCGGCCTGCCGGCCGCCTCGCAGCGCAGGTACGAGTCGACTGAGCACCGCGCACAACACGAAGCAGATCCAGCCGGTCCACAGCGTGTGGCTGGGATAGTGCGCGCCGCGCAGCATCTGGGCGCCGCCGAACACCACACCGGCCAGCAGCACGCCGGCCAGCCACCAGCGCGCCGCGCGCGGAGCGTGTATCCGCAGCGCGAACCAGCCGCTCACGAAGGAGAATGCCGCCGACGCGTGGCCCGACGGGAAGCAGCGCCCCGGCCCGCCATCGGTAACCCCGCGCACCCAGTGCGACACATACTGCGCGGTGCCACCGAACTCGATCAGATCCCACGGGCAACTGGTCAGACTGCGCGCCTTCAGCAGCGGGATCACACTGGCGCAGACCAGCGTAGCCAGCACCCACCACATCTGCACAACCTTCGGCAGGGTCCGCGCAAACGGGAGGGGGCGCCAGATGCCGACCACCAGCACGACGAACACGAGCCAGCCGGCGATCCGCCCACCCCGGTGCAGCACGTCGCTCGTCAGCCAGTGCCTGCGCCACGGGAACCCGTCCGGCCCGGCCACCTGACGCACCGCCCACAGATCCGCGCCGCTAGCATCCCAGGCCATCAGCGCCAGCAAGGCGACAACGATCACGATCAGGTCATACAGCCACAGCGGGCGGCGGGGGTGAATGTGCATGGGCGGGGATGATGGCAGGAAAACCGTGGCATGTCCCCAATTGACACATATTTCCCATGATTTGGATTGAATTTAGCGCAACAGACAGGCACCATGTGCCGTCCTTCACCGGAACAGTCATCGGGGAATAATAATGACAAAGATACAGATGCTGGCCGTGACCGCGGCCGTCTATGTTGGCACCGCCCTCATCGGAACGGCCAGCCACGCCGCCCCCGGCACGTATTTCACGCACGTGGACAACGCCAGCAACGCGAACGTCCCCGGCACCAACACCAACACCGTCCCTGACAACGACATGGCGACCGGCAGCCTGCTGACCGAGCCGGCGCCCGGTATCACCTTTGGTCGCACCGACCCGGAGGCGCCGATCGAGTTCAATATCGATGTCACCGTCCTGCCGGTGAACTCGGCCTCGCTGACGATCCGTGCCTATGACGTCGACGAGGAAGACGGCGAGCAGGACGACGTCTATCTGAACGGTCATCTGCTCGGCAGGCTGACCGGCGCCAACAACGTGTGGAGCACCACGGTACTCAGCATCTCCGACCTGTCCTGGCTCGTCGCGGACAACAACCTGGTGCAGATACAGATCGATACCAGCGGCGACTCCACGAACTGGGTGGCCGCCGCGCGCTGGGGCCAGCTCCTCGCCGACGGCGGCGCGGCCGACCGGGCCAATACCGGCAGCGTCGTCATCACCGGCTGCGTGACGCGCACCGCCACGGCGGCGGGCTGCAGCGTCTCCAATGCCGTAGCCGCCGGTACGGTGCGGATCGACACCGAGGCGACGGTCAACGTCGTCACCGCCGGCAACTATCGTCTGGAGGTCACCATCATCGACCCGGCGGGGAATTCCTCCTCCGTGCTGACGGACAGCTTCTCCGCCACGGCCGGCAGCACCGATCCGCACGGTCTCGCCGACCTACGCCCTGAACGGCGCCACCGGCACGTACACCGTGCAGTCGCAGCTCTTTTACATCGATGGCAGCAATTTCCCGGTGCAGCAGGACATCGCGACCGCGACCTTCCGGCACACCGCCGATGTGGGTCCGACCGACCTCGACGATGACGGCCTGACCTATGCCGGGGAGACCGCGCTGGGCACTGACCCGATGGACAGCGATACCGACGGCGACGGCATCACCGATGGCGTCGAGGTGGGCGCCGATGCCAACAATCCCGTGGATACTGACGGCGACGGCATCATCGACGCGCTGGAGTCGGACGTGACGGACACCGACGGCGACGGCAGCGCCGACGCGGCGGATACCGACAGCGATAACGACGGCATCCCCGACGCCGTGGAGCGCGGACCCGATGTGAACCCGGTCGATACGGACGGCGACGGCATCCCGGACTACCAGGACCGCGACAGCGACAACGACACCCTCCCGGATGCCCTCGAGGCCGGCCCCGTGCCGTCGTCGCCCGCCGATACGGACAATGACGGCCGGCCGGACTACCTGGACCGCGACAGCGACAACGACGGCGTGCCGGATCGCCTCGAAGGCGGCGGCCTCGGGCTGGACAGCGACAGCGATGGCATTGACGATGTCTTCGATGTCACCAATCAGGGCGGCGTCGACGTCAATCTCGATGGCGTGGCGGACGGCCTTGGCTCGTACGACATCGATCTGGACGGCGTGGCGGACTTCCTCAGCGTCGACAGCGACAGCGACGGCATCCTCGATACCGCCGAGACCGACCTGTCCGGGCTCGACAGCGACGGGGACGGCATCGACGATGCGCTGGATACCGACCTCACCCTCGGCGCGGACCTCGATGGCGACCTGATAGACGATGCCTACACCCTGCCCGATACGGACGGCGACGGCGTGCCCGACTTCCGCGACCTGGATACCGACAACGACGGCATCCCCGACGTGAACGAGGCCGGCTTGCCTGACGCGGACCTGGACGGACTGATGGATGCGGGCGGCACCCGCACCGGCGCCCCGCGCGACACCGACAGTGACAACACGGAGGATTACCGCGACCTCGACGCCGACAATGACGCTGCGTTCGACATCGCGGGCACGGACAATGCGGCCGCCGACGCGAATAACGACGGGCGCGTCGATGCCGCGACGGATACCGACGGCGACGGCATTGCCGACGTCGTCGACGCGGCGCCCGCGCTGTTCGGCACCCACCTCGACAGCGACGGGGACGGCATCCCGGATGTCGCGGACCTGGACGCGGACAACGACGGCATACCGAATGACCAGGACGGCACGGACGACGTGGACGGCGACGGCCTGCCCAACTACCTGGATCGCGACAGCGACAACGACGGCCTGACCGACACCATCGAGGCCGGCGGCGTCGATGCGGACCGCGACGGCGTCATCGACGACATCACCGACACCAACGCCAACGGGCTGGCCGACAGCGTCGAAGTCGCGCTCGGCGGCTCGTCCCTGCCGCTGCCGGACACCGACAACGACGGCCAGGCCGACTATGTCGACCTGGACAGCGACGGCGACGGCCTGAACGACATTATCGAATCGAACGGCGTCGATGCCGACAGCGACGGGCGCGTCGACGCCGCCGTCGATTCCGACAACGACGGACTGATGGACAGCGTCGATGGCGACATCACCGGCAGCGTACCGCAGAACCCGGTGGACAGTGATGACGATGGCCGGCCCGACTATGTCGATGTCGACAGCGACGACGACGGTATAGCAGACAACCGCGAGGGCGTTTCCGATTCCGACGGCGACGGGATAGCGGACTATCGCGACCCGCCGGGCAGGCTGGAGACGGCGCGGCGCGGCATCGGTGCGTTTGACGGCTGGATGCTGTTACTGCTGGCCCCGCTGCTGTGGCGGCGCCGGGCGCTGGTACGGTCCGGCGTCCCGGTCGTGCTCGCGGTGATGGTCCTGGCGGGCCTGAACACGCCGGCTGCGCAAGCGGAGATCGCCGACGATCACAAAGGCGAATGGTATCTCGGCGGCGACCTGGGCCGGTCCTGGCTGGAACCGCGCGACATCAACGGCGGCTATCGCGTGGATGACACCACCAGCCACGGTTATCGCCTGCTGGCGGGTAACCAGACCTGGCGGGATTTCTCCCTCGAAGGTTTCTACATCCATGCCGGCGAGGCCGGTATCAGCTCCGACAATCCCGTCGTGGGACACCTCGGCGAGGTGGAATACGACCTGTACGGCGCGGGCACCGAATGGACGCCGCTCACGGGCGGCCGCGCCCGCACCCTGTATCCGGTGCTGAAGAGCGGCCTCGTGGTGACCCGCAACAGCACCAACAGTCCGACCATCAACTACGACAAGGTCCATTCGCTCAGCATCTATATGGGAGCGGCCGGTGTCTGGCAGTTCGCCGAGTCCTGGCGCGCACAACTGGAACTGTCAAGCTACGACCAGGATGAACTGATGCTGACCGTCGGCCTGCGCAAGACCTTCGGCGGCAACCGGCAGTCGGCCGTAGTCACTGAACCCGAACCGGAGCCGGCCCCCGTGCCGGTGGAACCGGAGCCCGCGCCGGAACCCGAACCCGTTCCGCAGGAAGTAGCCCCTGCCCTGCCGGCAGACGGCGACCACGACGGCGTACCGGATGCGGACGACCTGTGCCCGACCACCCCCGCCGGTGACGCGGTGGATGGATCAGGCTGCAGCCTGAACGTGCGCCTGCAGGTGTACTTCGAAAACGATTCCAGCCGGCTCAAGCCCGAATCACATGCCGACCTCGATCGCCTCGCGGCCTTTCTGCAGGCGGTGCCGCAGGCGGCCGGTGAAATCCAGGGCCACACCGACAACGCCGGCCCGGCCCGTTACAACCTGACCCTCTCGAAGAAACGCGCGGAGTCAGTCCGGGCCTATATCGTCGGCAAGGGCATCGACGCGGCACGCCTGCAGGTGAACGGTTACGGCGAGACGCAACCGGTGGGAAACAACAAGACCGCCGAAGGTCGTGCCGAAAACCGCCGTGTACTGTTCGTACGGACGGATGTTCAATAAAAATCGGGGGCAGACCACGGTCTGACGATATCGCTGATTTCTCTATACGGGGACAGATTTTGAAATCTGTCCCCTCTCGCCGCGCCCTGTAAGTCGCGCACGGCGACCTACTCCCCTACCCTGCCGTCCTGTATCGCCACAGCCTACGCCTGCTGGCGATAACCAGCATCTCATAGCCGACGACCGTGACGACCGGCGCGAGCATCAGGATGACGAGGCACACCGCCATGTCGACGCCGGAAGCCGCGGCCGCGCGTCGGTATCGCAGGCGGAGGCGAACCATAAAAAATTGATCCACACCCGGCAGATCGCGAAGCTCGCGAACCCGAAGCCGGACAACGCAGCACCGCAACGCCCCTCCACCGGTCAGCGGGAGAACTGCGACGCGTCCAGCTCGAAGGCTGCCGAGAAGGTCAGGTCAAACAGCAGATCGAGCGGGGTCGCGGTTCGCTTGTAGCCGGTCGCGACAGCCTATGGCGCGGGCGTGGTCATGTAATTTGCCGGCGTCGGGCAGAGCGGTATTCATTTATTATTCATCCGTCGCAGGACCAGACTGGAATTATCCTGATCACCAGGCGTTATTATTCAACAACCTGCGCCGCCAGTTCGCCTGAACACACTTCATACGTGTTAATTTCCTGTGTTGCATAGCGCACAGACGATATCTTCCAATAAGTCTACTTTCGATCCCCGGTAAGCCATTTTCCCGTTTGTACTTCTTCTATTTATATTGAAAGGAATCGCCATGTTAATGAACAGAATGAAATTCTCCGCATTATCCATAGCGCTTATCGGAGCGATGTGCACAAGCGCCGCCCATGCGGTCGACAATGGTGTCTATATTGGATTGGACGCTGGCAATGCTGAGGCGCGCAAGTATTGCAGCAATATTGCAAACTGCGATAGCGCTGATACCAGCGTTCGCGGTGAGCTTGGCTACCAGTTTAACAGCGGCCTGGGTGCTGAATTGGGCTACACCAGTTTCGGAACATTGTTCGACTCCAGCGACAACAATGTTAATGCCAAACAGGATTCCAGCGCGTGGACATTGAGCGTACTAGGAACATGGCCGTCCACCGATGGCTTCGGAATCTTTGGGCGGCTGGGCCTCGCTCGATACGACGTCGACAACAGCGGTACTGTGCAGGGAGTTCCAGTCGATGACGATAACGGCACGGAGCCATATTATGGCGTCGGCGTGAAATTCGATCTTTCGAGCAACTGGATGCTGCGCGCGGAATACCAGCTTTATGCGGATATTACCGGCGTTGACGGCACGAAGGACAATGTTCATGCGTGGTATGCAGGCGGGGTATATCGCTTCTGAATGGAGACAGACAGTAATATCGATGATGCCTATTGATCGAGAAACCACTCAATCTTAACAAGGAGAGAAACATGATAAATATAGCCCAGATCAAGCCTGATATGCCTGTTGTCTGTTCTGATGACGGCCAGTTTGGCACTGTCGATCATATGGAAGGACGGAATAGCATCAAGTTGAAGAAAGACAAAGCCGGCCAGCATCATTACATTCCGGCAAGCTGGGTAACCACGACCGAGGGTGGAAAGGTTAAAGTAAATCGCCCCGGCGACCAGGCAATGCGGGAGTGGACAACAACGCCGCCTGCCATATAGGTGAATGCATTGAAATAGCGCTGCGCACCAGTATCGAGCAATTCGATATCTTACTTCTATATTTCCGCGCCCAAGGAGCCTTCATCATACGCCCTCGTAATATTGGCTCCGGATTATTGGACCTGATTATTGGGTCGGTCCAGTTATGCGGTTTCCGTACAGACCCGGCCTGATGGGTAACCTCAGTATTTTCTGATTAAATATCCAGCCCTGGATTTCCGGACAGCAGTTCGAGCGGGGTTGCGGCGCGGTGCGCCTCGTGCGGGTCGCGGCCGCCCATGGTGCGGGCATGATGATGCAAGGTGTCGGCATCGGGCGGAGCGGTATTCATTTTCTTCTTCCGTCGAAGGGCAGAACGGCGTTAGATTATCACCAAAGGATGGCAATATGACCTGACAAGGCGTGGGCCAACTGTCTGTTACCCGGCCTCGGAATGCCGTCGAATGGATGACCGTGGAGCCGCCATGTTCATAAGCGTGCTGGATCTGTTCAAGATAGGTATCGGCCCGTCGAGTTCGCATACGCTCGGCCCGATGATTGCCGCACATGCCTTTATCGGACACCTGCGGGATAAATACTTTGCTGACGCCAGCCTGAAGGGCGCATGCATCCGCTGCACGCTGAAGGGATCGCTGGCCTTCACCGGCAAGGGACACTCCACTGACCGCGCCGTCGCCCTCGGGCTGCACGGCCACCTGCCCGCCGATCTGGTCGATGCCGACATCGACGGCCTGATGACACAGATCCGGGAGCGCGGCCGTATCAGCCTCGGGGGAAAGCCCGCCATCGCCTTCGACCCCGACACGCATATCGTGTTCGACAAAGGCGAACCCCTGCCCCAGCACCCGAACGGGATGGTGTTCGCGCTGATCGGATCCGAGGGCACGGAATTCTATTCGGAGACGTATTTTTCCATCGGCGGAGGCTTCATCAATACGCTGGCGGAGATCAGCCAGTTGCAGGCCCCGCTCAAAATGGAATCGGCCGCCTCATGCCGCTATCCATTCGATTCGGCGGCCGCCATGTTGCGAATGGCGCAGGAGGACGGCCTGTCCGTGGCGCAGATGAAGCGGGTCAACGAACTCGAACACCGGCCGGCTGCCGCCCTCGATACAGGCATGGACACTATCTGGCAGGCCATGCAGACCTGCATAGAACGAGGCTTGCAGACCGAAGGCACCTTGCCGGGCGGGCTGGACATCCCGCGGCGCGCCAGAAACCTGTATCAGGGCATCAAGGCCCATCCGGCCGGCGCGACCATCAACGACTGGCTGTGCGCCTACGCCATGGCCGTCAACGAAGAGAACGCCGCCGGCCATATGGTGGTAACCGCGCCGACCAACGGCGCGGCCGGCGTCATCCCGGCCGTGCTCTATTATTTCATCACTCATGAACAGGGCACGCAGGAACAGATGCGGGACTTTCTGCTGACCGCGAGCGCGATCGGCGGGTTGATCAAGCACCGCAGCTCCATCTCGGGCGCCGAGGTGGGTTGTCAGGGCGAGGTCGGCGCCGCGGCGGCAATGGCCGCGGCCGGCCTGTGCGCGGTGCGCGGCGGCACGCCCCGCCAGGTGGAAAACGCCGCCGAGATCGCGCTCGAACATCACCTCGGCATGACCTGCGACCCCGTCAAGGGCCTGGTCCAGGTGCCGTGCATCGAACGCAACGGCTTCGGCGCGATCAAGGCGTACACGGCCGCCTCGCTCGCCCTGCGCGGCAGCGGCGAACACTTCATCCCGCTGGACAACTGCATCGAGGCGATGAAGCGTACCGGAATGGAGATGTCACATAAATACAAGGAAACGGCGCTGGGCGGGCTGGCTGTAAGCCTTACTGAATGCTGATTGGCTGCCTGTCGCGCTGCGGAAACCATCAAAGCCGTATCGCACTAAAATCCGCGGTCTGTCCGCGTTAATCTCAATTCTCACATGTTGGATGAGTCACCCTTGTCTACCTGCTTCATTAGTGTCTGCAACTGCCATCCGCACAAACAGATGAACGCCCGATCCAAAACGTCCTTGCCCGCGTCATCTGCTGATAGATAAACATCTGCCAGCATCTGGGACTGATCCTCGTCGTCGTTCGCCATCTCATGACTGATGTGTGCTACCAGTCGCTCGTATCGGTCGGTCATTGATTGCTCCTGAATAGTCAGTATTACAGTCGAGACCACGAACGATCCTGGCACCTACCCGAGTCAAATGGAATGTGCAGTACCTACGGCGATATAGCCGACAGGAGATCCAGCAGCGGATCCGAAGCACGACCCAATGCTTTGTCGAACACAGCGTTCCGATGATACTCAAGGTAAGCTTTCTGCTTTTCGTCGAACAATCCGCAATTGCGGCCCACCTTCAGATTCAGGCCGATCCGATCGATCACACCTGCTGGAAGTTGATTCGACCGTAGCAGCGCTCCGCCATCTTCAAATGAGATCCACCCTCGATCGAACAGGAAATCAGCATGAGGACTCAGTAACAGTCCGTTGTTTCCATCAACTCGTTCGCCACCCGTTGCACATTTGGACCACGGCTTAATATGGCTTGCACGTAAGAACCGAAGATCCGCAATTCCAGTCAATCGGCATTGCTTTTCTACTGTTAGAAGCCTTCTTCGGAACAGCGACTGCTTTGATCTCACGGATACTACTTGCGATGATGATGTTGCCGCCAACTCGATTACAGAATCTGATGGCACCTCATCTGCGATCGCATTCTGGAATGGTCTGAAGTCCTGCTCGATAGGCTCTAACTTGAATACGATGGCTACACGAGGCACACCGCTGGTATCAGGAATTCCTGGCTTATGGTATGCACTTCTGAATCTGAATTCCCCCCAAAATCGAACAGGACGATGGGAACCCATCATTTGAAATAGCAAAAGGCGTTTGCCGTTCTTTAGGTGCTCGCGGATGGCACGATTGCCACCCTTGTCCTTCATGTCACCTTTCTGTCCCTCGCCGAAATAGTGGAGAACATTCTCGTCGTCCCAGCGATCATGGTACCCGTGCTGTTTTCCTGCTTCACCGGTAAATAATATAACAAACGGACTATTTGCAGGTGTTGATATTCCACCTTGGGTCTGGCCGCCGAATCGCCCATGAATATCTTCACGGCGCTTATACAAGGCGCCGACCTCAAAGGGAAGACTATCTGAGATCAGCAATCCTTCCATAACTGCGTACTTCTAGTAGCCACTCGATCTACTCCCACTCAATCGTAGCCGGCGGCTTGCTCGAAATATCGTAAGTCACGCGCGATATCCCGCGCACTTCATTGATGATTCTGTTGGAAACGTGTTCGAGGAGTTCGTACGGCAGGTGCGCCCAGCGGGCGGTCATGAAGTCGATGGTCTCGACGGCGCGCAGCGCGATGACGTAGTCGTAGCGGCGCTCGTCGCCCATGACGCCTACGGATTTGACGGGGAGGAAGACGGCGAAGGCCTGGCTGACCTTGTCGTACCAGCCGCTCTTGCGCAGTTCCTCGATGTAGATGGCGTCCGCCTGGCGCAGGATGTCGGCGTATTCCTTGTGCACCATACCCAGGATGCGCACGCCGAGGCCGGGGCCGGGGAAGGGGTGGCGGTAGACCATGTCGGACGGCAGGCCGAGCTCGACGCCGATGCGGCGCACCTCGTCCTTGAACAGTTCGCGCAGCGGCTCGACCAGGCCGAGCTTCATGTCCTCGGGCAGGCCGCCGACGTTGTGGTGCGACTTGATCACCGCGGCCTTGCCGGTCCTGGCGCCGGCGGATTCGATCACGTCGGGGTAGATGGTGCCCTGCGCGAGCCACTTCGCGTCCTTGATCTTGCCCGCCTCGTCCTCGAACACCTGGATGAAGGTCTTGCCGATGGCCTTGCGCTTCAGTTCAGGATCACTGACGCCGGCGAGCGCGCCCATGAAACGCGCCTCGGCGTCGACGCGGATCACCTTCACGCCCATGTGCTGGGCGAACACGGCCATGACCTGGTCGCCCTCGTTCAGGCGCAGCAGGCCGTTGTCGACGAAGATGCAGGTGAGCTGGTCGCCGATGGCGCGGTGCAGCAGCGCGGCGACGACGGAGGAATCGACGCCGCCGGACAGGCCGAGCATGACGTGGTCGGAGCCGACCTGTTTGCGCACCTGCGCGATCAGGTCGTCGATGATGTTGCCGGAGGTCCACAGCCCGGCGCAGCCGCAGATCTCGTGCATGAAGCGCTCGAGGATGCGCTGGCCCTGGCGCGTGTGCGTGACCTCGGGGTGGAACTGCACGCCGTAGAAGCGGCGCGCCTCGTCGGCCATGGCGGCGATGGGCGCGTTATCGGTGCTCGCCATCAGCTTGAAGCCGGGCGGCAGCGCGATGACATGGTCGCCGTGGCTCATCCACACGTCGAGCATGCCGTAGCCCTCGGGCGTGGCGTGGTCCTCGATGTCGCGCAGCAGTTGCGTATGGCCGCGCGCGCGCACCTGGGCAAAACCGAATTCGCGATGCTTCGCGCTCTCGACCCTGCCGCCGAGCTGCGTGGCCATGGTCTGCATGCCATAGCAGATGCCGAGCACCGGCACGCCGAGCTCGAACACGATCTGCGGCGCGCGCCCGGTGTCCGCCGCGGTCACGCTGTCCGGCCCGCCGGACAGGATGATGCCCTTCGGATTGAAGGCACGGATCGCCGCCGGGTCCATGTCCCAGGGGTGCAGTTCACAGTAGACCTTGCCCTCGCGCACGCGGCGGGCGATGAGCTGGGTGTACTGCGAGCCGAAGTCGAGGATCAGGATGCGGTCGGCGTGGATGTTCGGATGGGATGCAGTGGCCAAGGCGGTCGATTCTTTAGTTGCGGTGGTGGTCCTGTTTCGTTGGGCAAGGCGCGCCGCACCATGCCCAACCTGCGTATTTCTTGTTGTCATCCCCGCGAAGGCGGGGATCCAGGGTTCAGTCTACTCGGACGGGCTGGATTCCCGCTCGCGTGCCCTTCAGGGTATTCGCGGGAATGACGGACTTAGTGCTCTCCGTCCTCAGTCCTCAGTCCTCAGTCCTGTGTATTAATCAATCCGGTAATTCGGCGACTCCTTCGTGATGCTGACGTCGTGGACGTGGCTCTCGCGCATGCCGGCGGTGGTGATGCGCACGAACTTCGGCTTGCTGCGCATGTCGTCGATGGTGTGGCAGCCGGTGTAGCCCATGCTGGCGCGCAGGCCGCCGATGAGCTGGTGCATGATCGCGATCACCGAGCCCTTGTACGGCACGCGGCCCTCGATGCCTTCCGGCACCAGCTTCTCCACCGCCGACTCGGCGTCCTGGAAGTAACGGTCGGAGGAGCCGTAGGCCTCGGCCATGGCGCCGAGCGAACCCATGCCGCGGTAGGACTTGTAGGAGCGGCCCTGGTACAGCTCGACCTCGCCGGGCGATTCCTCGGTGCCGGCGAACATGCTGCCGATCATGACGCAGTGCGCCCCCGCCGCGATGGCCTTGGCCAGGTCGCCCGAAAAACGGATGCCGCCGTCGCCGATCAGCGGGACGTCGGTGCCGCGCAGGGCGTTGGCGACGTTGGCGATCGCGCTCACCTGCGGCACGCCGACGCCGGTCACGATGCGGGTGGTGCAGATCGAACCCGGACCGATGCCGACCTTTACCGCGTCGGCGCCCGCCTCGTACAGCGCCCGCGCCGCCTCGGCGGTGCCGATGTTGCCGCCGATGACCTGCATGTCGGGATAGCGCTTCTTGAGCGCGCGCACGGTGTCGAGCACCTTCTGCGAATGGCCGTGCGCGGTGTCGACCACGATCACGTCGACGCCGGCGGCGACCAGCGCCTCGGCGCGGTCGTCATTGGCGGTGCCGACCGCGGCGCCCACGCGCAGGCGGCCGTGGTCGTCCTTGCAGGCGCTGGGGAAATCCTTCGCCTTCTGGATGTCCTTCACGGTGATCATGCCGCGCAGGTGGAACTTGTCGTTCACCACCAGGATCTTCTCGATGCGGTGCTTGTGCAGCAGCCGGATGATCTCGTCGCGCTCGGCGCCCTCCTTCACGGTCACCAGGCGCTCCTTCGGCGTCATGATGCTGGAGACCGGCTGGTCGAGCTTGTTCTCGAAGCGCAGGTCGCGCCGGGTGACGATACCGACCAGGTCCTCGCCCTGCACCACCGGCACACCGGAGATCTGGTTCTCGCGCGTGATCTTCAGCACGTCGCGCACGCTGGTGTCCGGCGAGACCGAGATCGGGTCCTTGATCACGCCGCTCTCGAACTTCTTCACCATACGCACCTGCTGCGCCTGCTGGTCGGCCGGCATGTTCTTGTGCACGATGCCGATGCCGCCCTCCTGCGCCAGGGCGATGGCGAGCCGGGCCTCGGTGACGGTATCCATGGCCGAGGAGACCAGCGGGATGTTGAGCGTGATCGTGCGCGTCAGGCGGGTGCGCAGGCTCACTTCCTTCGGGAGCACCGTCGAGTGGTCGGGAAGGAGCAGGACGTCATCAAAAGTCAGCGCATTCTCGAGATTCTTCATAGCATTCCGCCTGTCGGAGAAAAATTCTGTCTATTATAAGGATCCGGAGGGGCTGGGTAAACCGCGGCAAATCCTTAGGCCTGAAGCGTTTTTTCCCCGCCGGCTGGGGTATCATGGCGCGCTATGGATGAGGAATTCGACCCGCTGGAGGCCTCGACGCCGGGGCGCGACGTCTATTCGGTCTCGCGCCTGAACCGCGAGGCGCGCGAGCTGCTCGAGACCGGCCTGCCCCTGTTGTGGGTGGAAGGCGAGCTGTCGAACCTCGCCCGACCCTCCTCCGGCCACCTCTATTTCTCGCTCAAGGACCCGTCCGCGCAGGTGCGCTGCGCCATGTTCCGCAACCGCAACCAGCTCGTCCGCTTCCGCCCCGCCGACGGCATGCAGGTGCTGGCGCGCGCCCGGGTCAGCCTGTACGAGGCGCGCGGCGACTACCAGCTCATCGTCGAATCCCTGGAAGAGGCCGGCGACGGCGCTCTGCGCCGCGCCTTCGAGCAGCTCAAGCAGCGCCTGCTCGCCGAGGGCCTGTTCGACGCCGCGCGCAAGAAATCCGTCCCGGAACTGCCGCGCCGCATCGGCGTGATCACCTCGCCCACCGGGGCGGCGATCCACGACGTGCTGACCGTGCTGCGGCGGCGCTTCCCGGCGATCCCGGTGCTGGTCTACCCGGTGCCGGTGCAGGGCAAGGCGGCCGCGCCCGAGATCGCGCGCATGATCCGTCTCACCTCGGCGCGCGCCGAGTGCGACGTGCTGATCCTGTGCCGCGGCGGCGGCTCGCTGGAGGATCTGTGGGCCTTCAACGAGGAGATCGTTGCGCGTGCAATAGCGGACTGTGAAATACCGATCGTCACCGGCATCGGCCACGAGGTCGACGTCACCATCGCCGACTTCGCCGCCGACCTGCGCGCGCCGACACCCTCCGGCGCGGCGGAACACGTCAGCCCCGACGGCGCCGACTGGCTGCGCCGCCTCGACCGGCTAGACGAGCGCCTGACCGGCCTCGCGCGCGGCGACCTCGCGCGCCGCGGCGAACGCCTGCACTGGCTGGTCCGCCGGCTGCAACAGCAGCATCCCGGCCAGCGCCTGCGCCAGCAGGCGCAGCGGCTGGATGAACTGGAACAGCGCCTGCTGCGCGGCATACGGGCCGGTCTCCAGCGCCGGCGCCTGCAGATGGAACACGGCCTGGCGCGGTTCATGCGCCACGTGCCGCTGCACCGCATCGAACGCGCGCAGGAGCGCAGCGCGCAGCTCGCACAGCGCCTGCGCCAGCACATGCAGCGCCGCCTCGAGCGCAACCGCGACCGCATCGACGGGCTCGGCCGCGCGCTCGACGCCGTCAGCCCGCTCGCCACGCTCGGCCGCGGCTACGCCATCGTGCGCCGCCTGCCCGACGGCGGCGTGGTGCGCGAGGCGACGGCCGTCAAGGTCGGCGATACCGTCGAGGCCCGGCTCGCGCGCGGGCATCTGGTTTGCGATGTGAAAGAGACGCGGGATGAGTAGCGAACTTAACGCGGGGACAGATTGCGCTAGGAAAGGGGGACAGATTTCAAATCTGTCCCCTACATGAAAATCTGTCCCCTACCGGCGCAGACGGATTTCAAATCCGTCCCCGACCACTTCAAGAGGGGACAGATTTCACAATCTGTCCCCGGGACAGTTGCTAGGGGACAGATTTTCAAATCTGTCCCCATCTCCTACTGCTGCTCCTCTGCCTGCTCGCCGTCACCGCTGCTTCAGCGCGCGAACTCCCCTCCGCAACGCCGGTCCCCGGCGGCGTCGCCTTTATCCCGCTGCCGGCCGCAACCGGCGATGCGCCGCGCGCCTATTACGCCGGCCGGCGCGTGCTGGTGGCCAAAGACGGTACGGACTGGATCGCGGTCGTCGGCCTGCCGCTCGACACCACGGTGGGCAAGCACTGGCTCTACCTCGGCAGCCCGGACGACAAGGCGAATACGATAGCTTTCACGGTTCAGGCCAAGCAGTACGCGACCCAGAGCCTCACCATCACCGACCAGCGCAAGGTCGAGCCGCTGGCGGAGGATCTCAGGCGCATCGACAATGAGACCGCGCGCATGAACGCGGTCTATGCCCGCTGGGAGGACCGCCCGCTGGGCCTGCCCTCCTTCGACCTGCCGGTGCCGGGCGTGCAGAGCAGCCCGTTTGGACTGCTGAGGATATTCAATGGCTTGCCGCGTAAACCTCACAGCGGACTCGATCTCGCGGCGCCGACCGGCACCCCGGTGCACGCCCCCGCCGACGGCGTGGTGACCGACACCGGCGACTACTTCTTCAACGGCAACAGCGTCTTCCTCGACCATGGCCAGGGGCTGATCACACTCTACTGCCACCTGAGCGCGATCGACGTGAAGGAAGGCCAGGCCGTCAGACGCGGCGACCTGCTCGGCAAGGTCGGCCAGACCGGCCGCGCCACCGGCCCGCACCTGCACTGGGGCGTGAGCCTGAACGGCGTGCGCGTGGATCCGTCGCTGCTGCTGAACACACCGGTGCCGCAATGAATGTGAGTACGGGGACAGATTTATAAATCTGTCCCCATCTGTCTCGCCAGGACATTTGGGGTCAGAGTAAAAATTCCGGCTAGAGACAGGCGAAGTTCAAATGAGCATTTGGATATTTTTACTCTGACCCCAAATGTCTTGCGCGTAAACCCGGGTATCCCTCGGGTATAATGCCGCCCGTCAAAACACGTCCGCAGAGATTCGATTCAATGAACAGGTTCTACAGGCTGATCGCAGTAGCGTCACTCGTCATCGCAGCCGGCATGAGTCTCGCCGCGGAACAACTGGAGCCGGTGCTGAAGGAACGGGGTCGGCATTTCCAGACCGAGGGCGAGGTCGTCCCGGTCGGGAAGGACGGCATACACGACCCGGAAAACCCTGCCGTGACGGTGTTTCAGCCGCCCTCCGAGGCCCTCACCGATTTCCCGCGCGACAGCGCCGGGATCGTCGACTGGGTGCAGGCGGTCAAGCAGGGATACATCGAGCCGCGCGCGGACATCGACGGCGTGTCAGAGAAACAGACGCTGGACCTGGACATCATCTTCACGGACACCGGCGCGATGCCGAACGTCCGTTTCCCGCACCTGTCGCACACCCTGTGGCTGGACTGTTCCAACTGTCATCCGGCGATCTTCGTGCAGCAGAAGGGCGCCAGCAAGATCGCGATGAACGACATCTTCCAGGGCAAGTATTGCGGCGTCTGCCACGGCAAGGTGGCCTTCCCGCCGACCCTGAACTGCGCGCGCTGCCATTCGGTGCCGAAGACGGCCGGACAGAAATGACCGGGGCCGATCCCCTTCCGCTGCGCAGTCCGGGTTGAATGAAATGAAGTCCAGCGATGGGGGCAGATAATACGTCAGGCCTCGCAGGCCCGGCCCGTACTGAAAACGCCGGATAGTGCGGGTCGGCCGGGTGGAGCGCGGCTTCGTTATCCTGCCTTCACCTTTCCGTGCTTTGCCGCCGGCATATTAGCCCAGTCGTCTTCCTTCTTGAAATCCAGCACGAAGCTGTCGCCGTCGAATGACACCAGGCGGCCCTTGATATCCCTGCGCACGTGGTACTTCTTGCTGGCAGCCGCAACATCGAGGCCCGCATCGACGAGGTCTGTCTCTACCGTGGTCGCGAAGACGATGCGCACCGGCGTATTGTCCTTGAGCGCGCCGGCCAGGTGCTCTTTCAGCAGCGTGCTGCCCGCTTCGTTGGCCTTCCAGCGCGAGAACGTATCGCTGTAGCGGAGGGTGCCCTTCTCGGGCGTCTTGAAATAATGGCTCCAGCAGCTCACCACCAGATCGCCGTTTTCGGCGATGGACGACATCGCCCACTGCCGGTTGACCAGCTTCGCGCCGTACTGGGCGTATGCTTCGTTGACAGTCATATTGCTCATTTCAGAATCCTCTTTCGTAATGCTGCAGGCTGACCATAGACACGCCGTGACAGCTTCAGGAGATCAAACAACGCGCGGAAATCGCGACTGTGTCGTGCGGGCGGGAACACGCTTCAGTATAGCAGGTATGGGCACACCGGCCGTTTATTTCTCTAATCGTCAGCGTAATGAGCCGCTTAGTCTGCGGTACATGTCGCAACCCCAGGGCAGGACGAATGCAACGGATCGCAGCATGCCAGGCGGGGATATCTGCTAACTCTTCGTATGCCGCCCTCAATCCGCCTCGCGCTCCAGGTCGCAGCAATGCGATCCCTTGTCGAAGCCCTCGCCCGCCGCGCTCAGGATCTCGCCGGTGACCGGGTTGGGGCGGAAGGTGGTGCAGCCCTTGAGCCCCTTGTCGTAGGCGTACTGATAGATCTCGCTGAAGGCGGCGAAGTCGTAGTCCTGCGGGATGTTCACCGTCTTCGAGATCGCATTGTCGATGTAAGGCTGGATCGCGGCCTGCATGTCGATGTGCGCGCGCGGCGGGAGCTGTCGTGCATCGACGAAGGTCTCCGGCGGCGCCTTCGCCTGCGGCATCAGCCCGGACCACAGCTCATGGGCGTAGTCGCGCAGGCTGTATTCGGTGTAGCTGCCGTCGAGCTCGAGCACGCGGCGCCGGTAGCTGAAGTCGAACACCGGCTCGATGCCGCTCGAGACGTTGTTGGCGAGCAGGCTGATGGTGCCGGTCGGGGCGATCGCGGTCAGGTGGCTGTTGCGGATGCCGTGGTCGCGGATGCCGGCGCGGACGTCCTCCGGCAGCGCGGCGACGAACGGCGACCTGAGGAAGGCATCGCGCTGGAAGAACGGGAAGCTGCCCTTCTCGCCCGCCAGCTCGACCGAGGCGCGGTAGGCGGCGTGGCAGACCGTGCGCATCACGCGCGCGGCGAAGGCGAGCGCGGCCGTGCCGCCGTAGGCGATGCCGAGCATGATCAGCGCATCGGCCAGCCCGGTGACGCCGAGCCCGACGCGGCGCGAGCCGCGCGCCTGTGCGGCCTGCGCCTCGAGCGGGAAGCGCGAGGCGTCGATGACGTTGTCGAGCAGGCGCACCGCGACGCGCGCGACCTGATCGACGCCGTCGAAGTCGAATGCGGCGTCGGGCGCGAAGGGATTCTTCACGAAGCGCGTCAGGTTGATCGAGCCGAGATCGCAGGCGCCATACGGCGGCAATGGAATCTCGCCGCAGGGATTGGTCGCGCTGATGTGCTCGCGGTAATGGAGGTTGTTGAGCTCGTTGATGCGGTCGATGAACAGCACGCCGGGCTCGGCGTAATCGTAGGTGGCGCGCATGATGCGGTCCCACAGCTCGCGCGCGCGCACGGTGCGGATGACACGGCAGCGCACCGGCCGCGTGTCGCCCGACCAGACGCGTGTCACCGTCGCGCCGGTGCTGTCGGCGAAATCACGGTCGGGGAATACCAGCGCCCACTCGGCATCCTGCTTCAATGCCTCCATGAAGGCGTCGCTGACCAGCACCGACAGGTTGAAGTGGCGCAGCGCATGCGCGTCGCGCTTGGCGTCGATGAAGGCCTCGATGTCGGGATGGTCGCAGCGCAGTGTCGCCATCATGGCGCCGCGGCGCGCGCCGGTGGACAGCAGGGTCGCGCACATGCTGTCCCAGATGCGCATGAAGGACACCGGCCCGGAGGCGACGCTGCCGACGCTGCGCGCCGGTGTGCCGGCGGGGCGCAGGGTGGAGAAGTCGTAGCCGACGCCGCCGCCCTGCTGCAGGGTGATCGCGCCCTCCTTGAGGCCGTCGAAGATGCCGTCCATGGAATCCGCGACCGTGCCCATGACGAAGCAGTTGAACAGCGTGACGCGGTGGCCGGTGCCGGCGCCGGCCAGGATGCGGCCGCCGGGCAGGAAGCGGAACCCCTGCAGGATGTCGTAGAAGCGGTTTTCCCAGACGTCGCGATCGGAGGTTTCGACCGCCGCCAGGGCGCGCGCGACGCGGCGCCAGGTGGCCTCGACGTCGGCGTCACGGTAGCCGTCGTCCTCGCGATGGCGGTACTTGCTGTTCCAGATGTGACGCGAGATGGCGGCGGTGAAAGGATCGGTGTTCCCTTTGCCTGCTGCCATGTTCGCGTCCTCAGTGGCGTGTGCGCTTTCCCGCGCGGCCGGTATCACCGCGGCGCCGGCGCCGCTGCTGCGCCGTCGGCGGCGACGGCCGGTCCTTGTAGGGGTTGGCACCGGTCTTGAATTCGATGCGCACCGGTGTCCCCTCGAGTTCGAGCGCGTCCCGGAACACCCCTTCCAGGTAGCGCCGGTAACTGTCCGGCACGGCCTGCGTCTGCGTGCCGTGGATCACGATCAGCGGCGGGTTGTGGCCGCCCTGGTGCGCGTAACGCAGTTTGATGCGCCGCCCGCGCACCAGCGGCGGCGCATGGCGCTCGACCGCCCGCTCCAGGATCTTGCTCAGCATCGGCGTCGACAGCTTGCTGTTACTGGAATGATACGCCGCCGTGATCGAGGCGAACAGGTCGCCGACCCCGCTGCCGTGCAGGGCGGAAATGAAGTGGATGCTGGCGTAATCGATGAAGGCGAGCTTGCGTTCCAGCGTGGACTTCACGGCGGTGCGTTCCGCGGGACTCAGCCCGTCCCACTTGTTGACGCCGATCAGCAGCGCCTTGCCGCTCTCGATGATGTGGCCGAGCAGCTTGGCGTCCTGTTCCGCCACGCCCTGCTGCGCATCCAGCACCAGCAGCACGACGTGCGCCTCGCCGATCGCCTGCAGCGTCTTGATGACGCTGAACTTCTCGATCGCCTCGTGGACGCGGCCGCGGCGGCGCACGCCGGCGGTGTCGATCAGGGTGTAGCGCACCCCGTCGCGTTCGAACGGGACGTAGATGCTGTCGCGCGTGGTGCCCGGCTGGTCGAAGGCGAGCACGCGCTCCTCCCCGAGCATGCGGTTGAGCAGGGTGGACTTGCCGACGTTGGGGCGGCCGACGATGGCGAGCAGGATGCCGCGCTCGTCCGCTTCCGCGCCTTCCGGCGACTCGAGGTCGAAGCGCGCCAGCACCTCCTCCATCATGTCCTCGACACCGGTACCGTGCGCCGAGGCGATGCAATAGACGGGTTCGATGCCGAGGCGCGCGAATTCGCCGGTGGTCAGATCCTGCTCCAGGCCTTCCGCCTTGTTGACGGCCAGCACCAGCGGCTTGCCGCTGGCGCGCAGGCGCGCGGCGATCTTCTCGTCGGCCGGGGTGAGTCCGTCGCGCGCGTCGACCAGGAACACCACCGTGTCGGCCTCCTCCACCGCCTTCAGCGCCTGCGCGACCATCAGCCGGTCGATGGCGTCCGCCTGCTCGCTCAGCCCCCCGGTATCGACGACGATGTAGGCGCGGTCGCCGAGGTGGCCGCCGCCGTAATTGCGGTCGCGCGTCAGCCCCGGATAATCCGACACCAGCGCGGCGCGGCTGCGCGTGAGCCGGTTGAACAGGGTCGACTTGCCGACGTTGGGGCGCCCGACCAGGGCGATGACGGGTTTCATGGAGAAAAAATGGAGAGAAAAACGGGGACAGATTTATTTTTGACAGCATGGCTATTAAGAACCGGAAAATCTGGCAAAAATTAAATCTGTCCCCGTTTTTTGGATTTACGTACTGATCGGGGACAGATTTATTAATCTGTCCCCATGCCATGATGATCGGGGACAGATTTGCAAATCTGTCCCCGCGATGCGCGAAAAATAAATCTGTCCCCGTTTCTTTCATGGCGGTAAGGGGACGATTAATAAATCTGTCCCCGATCTTCCTTCAGATCTGTCCCCATTACTCCGGATCGATCTTCAGGGCGTGCAGCGCCCCGCCGGCGGTCTGGATGTACATCGCGTCGTCGGACACCGCCGGCGCAAGCGGGATGCCGTCCTCGCTGATGCGGAAGCGCGCGACGAAATGTCCGTCCTCGGGCGAGATTCCGTGCAGATAGCCCTGCTGGTCGGCGACGTACAGGTTCCCGCGGTACAGCACCGGCGCGGTGAGCGCGCGGCCGGCGAGCTTGTCCTGCTGCCACAGCACGGCGCCGGTGCGGCGGTTGATCGCGAGCACCTGGCCGTCGTCCTGGGCGAGGTACAGCGTGTCGGCGCCGAGCGCCATGTCCTGGGCGGTGGAGACATCACGCGACCACAGCACGCTGCCCGCCACCGACGTCAGCGCCACCAGTCGTGCCTGGTAGGAGGCGGCGTAGATCACGCCGTCGGCCAGCACCGGATCGGCATCGATGTCGACCAGGCGCTCCAGCTCCGAGCGGCCCTCGGGCACGCCGACCGTGGCCTCCCACAGCACCTCGCCGCTGTCGAGCGCGAGCGCCGCCAGCCTGCCGTTGGCGAAACCGGCGAACACCCGGCCCTGGTCGATCACCGGCCGGCTCGCCCCGCGCAGCGTCAGCGCCGGCACGGTGCTCGTGTAGGTCCAGAGAGGATTGCCGCTGACGGGTTCGAGCGCCGTGAGGCGGCCGTCGTTGGTGCGCACGACCAGCGCGCCGTCGCGGGCCAGCGGGATGGTCAGCACCTCGCTGCTGAGCTGCGTGCGCCAGCGCACCCCGCCGTCGCCGGGATCGAGCGCGATGATCTCGCCTTCATCGGTGCCGACGTACAGCAGGCCTTCCCCGGCCCCGATGCCGCCGGACAGGCGCGGTGCGCCGTCATCCTCGCCCGAATGCGGCGGTATCACGGAACTCCACTGCGGCCTGCCGCTGCGGGCGTCGAGCGCGACCACGCGGTCGGGGCGGTCGGAATAGAAGAAGCGCTTTCCCTCCACGAACGGCGTCAGGCGCGCCTCGTCCGCTTCGTGGCGGATCTGCGGCTGGCGGTACCACATCCCGCGCAGGCGCATGTCGGATTCGACGCGCTCCAGCTCCGGCAGTTCGCTGCGCGGCTTGGCGCCGCTGCAGGCGCCCAGCGCCAGCACGGCGACGACGGCGCACATGGCCGCCGCTGCGCAGCGGCCCGGCGCGCGCTGGCTGCGGTGCGTGGACATCATCACGCCGTCACCCGGCCCCGGCGCCGAGATTGTCGAGCTTGATGAGCAGCATGCGGGTGTCGCTCTCGGCGCCGGCCTTGTCCAGCGCGAGTTCATAGGCCTGGCGCGCCTTGGCCGTCTGCCCGGTCTCGGCGTAGATGTCGCCCTTCAGCTCCTCGTACTCCGCGGCATAGACGTCCGCCTGCACCGGCTCGAGCAGGGCGAGCGCCTGCGCACCCTCGCCCATCGCAAGCAGCAGCTTGCCGAGGCGCAGGCGCGCGATGTGCACGAACTCCGGCTGCTTGCCGTGCTCGACCACCCACTCCAGGCGCGCGCGCGCCGCGGCCGGATCGCCCTTGTCGACATGCTCGCGCGCGAGCGCGAACGCGGCGAGCACCGCGTACGGGGTGCCCGGATAGGTGTCGATGATATACGCGCCGCGCTTGGACACCGCCTCGGCGTTGCCGGCGTGCAGTTCCACCTGCATCTGCTCGTATTCATTCGAGGCGGAGACGGTGAGATCGCCCTGGTGTACCACCCAGGCGCGCACGCCGACGATGGTGACGATCCCGGCCAGCAGGCCGTAGATCACAGGGTTGCGGTACTTCTCCCACCACTTCTTCAGTTCCTCGAGCTGTTCTTCCTCTTCACGACTGTACGCAGTCACGGATGCCTCTCCCGGTTGTCTTGTTCCGAATTCAGTTGGTTTCCAATAGCGCCGCCCGCAGGCGGCGCGCCAGTTCGCTCCGCGGCACGAACTCCTGCGGGGTTTCGTCGCGCAGGAATTTTACCCCGACGACGCCGCCCTTCAGCTCATCCTCGCACAGGATCAGCGCGACCCGCGCGCCGCTCTTGTCCGCCCGGCGGAACTGGGACTTGAAGTTGCCGCCGCCACAGTTCACGCACAGGCGCAGCGCGGGCAGTTCATCGCGCAGCGCCTCGGCGAAGCCCGGCGCGGCGCGTTCGGCAGACTCGCCGACCGCGATCAGGTAGGCGTGCGCCGACTGCACCGCGGACGTACCGGCGTCCTCCTCCAGCAGGGCGAGCAGTCGCTCGATGCCGAGCGCGAAACCGGCCGCCTGCGTCGGCCGGCCGCCAAGCTGCTCGATCAGGCGGTCGTAACGCCCGCCGGCGCACACCGTGCCCTGGGCGCCGAGGCGGTCGGTGACCCATTCGAACACGGTCTTCTCGTAATAATCCAGCCCGCGCACCAGGCGCGGGTTGACCTCGTAGGCGAGGCCCGCGGCATCGAGCAGGGCGCGCAGGCCGGCGAAGTGGTCCTTCGATTCCGCATCCAGGTAGTCACCGAGCGCCGGCGCCGCGTCCAGCAGCGCGCGCAGCTCCGGGTTCTTGCTGTCGAGGATGCGCAGCGGATTGGTGTGCAGGCGGCGCCGGCTGTCCTCGTCGAGACGATCATGGTGGCGCGACAGATAGTCCACCAGCGCCTGGCGGTAGGTCGCGCGCGCCGCCACCGTGCCGAGCGAATTGATCTGCAGGCGCACGCCGTCGATGCCGAGCGTGCGCCACAGGCGTGCGCTCAGCAGGATCAGTTCGGCGTCGATGTCCGGTCCCGCGAAGCCATAGGCCTCGACGCCCCACTGGTGGAACTGGCGGTAGCGTCCCTTCTGCGGCCGCTCGTGGCGGAACATCGGGCCGAGGTACCACAGGCGCCGCGTCTGGTTGTGCAGCAGGCCGTTCTCGATGCAGGCGCGCACGCAGCCGGCGGTGCCCTCGGGTCGCAGGCTGAGGCTCTCGCCGCTCAGGTCCGTGAAGGTGTACATCTCCTTCTCGACGATGTCGGTGACCTCGCCGATGGTGCGCACGAACAGCTCGGTCTTTTCCAGCAGCGGGACGCGGATCTCCTCGTAGCCGTAGCCCTGCGCCAGCGCGCGCAGGACGTGCTCGAGCGCCTGCCACGCCGGGGCTGCCTCCGGCAGGACGTCGTGCATGCCGCGGATTGCCTGGATGCCTTTGCTCAAGTGGATGCCTGATCGGGTCTGCGTTTATATTCGGAGGCGGCCGACGGGCCGGCCGCGTTCAGCCGGATATCGTCTTGACCGGGATGCGCACCGGTTCCGCCTGCCCGGCGTCACCCTCGGCCCGCCGCCGCGCGAGGCGTTCGCGGATGGTGCGCTCGAGGTCGTCGAGCAACTGGTCGTCGTTGACCTTGTGGTTCGGTTCGCCGTCGACGTAGACCAGGTTCGGCGAGCCGCCGGTCAGGCCGATGTGGGCCTCGCGCGCCTCGCCGGGTCCGTTCACCACGCAGCCGATGACGGCGACGTCGAGCGATTCGGTGATGTCCTCCAGGCGCGCCTCCAGCGCGTTCACGGTGGCGATCACGTCGAACTGCTGGCGCGAGCACGACGGGCAGGCGACGAGGTTGATGCCGCGGCTGCGCAGGTGCAGGCTCTTCAGGATGTCGAAGCCGACCTTGACCTCCTCCACCGGATCGGCCGCGAGCGAGATGCGGATGGTGTCGCCGATGCCGTCGGCGAGCAGCATGCCGAGGCCGATCGCCGACTTCACCGTGCCGGAGCGCAGCCCGCCCGCCTCGGTGATGCCGAGGTGCAGCGGCTGCTCGATCTGGTTCGCGATCAGGCGGTAGGCCTCCACCGCGAGGAACACCTCGGAGGCCTTCAGGCTGACCTTGAAGTCGTGAAAATCCAGCTTGTCGAGGATGTCGATGTGGCGCATGGCCGATTCGACCAGCGCCGCGGCGGTGGGCTCGCCGTATTTGCTCTGCAGGTCCTTTTCGAGCGAGCCGGCGTTGACGCCGATGCGGATCGGGATGCCGCGCTCGCGCGCCTTCCCGACCACCGCGCGCACGCGATCCTCGCGACCGATGTTGCCGGGGTTGATGCGCAGGCAGTCGACGCCGAGGTCGGCCACGCGCAGGGCGATGCGGTAATCGAAATGGATGTCCGCGACCAGCGGCACGTTCACGCGCGCGCGGATCGCGCCGAAGGCCTCGGCCGCCTCCATGCTCGGCACCGAGACACGCACGATGTCGGCACCCGCGCGCTCCAGCGCCTGGATCTGCGCCACGGTGGCCTCGACGTCGCAGGTCTCGGTGTTGGTCATGCTCTGCACCGCGATCGGGGCGTCGCCGCCGACCGGCACCTTGCCGACCATGATCTGGCGCGACTTACGTCGCTGGATCTGGTTTCTGGCTCGCATCTTCCTTCACACCCTAGTCATTGTGCTCGCCCAGCCGGAAGCTGGCGACATTGGTCCGGCCGATCGGGACGTTCTCGTACGGTTCGCCATTGTATTCTATCGTGACGTTGCGGGCATTGCCGAGCAGGATATCGAACGGAGCCAGGCCGCGCAGACGCAGCACGTCCGGGAAATTGGCCATCCGGTAGGCCATGCGGCGGCCGGTGACGTCCGCCGCCTCGACCCAGGATTCCCCGCTGAAGCGCAGCACCAGCTCGTCCATCGGCTCGTCGGGGTTCGGCGGCGGCTCCTCCCGGATTTCATCGTCCTGCGGCTCCTGCGCGGCGGAAGCGGGCGTCTGCGCCGGCACAGCCGCGGACTCGGGCGTGGCGGCGGCGGTTGCCTCCGCCGCGGGCGGCGCCTCGGGCGCGACCGCGGCAGGCGCCGGCGGTGATTGCTCCCCGCCGTTCCCGCTGCCGGTGTCCGCCGGCTGCAGCACCACCCACAGGAGGAGCAGGAACGCGATCGTGCCGCCCGCGAGCAGTACCGCGCGGATGCGCGCCGGCATGCCGCGGCGTCGCACCGACGGCATGGCGGCGGTCAGTTCGGACAGGATGGGCGGCTGTTCCAGTCCCTGCCGCTCCAGCGCCCTGACCACCTCTTCCGGGTCCAGGCCGAGCAGCCGCGCGTAATTGTTCAGATAGCCGCGAATGAAGATGGGGGCGGAAAAATGCGCGTAGTCGTCGTTTTCCAGCGCCGCCACCTGGGACGGGTGCAGATGCAGGCGCTCGGCGGCCTCTTCCTGCGTCAGGCCCTGCCCTTCGCGCGCCTCGCGCAGGCGGCGTCCGGGCAACTGCACGGGCTCCGGCGGGGTCTGCGCCTGCTGCGGGTCCGTCTGCGGCATCGAGGCTTCACTCATGGCTGGTCACTTCATCCGTCGCAGCTCGCCTGCTTCCTCCGACTGCGGAAACCTGGAGCGCAGTTCCAGCGCGTAGTGCTCCGCCTCGCTCACGTTGTCGAGCGCGCGTTCGACGCGGAAGGCCAGCCACAGCGTCTGCGGCGTGGGCGACGCGAAGGCGGAGTAGCGCTGCAGGAACGCGCGCGCCGGCAGGTACTGCTGCGCGTTGAAATTCAGCAGGGCCATCTGGTAGAGCGAGTTCGGGAGCAAGGGATTGATCTCCAGCGCCCGGCGAAAATGCGACTCGGCGCGCTTCGGATCGGGGATGCGCAGGGCGCACAGGCCGGCATTTTCATGCGCCTCTTCGGGACGCTGGTAGGTTGGGATCCCGGTGGCGAGCATGAAGTGTTTCTCCGCCTCGTCATAGCGCTTGCGGCCGCACAGGTAGACGCCGAAGTTGTTCTGGATCGCGGGGTCGTCCGGCTCCAGCCTGAGCGCCTTTTTGTAATGGTATTCGGCGAGCTCGTGGTTGTTGAGCGCCTTGTAGAGCTCCGCGCTGTAGTGGTGCGCCGCAACGGAATCCGGATCCTGCTCGAGGGCCTTCTTCAGTTTCTCCATCGCCACGTCGTAGTCGCCCTGCTGCATGTAGCTCAGGCCCAGCTTCGCGTTGATGTCGGCGGAGGAATCGCGGTGCTGCTCATATTTCTTGGGCCCCGAGGAACAGGCCGCCAGCACCAGCAACAGCGCCACCGCGGCCAGGCTGCGGGTGGACCGCCTCACTGCGTCCGCCCTTCCGCGGCGATCTGGAAACGCTGACTGCGGCGCGTGCGGTCGAGCACGCTGCCGGCGAGCTGGCCGCAGGCCGCATCGATGTCGTCGCCGCGCGTCCTGCGCGTCACGGTCATGATGTCGGCTGCCATGGCGATGTTGCGGAAACGGTCGATGGCCTCGGCATCCGAGGTGGCGTAGCCCGCGTCCGGGAACGGGTTGAACGGGATCAGGTTCAGCTTCGAGGGCACACCTTTCAGCAGGCGCACCAGTTCGCGCGCGTGCGCCTCCCCGTCGTTCACCCCGGCGAGCATCACGTATTCGATGGTGATGCGGCGGCGCGGCTGGCGGTCGACATAGCGCTTGCAGGCGGCGATCAGCTCGCGCAGCGGGTATTTCCGGTTGATCGGCACCAGTTGGTCGCGCAGCGCGTCATTGGGGGCATGCAGCGATACCGCCAGGCTGACGTCGCACACCTCGCGCAGGTGGTCGATCTCCGGCACCACCCCGGCCGTGCTGAGCGTGACGCGCCGCTTGGACAGCCCGAAGGCGAAGTCGTCGAGCATCAGGTGGATGGCCCCGGCCACGTTGTCGAAATTGAGCAGGGGTTCGCCCATGCCCATGAAGACGACGTTGGTGATCGGGCGCTCGCCGTAGCCGTAGCCGCGCAGCGCACGCTGCGCGATCCAGATCTGGGCGATGATCTCGCCCGTGGTGAGGTTGCGGTTGTAACCCTGGCGCGCGGTGGAACAGAAGGTGCAGTTCAGCGAGCAACCGACCTGGGACGAGATGCACAGCGTGCCGCGGTCGTCCTCCGGGATGAACACGGTCTCGATGCCGTTGCCGTCGTCGAGCCGCAGCAGCCACTTGACGGTGCCGTCGTGCGAACGCTGCTCGCGCGCGATCGCGGGCAGGCGGATCTCGCCGCGCTCGCCCAGCCAGCCGCGCAGGGACTTGGCCAGGTTGCTCATCTGGGTGAAGTCGTCGCAGCCGCGCTGGTAGATCCATTGCAGGACCTGAGAAGCGCGAAAGGCCTTCTCGCCGTTCGCGACGAAGAAGGCCTCCAAGGCGTGCCTGTCGAAATTGAGCAGGTTGATCTTGTCGGTGCGCGCGGAGTCTTCAGCGGGTGCGGGGGCAGAGTTCATTGGGTTCAAAGAAAAAGGCTATCTCCGTCTTGGCCGTATCCGCGGCATCGGAGCCATGCACCGCGTTCTCTTCGACACTGGCGGCAAAGTCGGCGCGGATGGTGCCGGGGGCGGCGTCCTTGGGATTGGTGGCGCCCATGATGGCGCGATGCTTCGCGACCGCGTTCTCTCCTTCCAGCACCTGCACCATGACCGGGCCCGAGGTCATGAAGGAAACCAGGTCGTTGTAGAACGGCCGACTCTTGTGCACGGCGTAGAACCCGCCCGCCCGGGTCTTGTCGAGGTGGACCATTTTCGCCGCCACGACGCGCAGGCCGCCTTCTTCGAAGCGGGTGTAGATCTTCCCGATCAGGTTTTTTGCCACTGCATCGGGTTTGATGATGGACAAGGTTCGCTCAATCGCCATAACTGGACTCCGGAATTCCTGCTGCTGCCGCACGCGGTGAATAGTAATGAGCCCGCACGGGCGGGCTCGGTTTCGGAAAGCCTGTGTATTCTAACCTCTTGATTGAGCGCAGGCAATTCCCGCGCCGGGAACGCGGAGTCGAGACGGGGAACGGCGCCGGATCGCCGGCGCTTCAGACGCTGAAGCTCTCGCCGCAGCCGCAGGTGGCCTTCTCGTTCGGATTCTTGAAGCGGAATCCCTCGTTGAGTCCTTCCTGCCGGTAATCGATCTCGGTGCCGTCCAGAAACGCCAGGTTCTTGCCATCGACGGCGACCTTTATGTCGTGATGCTCGAACACCACATCGCCGGGCGCGACCTCATCGAAGATTTCAACGACGTAGGACAAGCCCGAACAACCCGTGGTCTTGACGCCGAGGCGTAGCCCACCGCCGCGCCCGCGCTTGGCCAGGAAATCCTTCAGATGGTCCGCTGCCGCCTTGGTCAAACTGATGCTCATGCGCAAACTCCGTCAGGTTACATATCTTTGACAATCGAACTGCCCCGGCGTTCAGGCATGTTTCATGCCGTCTCGCGCAGGGCCATGCCCCGCAGTACCTCGATCTCGCGGCCCAGGGTATCGGCGAAGGCGTCAACCTGTCCGGGTGTATTGCCCGCCCCGAAGCTGATCCGGATCGCCCCGTAGGCGCGTTCGCGGTCGACGCCCATCGCCAGCAGCACGTGGCTCGGATCCGGCTGCGCGCTCGCGCAGGCCGATCCGCTAGCCGCGGCGAATCCGGCCTGGTCCAGCTTGAGCAGCAGGGTCGCGCCGTCGATGCCCGCCACGGCGAAGAACACCGTGTTGGCCAGCCGCGCGGCTTCGACCCCGAAGATCTCGGTGCCGGCGATGGCGCGCAGGCGCGCCTCCAGCCGCTCCTGCAGTGCGGCGGCCTGGGCGGCGCGCGCCTCCAGCGTCCGCTGTGCCAGTTCCGCGGCCGCGCCGAAGCCGACGATGCCGGCCACGTTTTCCGTCCCGGCGCGCAGGCCCATCTCCTGGCCGCCGCCCTGGATCAGCGGCTCCAGGTCCACACCCTTGTGCACCACCAGCGCGCCGACACCCTTGGGCCCGCAGATCTTGTGCGCCGACAGGCTCATCAGGTGGACGCCGCTGGCGGCGAAATCGAGCCCGATCTTCCCCGCCGCCTGGACCGCATCGGTGTGCATGAGGGCGCCCCGCGCCCGCGCGCGGCCGGCCAGCGCGGCGATGTCCTGGATCACGCCGGTCTCGTTGTTGGCCGCCATGACCGACACCAGGCGCGTATCCGGCGCGATAGCCTCGTCCAGCGCCGCCGGGGGGATCCTGCCCTGCGCGTCGGGTGTCACGAAATCGACCCTGCACCCGCGCGCCGCCAGCACGCGGGCCGGCCCCAGCACGGAAGAGTGTTCTATCGCACTGAGCACGACGGCCCCGTCAGTGCCCGGGGCCGCACCGAGCAGGGCCAGACTGTTTGCCTCGGTCCCGCCGCTGGTGAACACGACGCGGGCGCCGCGGGCGTTGACCAGGCCGGCGACCTGCTCACGGGCCCGCTCCACCGCCGCGCGCGCGCGGCGGCCGGGGGCATGCTGACTCGACGGGTTGCCGAACGCGTCCTGCAGATACGGCTGCATCGCCTGCCACACCGCGGGATCGACGGGGGTGGTGGCGTTATGGTCCAGGTAGACGCTCATGCACCGGGCTCGCGGGCGCGCGCCCGCGGCAGCTTACTGGTTGAGGCTTTCAGCCGCGATCACGGGGATGTATGGCTTGCCCTTCTGCATGTTGTCCTGGCGCGCGCTGACTTCCTGCACGCCGCGGCGCTCGACCAGTTCCCCGAGGCTGATGTTGCTCAGGAAATCGAAGATCTGGTTGCTGAGGTCCGTCCACAGATCGTGCGTCAGGCAGGTTTCGTCGTTCTGGCAGTTCGCCATCCCGCCGCAGCGGCGCGCGTCGACGTTTTCATTGATGGCGGTGATGACCTCGGCGATGGCAATGTTGCTGGCCGCGCGGCTCAGGCGATACCCGCCCCCGGGTCCGCGGGCGCTGTCCACCAGGCCCTTCTTGCGCAACTTCGAGAAGAGCTGTTCCAGATACGAGAGCGATATCCCCTGGCGCTGCGAGATGTCTGCCAGTGGAACCGGGCTTTCCTGCGCGTGCAAGGCGAGATCCAGCATGGCGGTCACCGCATAGCGGCCCTTAGTCGTGAGTTTCATGTTACAGCCCCTAAGATTCGGATGGGTATCTCATTGTACATAGTTGACTGTTTTAATCAACTTTCACTCCCGCCCCCGCGGCCAGCGCTACCCGAGGAACGGACCGGGGTATTTTCCTCTTTATTTGTAGTGTTTTCAACGGAATCTATCCCGTAGACATCCAGGTCCGGCAGCGGGGTGACATCGACATGGGCACCCAGCCGGTTCAGCTCACGGGTCATGACCTCCACCTGGGCATCCAGTTTATGCACATGATCCAGAAGAGAATTTACCGCCCGCGCGACGGGGTCAGGCATGTCCTGCGCGGTGCCGTAGGCATCGAACCCGATCTTTTTCGCGAACGCACGCCGCTGCCTGTCATCCGTATCCCGGAGATGGTTCGCGATGTGGGCGGGCACACCGACCGCGGTCGCACCGGCCGGCACGTCCTTCATGACCACCGCATTGGACCCGATGCGGCCGCCGTCACCGACCAGGATGGGTCCCAGCACCTTGGCCCCGGCGCCGATGATGACGTTGTTACCCAGCGTGGGGTGGCGCTTGCCCTTCTCCCACGAGGTGCCGCCCAGGGTGACGCCGTGATAGAGCGTGCAATCGTCGCCGATCTCCGCCGTCTCGCCGATCACCACGCCCATCCCGTGATCGATGAAGAAACGCCGGCCGATCTTCGCCGCCGGGTGAATTTCGACCCCGGTCAGCCAGCGCGACAACGACGACAGCAGTCGCGCCAGCCACTTCAATCCGCCCGACCACAGCACATGACTCAGACGGTGTATCAACAGGGCGTGCACCCCCGGATAGGTGGTCAACACCTCGAAGGTGTGGCGTGCCGCGGGGTCGCGATCGAAAACGCAGCGGATATCTTCCCGGATTCTGTCAAACATACATGCTCGTGAGCTGTCTCTCTGTGCTTTGGTGACCACGGCATCCAGGGCCGCGACGTCTAGTGTAACGTGAAGGCAAAGGCGCGGATATCAAGCGCCGCGGTTTACTCCTCGCCCGGCTCCTGCCGGGCCGCCGGTGCGGCCTGCCCGCCACAGCGGGCGTGCACCGCCGTCAGGATGCCGCGCAGGATGTTCATCTCGTTCTGATCGGGCTCCGCGCGGTTGTACAGGCGGCGCAGGCGGCGCATGAGGTGGCGGGGCCGGGCCGGATCGAGAAAACCGATCTCGACCAGGATCTGCTCCAGATGAAGGTAGAATCGCTCCATCTCCGCCGCCGGCACCGGCGCGTTGTCGCCCGCCGCCGCGCCCGCCTCCATGCCGACCCGCGCCGTGAAGTATTCATAGGCGAATATCTGCACCGCGGCGGCGATGTTCAGCGAGGGAAAACCGGGGTCCACCGGGATGGAGAGCTGGAAATGGCAGCGGTCCAGCTCGGCGTTGCTGAGGCCCGAATGCTCGCGCCCGAACACTACTGCCGCCGGTCCCGCCTGCGTGCGCGCCGCAATCAGCGTGACGCATTCGCGCGGGGTGAGGCGCGGGCAATCGATGGCGCGGGTGCGCGCGCTGGCGCCGATCACCAGCGGGCAATCCGCGATCGCCCGCTTGAGGTCCGCGCACACCACGGCGTCCGCCAGCACGTCGTCCGCGCCCGAGGCGCGCGCCGTTGCCTCGGCGCTGGGATAGACCTTGGGATCGACCAGGTACAGCTCGCGCAGGCCCATGTTCTTCATCGCCCGCGCCACGGCGCCGATGTTGCCGGGGTGCGTGGTGTTCACCAGGACGATGCGTACATTGGGCGAGGGACCGGACATGCGTGACAACGTTAACGCGTGTCGCTCGGAACACGCAAGTGTCACAACGGCACCTCCTTATCTGATATGCTGTGCCGCTGACGACCCAGGCCCCGCGGCAGCAACCATCGACTCCAGCATGAATCCGGCACTCAACATCGCGATCATGGCGGCCCGCAAGGCGGGCGGCGTCATCCTGCGTCATATCGACCGCATCGACACCCTCACCATCACGAACAAGGGCCGCAACGACTACGTTTCCGAGGTCGACCGCCTGGCCGAGGAGGAGATCGTCCGCGTCATCCGCAAGGCCTACCCGGAACACGGCATCCTGGCCGAGGAAGGCGGCAAGCGCAGCGGCAATGACTACCTGTGGATCATCGATCCGCTCGACGGCACCACCAATTACCTGCACGGTTTCCCGCAGTTCGCCGTGTCGATCGCGCTCAGCAACCGCGGCAAGGTCGAACAGGGCTGCGTCTACGATCCGCTGCGGGAGGAGCTGTTCACCGCCAGCCGCGGCAGCGGCGCCTTCCTCAACGACCGCCGCATGCGCGTCAGCGCGGCCAAGACGCTGGAAGGCACCCTGCTCGGCACCGGTTTCCCGTTCAAGCAGCAACAGTATCTCGACGCCTATCTCGAGATGTTCAAGGTGCTGCACCGGGAAAGCGCCGGCATCCGCCGCGCCGGTTCCGCCGCGCTCGACCTCGCCTACGTCGCCGCCGGCCGGCTCGACGGTTTCTGGGAGATCGGACTCAATCCCTGGGACATGGCGGCCGGCGCGCTGCTGATCCAGGAGGCCGGCGGCATGGTGAGCGACTTCCGCGGCGGCGACGCCTATCAGGAAAGCGGCAACGTCGTCGCCGGGAACCCCAAGGTCTTCCAGGCCATGCTGCAGGCGATCGCACCCTGCCTGACACCTGAACTGTAAGTCCGGACGCCCCGCCACTCTCCACCCCGATTCAAGATGTCCCCCGCTGCACCCGACATAAAGGCCGGGCGCACAGCGAGCATGACCGATACCAGCGACAAACCGGGCGATCCGGCACAGGCACCGTCCGCGCGATGCACCGAACGCGGAATGCGCGATACCCTCGTCAACCTGGAGGAATTCGCCCTCATGATGTGCTGCCGCTCGTCGATCCGGTCGCTGGAGATCCTCGAGGTCGTACCGCCCGGCCGCGAAACGCCCGCGGCGCCGCACCCGCGACCCGCATCCGTCGCCATCCATCCCGCCATTCGCAAGAAGGACGAGTGAACACCTCCGCAAGCGGGCGCGCCTGTTTGCAATCTCGACGCATTCAGGTAATGTCTTGCCATTCCCGCGCGGGATACCTCTGACTAACCCTTGCACGGCCGGAGACCCTATGACTGCTACCCCGCTGATCCTGCAGCCCGCCGAACTGGCGCGGCAACTCGACGCCGAGGACATCGTGATCGTCGACCTCTCGAACGCCGCATCGTTCTTGCGCCAGCACATCCCGGGCGCGGTCAACATCGACGCCGCGCAGGTCACCGCCAGCCGCCCGCCGGTAATGGGCCTGCTGCCCCCCGCCGAGAACTTTGGCCGCCTGCTGTCGGATGCCGGCATCTCGCCGCAATCCCACGTCGTCGCCTACGACAGCGAGAACGGCCTCAAGGCCAGCCGCTTCCTGTGGACGCTGGACGTCATCGGCCACGCGCGCTTCTCGCTGCTGGACGGCGGTCTGCAGGCTTGGCTCAATGCGCAGCTTCCGGTGGAAAGCGGTCCGGCTCCCAAGGTGGAGGCGAGCACGTATCCGGTCAGTTACCGCCCCGAGCACCAGACCGACATGAAGTACATACGGATGCACCTGGGCGACCCGGCGGTCGCCATCCTCGACGCACGCACCCCGGCCGAGTTCGCCGGCACCGACAAGCGCGCCCAGCGCGCCGGCCACATTCCCGGCGCGGTCAACGTGGACTGGTCGCAGGCGCTGGCCGGCGGCGGCGATATGCGTCTGCGTGCGGACGATCAACTGCGCGCACTCTACGCCGCCGCCGGCATCACGCCGGACAAGGAGATCATCCTGCACTGCCACACCCACCAGCGTTCGGCGCACAGCTACATCGTGCTGAAGTCGCTCGGCTACACCCGCATCAAGGGCTACCCCGGATCGTGGTCCGAGTGGGGCAATAGCCCCGACACGCCGATCGAATAACCGCGCCGGGCAATAACTCCTCGTCCCCGGACTGCAATAATGCGGGGCGGAGCCCCGGACACCCTGGTTGATGCAAGTGGATACTGCGCTCGAAACTGAAGCCCTCCAGCGCCATACGCCGATGATGCAGCAGTACCTGCGCATCAAGGCGCAGCATCCGGACATGCTGCTGCTGTACCGCATGGGGGACTTCTACGAACTCTTCTACGACGACGCGCGCCGCGCCGCCGCCCTGCTCGACATCACCCTGACCGCGCGCGGCCAGTCGGACGGTGCGCCGATCCCGATGGCGGGCGTGCCCTACCATTCGATCGACAGCTATCTCGCCCGCCTGGTCGCGCTGGGCGAGTCGGCGGCAATCTGCGAGCAGATCGGCGACCCGGCGCAGAGCAAGGGACCGGTCGAGCGCAAGGTGGTGCGCATCGTCACTCCCGGCACGGTCACCGACGAGACCCTGCTCGACGAACGGCGCGACAACCTGCTCGGAGCCGTCCATGCGGATGGCGTCATGTATGGCCTCGCCACGCTCGACCTCGCCAGCGGACGCCTGGCCATCCAGCAGGTCGAGGACGCGCGGGCGCTGCGCGACGAGCTGGAACGGCTGCGCCCGGCCGAACTGCTGATCAGCGAGGAGCTGCGCGCGGCAGAACCGTTCAAATCGCGCCGCGGGATCCGCACACGCCCGCCCTGGCACTTCGACTTCGAGCATGCCGTGCGCCTGCTCACCGCACAGTTCGGCACGCGCGACCTGCGCGGATTCGGCGCGGACGAGGCATCCGCCGGCGTCGCCGCCGCGGGCTGCCTGCTCGAATACGCGCGCGAGACCCAGCGCACCGCGCTGCCGCACATCCACTCCCTGCGGGTCGAATGTCGCGACGAGGCCGTCATCATCGACGCCAGCAGCCGGCGCAACCTCGAGCTCGAGACCAGCATCGCCGGAGGCAGCGAGCACACCCTGGCATGGGTCATGGACCGCACCGTCAACCCGATGGGCGGCCGCCTGCTGCGGCGCTGGATCAACCGCCCGCTGCGCGATCGCGACATCCTGCGGCAACGCCTCCACGCCGTCGGCGCGCTGTTCGAGCGGCAGGGCTTCAAGGCCCTGCGCGAACAGCTGCACGGCATCGGCGACGTGGAGCGGACGCTGGCGCGCATCGCGCTGCGCACCGCGCGTCCGCGCGACCTCGCCCTGCTGCGCAACGCGCTGTGTGATCTGCCCGGCCTGCGCGCCGCCGTGCAGGGCTTTGATTCGCCGCGCCTGCGGCAGCTCGACACCGACCTCGGCGATTATCCCGGGCTGAGCGGGCTGCTGCGCCGCGCCCTGGTCGAGACGCCGCCCGGCCTGGTGCGCGACGGCGGCGTCATTGCACCGGGTTACGACGCCGAGCTCGACGAGCTGCGCCTGCTGAGCGAGAACGCCGGCCAGTACCTCATCGACCTGGAGGCGCGCGAACGCGCGCGCAGCGGCATCCCAAGCCTCAAGGTCAGTTACAACCGCGTGCACGGTTATTACATCGAGATCACCCGGTCACGCGCCGAGGCGGTGCCCGCGGACTACATCCGGCGCCAGACACTGAAGGGCGCCGAGCGCTTCATCACGCCCGAACTGAAGCAGTTCGAGGACAAGGTGCTGTCGGCGCGCGAACGCGCGCTGGCGCGGGAGAAGCACCTGTACGACGGGCTGTTCGAGCTGCTGGCGCCACACCTGAAGGCGCTGCAGACCAGCGCAGAGGCGATGGCCGAGCTGGACGTGCTCGCCAACCTTGCCGAGCGAGCCGACAGCCTGAACCTGAACGCGCCCGAACTGACCGATCAGCCCGGCCTGCTGATCGAGGGCGGACGGCATCCGGTGGTGGAGGCCGTGCTGGAGCAGCCCTTCGTGGCCAACGACACGCGGCTCGCCGACGACCGCCAAATGCTCATCATCACCGGTCCGAACATGGGCGGCAAATCCACCTACATGCGGCAGACCGCGCTCATCGTCATTCTCGCCGCCATCGGCAGCTATGTCCCCGCGGCGCGCGCCGTGATCGGCCCGATCGACCGCATCTTCACCCGCATCGGCGCAGCGGACGAGCTCGCGAGCGGGCGCTCGACCTTCATGGTCGAGATGACCGAGACGGCGAACATACTGCACAACGCCACCGCGCACAGCCTGGTGCTGATGGACGAGATCGGCCGCGGCACCAGCACCTTCGACGGCCTCTCGCTCGCCTGGGCCTGCGCCGCGCACCTCGCGCGCGAGGTGCGGGCCTACACACTGTTCGCGACCCACTACTTCGAGCTGACCGCGCTGCCCGAGACCCTGCCCGGGGTGGTCAATGTGCATCTCGACGCAGCCGAGCATGGCGACACGATCGTCTTCCTGCACGCCGTGATGGAGGGCCCCGCCAACCAGAGCTACGGCCTGCAGGTGGCCGCGCTGGCCGGCATCCCGCGCCGCGTCATCGAGGAGGCCCGGCGGCGCCTCCAGCAGCTCGAGGAAGGGGCGGTCGCGCGCGGACGCGTGATGGACGCGCGACCGCAGCTCCCGCTGTTTCCCGCGCCGGATCATCCCGCCCTCGCCGCCCTGCGCGACGCCGACCCGGACGGCCTGAGCCCGCGCGAGGCGCACGAGCTGCTCTACCGCCTGAGGCGTCTCGCCGACCGGGACTGAGGGCCGTAAAACCAAGCGTGTTGTGCGGGTTTCGCGCCGGGTTTCGCCAGCCCTCCCACTGGCGCGGCACCGGCATAGCGATTACCATAATGCCCATAATTAGAACGACGGCGACACCGCTTGGAAACTGAGGAGAACGACGGATGACTTTTGTGGTAACCGAGGAATGCATCAAGTGCAAATACACCGACTGCGTCGAGGTGTGTCCGGTCGACTGTTTCCATGAAGGCCCCAACTTCCTGGTGATCGACCCCGACGAGTGCATCGACTGCACCCTGTGCGAACCCGAATGCCCGATCGAGGCCATCCACTCCGACGACGACGTGCCCGCGCACCAGCAGCAATACATCCAGCTCAACGCCGAACTCGCCAAGCTCTGGCCGGTGATCAGCGAGAAGAAGGACGCGCTGCCCGACGCCGACGAATGGGCGAAGGTCACCGACAAGACCCAGTACCTCGAGCGCTGATCGCGGGCAAGCCGCGCGCCCCGATGCCTTGAACGCCGCACCGCCTGCCCCGCCCGCCCCGAACCATCCTTCGATCATCGTGGTCCCCTACGCGGGGGACCTCTTCGCCGAGCTGGCGGATCGTCTCGTCGCGCGACACGGGGCCGACCTCCCCGACCTCAGCCGGGCGGTCGTGCTGCTGCCCGGACCGCAGACCGCCGACCGCCTGCGCCGGCTGCTGCTCGCGCGCGCGCGGCGGCCGGCGCTGCTCGGTCCGCATATCGACACCCTGCCGCAGTGGATCGACCGCACCGTGGCGGACAGCGCCCTGGTGCTGCGCAACGAACTGCGCCGCGAGCTGATCCTCGTCGAGGTGCTGCGCGAACACCGGCGGCTGCTCGGCGCGGGCAGCGCCTGGGCGATGGGCGAAAGCCTGCTCGTGCTGTTCGATGAACTGACCCGCCACCAGATCCACCTGCCCGCGGGCGGGGAACTCGAGGGACTGCTCCGGCGCGGCTACGGACTCGGCGCGGGACAGGCGGTCTCCGCCTTGTCGCGCGAGGCGGCCCTGATCGATACGCTGTGGCGCGCCTGGCATCTCCAGCACGCCGAGGAAGGCAGCAGCGACCCGCATGCGTCCTACATCAGCAAGCTGGCCGGGTACGCCGCGCCGCCGGAGGGCCATCTCTATCTCGCCGGATTCTCGCACTTCACCCCGGCGGAGCGTGCCTGGCTGCGCCCGCTGCTCGCGCAGGGCCGGGCCACCCTGTTCGTGCAGGGTAACGCCGCGTCGCGCGCCGGCGCCGACGACTTCCATCCGGACGCGGTCACGCGCGGCGTGCTCGCGGGTTTCGATGTTCCGCCACCGGAGGCACCGTCCGTGCCGCCGGATTTCATCGACGCCGTATTCGCCGCGCAGCCCGCGGATGAGCAGCTCGCGGAACGCGCCGCGCGCTTCCGGCGCGCACATGCGGTGAGTCCGGTACGGGACCGCTTTCATCAGTTCGTCGCCGACAGCGCAGAGGACGAGGCGCGGGCGATCGATCTCCAGGTCAGGCGCTGGCTGCTGGCGGGCCGGCGCGAGGTCGGCGTCGTCATCGAGGATCGCCGCCTCGCGCGGCGCGTGCGCGCCCTGCTTGAACGCGCCGGCGTCGTCCTGGTCGACCGCGTGGGCTGGGCGCTGTCGACAACCAGTGCGGCGGCGGCGCTGGAGCGCCTGCTGGAAACGGTGGAGGAGGATTACCATTACCAGCCCCTGCTCGACCTGCTCAAATCGCCCTTCCTGTTCCGGCCCGACGAGCGCGAGGCCCGGCTCAGGTCCGTCTATCACCTCGAGCAGGACATCGTGCTGCACGAGAACATCGCCCGCGGCTTGCGCCGCTACCGTGATCACATCGATTACCGCTACGCGCGCCTGCGCGAGGAGCTCGGCTGGTCGGACGACGAACGCCGCGCGCTGCATGCGCTGCTCGACCTGGTCGAAGAGGCGACCCGGCCGCTGCGCGCCCTGGCGCGCGGACGCCACGGCGCGGACCGCCTGCTCGACGCCCTCGATCACGCCCTGCAGCACCTCTCCCTGCGCGACAATCTCGCCGCGGACCCGGCGGGGGACGCCGTGCTGGAAAAACTGCGGGAGATGCGCGCCGCGCTGCGCGAGCGCGCGCCGACGCTGGACTGGCTCGAGTTCCGCACCTGGCTCGGGCGCGCGCTCGAGCGCGCGAACTTCATCCCGCCGCGCGCGGATGGTCCCGTACACCTGCTGACCCTGGCACAGTGCGGATTGAACCGGTTCGACGGCCTTGTCATTGCCGGCGCGGACGCGCGCCAACTGCCGGGCGGCGACAATCCGAGCCCCTACTTCAATACCGGTGTGCGGCGCGAACTGGGCATCCCCTCGGCGCAGGAGCGGCAGAACCAGCGCTTTTATCACTTCCGCTGCGCGCTGGAATGCGCGCCGGAGACGCTCTTCACGCTGCACCGCGAGGCGGATGCCGCCCCGCTGCCGAGCCCGTGGCTGACGCTACTCGACACCTTCCACCGCCTCGCCTACGGACAGGATTTCGGTGATCTCGGCCTCGCAGCGCTGGTCAGGGATCCGCGCGCCCAGATCGCCCCGACGAGCCCGGCGCCGGCCCGACCCGCGCCGGCGCCGCGCGTGCAACTGCCCGCGGACCTGCTGCCGCGCGAGTATTCCGCCACCCGCTATCAGCGTCTGATCGACTGTCCGTACCAGTTCTACGCCGCGGATTGCCTCGGGCTGAGCGCGCCGGAAGACGTGCGCGAGGCGCTGGAGAAGGCCGACTACGGCGAGCGCGTGCACCGCGTGCTCGAGTGGTTCCACGGCGGCAGCCGCGACGGCCGCGTCCAGCCGTTCGACGCCACCCCCGGTCCGCACGACCGCGCGCGCGCCATCGCCTGTCTGGAGGAACTCTCGCGCCGCGTGTTCGCCGACGACCTGGAGGACAATGTCGTCCACCGCGCCTGGCTGCAGCGCTGGCTCGAGATCGTGCCGGACTACGTCGACTGGCAGCTCGAGTTCGCGCGCGAGCGGCGCGTGCACGCGGTCGAGGTGCGGGCGGTGCGCGAGGATTTCCATCCCGGCGTGACCCTGCGCGGCCGCCTCGACCGGATCGACCGCGGCGATGACGGCGCCACCGTCACCGATTACAAGACCGGCGCCGTGCCCACCGCGGATGAGGTGATGAGCGGCGAAGCCGTGCAGCTTCCCTTCTATGCGCTGCTGCTGCCGGAGCCGCCGCAGCAGGTGCAGTATCTCGGACTCGGACACGACAAGGTGCGCGCCGGGGCGGTGCTGGAGGGCGCGGCGCTCGCGGACCTCGCGCGCGCCAACGCGGCGCGTCTGGTCGAACTGGTGGAGCAGATGCGCGCGGGCGCCGAACTGCCGGCCTGGGGCGACGAGGCGACCTGCGCATACTGTTTCGCCCTGCCGCTGTGCCGCAAGCAGTCGTGGGCAGATGCGGAACCTGAACCCGGGGCGATAGCGCCATGAACACCGCCACCGATCCGGTCGTCGCCGCCTCGGCGCCGCGCGACAACGTCACGGTGATGGCCTCGGCCGGCACCGGCAAGACCTGGCTGCTGATCGCGCGCCTGATCAGGCTGCTGCTCGACGGCGCCGAGCCCGGCGCGATCCTCGCTGTCACCTTCACGCGCAAGGCGGCCGGCGAGATGCAGGCGCGCCTGACCGCCCGGCTGGCCGAGCTGGCCGCGCTCGAGGAGACGGCGCTGGAGCAGCAGCTGCACGCCATCGGCGCGCCGACGGATGCCGGCGGCCGGCGCGCGGCGCGCGGCCTGTTCGAACGCCTGCTGCGCGCGCCGCACCCGGTCCGCACCACCACCTTCCACGCCTTCTGCCAGGAGATCCTGCGCCGCTTCCCGCTCGATGCCGACGTCCCGCCGGGTTTCGAGGTGACCGAAGACGGCGGGCTGCTCGAACAGGAGGCGCTCGATGCGCTGTATGCCGAAGCGACGGCGACGCAGGATGGCGCCCTTGCGCTGGCGCTGGACGAGCTGTCCCGCCGTGGCCGCAGCCCGGCCGCGGTGGCGGGCGCGCTGCGCGAATTCCTCGTCCACCGCGGCGACTGGTGGGCCTGGACGCAGGACCTGGACGACGCACCGGCCGGCGCCGCGGCGCGCCTGGCGGACGAGCTGGGGATCGAGCCGCGAGCCGCGCCGGAGGCGGATTTCTTCACACCCGCGATCGCACAGGCGCTGGACGAGTTCCGCGTCCTGCTGCGGCGGCACGCCACCGCCACCAATGCGCGCCACGCGGACCGGCTGGATACGGCGCTCAACCAGACCCTCACGCTCGATGAACGCATCGCAGCGGCGGGCGAGGCATTTCTCACCGGGGACAGCGAGCCGCGCCAGCGCAAGGCGGGTGCGGCGCAGGAAAAATCGCTGGGCGCCGCGGGGCAGGCGCGCCTGCTGGAACTCCACCTCGCCCTGTCGGAGTCCCTGCGGCAGCTGCAGCAGCGCCGCAGGCGCCTCGCCACGCACGCGCTCTCGCAGGCCTGGTACCGGGCGGGCGCGCGCCTGCTCGCGATCTACCAGCAGATCAAGCGGGAGCGGCGCCTGCTCGACTTCAACGACCTGGAGTGGAACACCTACACGCTGCTCAACCACAGCGACAACGCCCACTGGGTGCAGTACAAGCTCGACCAGCGCATCGATCATCTGCTGGTCGATGAATTCCAGGACACCAATCCGACCCAGTGGCGCCTGCTGCTGCCAATGCTGGAAGAGCTGGCGGCCGGGACCGAGCGCCGCCGCAGCGTATTCCTGGTCGGTGACGTCAAGCAATCCATCTACCGCTTCCGTCGCGCCGATCCGACCCTGTTCGCCACCGCACACGCCTGGCTGCAGACCCGGCTTGACGGCAAGAGCTACCCGCTCAACGCCTCATGGCGGTCTGCCCCCCGCATCCTCGAATTCATCAACCTGGTGTTCGGTTCCGGCGCTCTGCACGAAGCCCTCACCGGATTTGAACCTCATGTGAGCCGCCGCAGCGAACTCCGGGGCCGGATCGAACTGCTGCCCCTGATCCAGCCCGCCGTCAGCGAACTCCCGGCCGAGGCGGCGCGGATACTGCGCAACCCGCTGCGGCAACCGCGCGCGGAGGAGCTGGACCGGCGCCATTACCGCGAGGGACGCCAGATCGCGGCGCAGATCGCCGCGCTGCTCGCCACCGGCACCGTCGCCGACCGGGATGGCGGACACCGCGGCGTCGACTACGGCGATATCCTGATCCTGATGCGCAACCGCACCCACATGCACGACTACGAGCTGGCGCTGCGCGACGCCGGCATCCCCTTCCTCGGCGGCGGCCGCGCCAGCCTGCTCGACAGCCTGGAGATCCGCGACATGGTCGCCCTGCTCGAGGTGCTGACGACGCCGTACAGCAACCTGGCACTCGCCACCGTGCTGCGCTCACCGCTGTTCGGCTGCAGCGACGCCGACCTCATCGCGCTGGCGCAGCGCGCGCGCGGCGGCCAGACCGGGATGGCGCGTCCCTGGTTCCACCTGCTGGCGGAACTCGCGCCGGCACTGGCACCGGAGGCGCCGCTGCGGCGCGCCTGGGTCAGGCTGCAGGCGTGGAAGTCGTACGCCGACCGCATGCCGGTGCACGACCTGCTCGATCATATCTATTGCGACGCCGGCGTGCCGGGCTGTTATCTCGCGGCGTTCCCCCGCCACCTGCGCCCGCGCGCGCAATCCAACCTGATGCGCTTCCTCGAGCTCGCACTGGAAATCGAGAGCGGGCGCTATCCGAGCATCCCGCGCTTCATCGCCAGCCTGCGCGAGCTGCACCGGCACGCACAGGAGTCACTGGAGGAACCGCCGGCGCAGGAGGGGCTCGCCGGGGTGCGCCTGATGACCGTCCACGCCGCCAAGGGTCTGGAGTCCCCGGTGGTCATTCTGGCGGACGCGGCGCGCGGGCCTTCCGCGCAGCGCGGATTCCAGGCCATCGTGGCCTGGCCGGCGGAGGCGGCGCAACCGCGGCATTTCCTGCTGGGCGGGAACAAGAAGGACATTGACGACTGGAGCGGCGCACTGCTGGCGCAGCAGGCGGAACAGGATACGCGGGAAGAGACGAACCTGCTGTACGTGGCGCTGACGCGCGCACGCCAGTACATATATATATCCGGCTGCGCGCCCAGGCGCGGTGAGGCGCTCGGCTGGTATGGGCAGATCGCCGCGCGCCTCGGCGACGACCCGCTTCAGATCGCCACGGAGGGCTGGAGCCTCGCCGACCCGGACCTCCCCGTGCGTGCGCCGTCCGGCGCGGCGAAAACGATTGCCCCCGCCCAGGCGGCGCCCGACCCGAGGCTGTCGCGTCCGCTGGCATCACCACAAGGCGGGGGCACGGCGTCCACCGGCGACGCGGGACATGCCGCCGGCGACGGCGAACGCCGGCGCGGCAGCATCATCCATCGCATGCTCGACCTGCTGGCCTCGCCGGGCGCGGCGCCCGCGGCCGAGTCTGTGGCCTATGAATTCGGGCTGGATCCGCACGACCCGGAACTGGCGGAATGGTGGCGCGAGGCGCGCGCGGTGGTCGCTGCGGCGGAGCTGCGGGACTGCTTCGATCCGGCGCGCTATCAGCGCGCCTACACTGAGATGCCGGTCGTTATCGATGCACAGGAGGGGCGCCCCGCATTCGGCGTGATCGACCGCCTCGTGATGCATCCCTCCGGCCTCACCCTGCTGGACTACAAGACCCAGCGCGATATCCCGCCGGATCGGCTGGAACATGCGGCCCTGCGCCATCGCGAGCAATTGCGCCTCTACCGGGCGGCGGTGCGAAAGCTGTGGCCGCAGCTGCCGCTGCGGGTGCTGCTGGTGTTCACCGCGGGGCCGCGGGTCTACGAATGCGGCGAGGCGTACTTCGGCGCCTGAGCGGCCCGGCTCAGTTGGCGAGCTGGGTGTTCAGGTACTGGGTGAGCTGGGCCGGGTTGAGATAGCCGGGCAGCATGCTGCCGTCGCTGAACACCAGCGTGGGCGTACCATTCACGCCGAGCTTGCCGCCCAGCGAGAACTCCGCATCCACGGGATTGTCGCAGCGGCGCTCGGGGGGCTGGCGCCCGGCCTTCGCCTCGGTCAGCGCCGCCTTGCGGTCGTCCGCGCACCACACCGAGACCGCCTTGTCATAAGACGGGGAATCGATGCCGGTGCGGGGATACGCCAGGTAGCGGATCTCGATGCCGAGATCGTTGTAGCGCTTCATCTCCTTGTGCATCTGGCGGCAGTAGCCGCAGTCGATGTCGGTGAAGACGTACACCGTGTGCCTGGGCTTGTCCTGCGGGGAGAACACGATGGCGTCCTCCTTCTTCACCGTCCGCATCAGGGCCAGGCGGTGTTCGGAGCGCCGCTTCTCGGTGAGGTTGACCTGGGTCTTCAGGTCGAGCAGGTCGCCCTGCAGCAGATAGCGTCCGTCCGCGCTGAGATAGAACGTTTCCGCGCCGTACGTCACCTCGTAGAAACCGCCGATCGGCGCCGCGCGCACCGCGTCCGGCGTCTGATCCGGAATGATCGCGGTCAGCATCTTGCGCACCGCCTCGGGCACGGCATCCTCCGCCCCGGCGAGCGGTGTGAGGCAGACGGTGGCCAGGAGGGCGGCGGCAAGGACGTTCTTCAGCATGGCGATCGTTCTCGTGATTGAGGTGATGCACATGATAGCAGAGTCGCGTGCGGATTTTCGTGCCCGGGTAACACTCCCGGCACGCCGGTCAGCCACGCGGGTGGTGCCTGGCATGCAGGCTTTTCAACCGTTCGCGCGCGATGTGCGTATAGATTTGTGTAGTCGAGAGGTCGCTATGGCCGAGCAGCATCTGCAGCACGCGCAGGTCCGCGCCATGATCCAGCAGGTGGGTCGCGAAGGCGTGACGCAGGGTGTGCGGCGACAGCGGCTTCACGATCCCGGCCCGGTGCGCGTAGCGCTTTATCAGGTGCCAGAAGGCCTGGCGCGTCATCGCGTCACCGCGCGCGGTGACAAACACCGCCTCTGACGCACGCCCGCCCAGCAGGACGGGACGGCTGTCGCGCAGATAGGTCTCCAGCCATGCCAGCGCCTCTTCGCCAACCGGGACCAGGCGTTCCTTGCCGCCCTTGCCGAGGACGCGCACGACGCCCTGGCGCGGATTGACGCGGGTCAGGGCCAGGCCCACCAGCTCCGAGACGCGCAGACCCGCGGCGTACAACAGCTCCAGCATCGCACGGTCGCGCAGGCCCAGCGCGGCGGACGCGTCGGGCGCGGCGAGCAGTGCCTCGACCTCGGTCTCGGTCAGCGATTTGGGCAACGGCCGCCCCAGCCTGGGGGCATCGATGCGGCTGCTGGGGTCGCTCCGGGCAAGCCCCTCACGCACCAGATACTGATAGAAGCGGCGCATGCTGGACACCAGCCGCGCGGTGGTTCGCGGGCGTGCGCCGGAGCGCACCCGCGTCGCGAGGTAGTCGTGCAGGTCACCGCTCCCCGCTGTCGCCAGCGTACGGCCGCCGCCGGCCAGCCAGCGCCCGAGTCCTTCGAGATCATTGCGATAGGCGCTCAGGGTCGCGCGCGTCAGGCCGCGCTCCATCCACAACGCGTCCAGGAAGCGTTCCAGACAGGCGAGCTCGTCTTCAGGCAGTCGCGGCGGCGCGGCGGCCGACGCGGTGGCGGTCTCCATCCCGATATCCTTCATGGGCCAGCAGCCAGGACTTGATCCGGTGCAGCGGCCCCCCGGTCGTCCCGGAATATCCGCCCAGTCCGTCCGCCGCGACCACGCGATGGCACGGTACCACGATCGGCAGCGGATTCGCGCGGCAGGCGCCACCCACCGCGCGCGCCGAGGTCCCGAGCCGGCGCGCGACCTCCCCGTAACTGCACGCCCGGCCTGGCGGGATGGCCGTCAGCTCCGACCACACACGGCGCTGGAAGGCGCTCCCCGCCGGCGCCAGCGGCAGGCGAAACCGGAACGACGGATCGGCAAGATACCATTTCAGCTGCTCGGCGCAGCGGCGCGCCAGGCCGGCGTCCGCATGCTGCCCGGCGCGGTAACCTTCCGCGCCGGGCAACAGGAAATCGACCGCAACCACCGCCCCGTTTCCGACGCGGACGCCGAGCCGCAGGCCCGCGAGCGGCAAGGCCACGATGGCGGCATATGCCCTGACCCCGCTCCCTGCTCCGGCCACCACCATCGTGAGCAGTGCCTTACTGGGCGGCGAGCGGACGCAGTTTCTGCGCGTCCGCGGCCGACGGTTTATGGTTGATGCCCAGGAGAACTTCCGCCAGCGTGCGCTCTTCCGCGGTGGCGCCGTCCATCTTCAGAAGGTCCTGCAGTTTCTGCCTGTCTGCGCCGCCGACCTTGTGCTCCATGTTCACCAGGGCGGAAGCCAGGGCGCGCTCTCCCGCGGTGGCGGACGTGTCCTCGGCAATCCCGCGCAGGGTCTTTTTCTCCGCGTCTGATGGGAAATGATTGAGGCGCATGGTGATCTCGGCCATCTGCTGGATGGCGGTAGATGCGTAGGCCGGTACCGCGGCCAGCGCCAGCGTAGCGGACAACAGGAACGGAGTGATTCTGAGCAGCTTCATGACTCACCTCCATTGTGACAAGGGAAACCCACGTGGGCTGGGTTTCAACGCACTAGAGATATAACGATTCGGGGCGGATTACAAGAGACGCCGGCGGGGGTAAAACCATGCGAGAAGCATGAATATTAGCGGCGGACGCAGGTACTACGCCGCGTTATACGCCGGCAAAGCGGCACCGGCCGAACCCGGCCGGTGCCTGGCAGAGATCAGAGTTTTTCCTTGATGCGGGCGGCCTTGCCTTCCAGTTCACGCAGGTGATAGAGCTTGGCCTTGCTGACGTCCCCGCGGCGCTTTACCTCCACGGAATGGATCGCCGGACTGAAGCTCTGGAAGACGCGCTCGACGCCCTCGCCATGCGATACCTTGCGCACCGTGAAGGCGGAGTTGAAGCCGCGGTTGCGCTTGGCGATGACCACGCCGGTAAAGGCCTGCAGGCGCTCGCGCTGACCCTCCTTGACCTTGACCTTGACCTCGACGGTGTCGCCCGGCGCGAACTCCGGCATCTCGCGGCCCATCTGTTCCGCTTCCAGCTGACTGATTATATTGCTCATGAGCTTTCTCCTGCTGTTCCTGTCTTACCGCTGTTCGTACTGTCAGATTCCAAATCCCGGGCGTCCTCCGGCGGCAGTTCCGCCAGCCATTTACGCCTCACCTTGTCCAGCTCCAGTCCGGCGAGCAGCTCGGGCCGCCTGCGCCGGGTGCGCAGCACCGCCTGCTTGAAGCGCCACTCCTCGATCTCCCGGTGGTTGCCGCGCAACAGCACCTCGGGCACCGTGCGCCCGTCGATCTCGCGCGGGCGCGTGTAATGCGGATACTCGAGCATCCCCGTGGTGAAGGAATCCTGCTGCACGGATTCCTCGTCCCCCACCGCCCCGGGCAACAACCGCGTCGCGGCGTCGATCACCACTGCGGCCGCAAGCTCACCGCCGCTCAGCACGTAATCCCCGATCGAGAGCTCCTCGTCGATCTCGCTCTCCAGCACCCGCTCGTCGACTCCCTCGTAGCGCCCGGCCACGAGCACCGGCCGCGGTCCGCCGCCAGCGAGTTCAAGCGCCCGCGCCTGATCGAACCGCCGCCCCTGCGGCGACAGATAGATCACGTGCGACGGACCCGGCGCCGCGGCGCGCGCCGCACGGATGGCGTCGCGCAGCGGCTCGACCATCATCACCATGCCCGGTCCGCCGCCATACGGGCGGTCGTCGACGGTGCGGTGGACGTCCCGCGCGTAGTCGCGCGGATTCCACATGCGCAGGTCGAGCAACCCGGCCCTGGCGGCGCGCCCGACGATGCCCCACTCCATCAGCGCGGCGATCATCTGCGGAAACAGGGTGACCACGTCGATGCGCATGGCAGGCCGCCCGCTCAAACCACCTCTTCCCAGTCGACCACGATCCGGCGCCGGGCGAGGTCGACCTCGAGCACGTAGCGCCCGATGACGAACGGTATCAGGGTCTCGCCGCGTTCGCCGCGCACGACCAGGACATCGTTCGCCCCGGTTTCGATCAGGTGATCCACCCGGCCGAAATCCATACCGTCGCGCCTGATGACCGCGCACCCGAGCAGATCGGCCCAGTAATATTCATTCTCGGCGGGCGCCTCCAGCTGGGACCGTTCCACCGCTATCTCGGCGCCCACCAGCTCACATGCGGTGTCACGGTCGGCATAGCCGGCAAACTGCGCGACCAGACCCTTGCCGTGGCGGCGTCCGTCATTCACCCGCAGCACCTTCCAGGCTCCCCCGACGCAGATCTGCCAGGGTTCATACCGCAACAGGCCTTCCGGCGATGAGGCGTACGAAATCACCTTGACCCAGCCGCGGACACCGAAGAGCCCGCCGATCCTGCCCATCACCACCCGCTGGGAGTCGTGCTCAGCCATTGCCTGTCGCCCGACCCGCGGTCCTTGCGGACGGCGGAGGTGGCTGTTCGACTCAGGCGGCGACAGCCGCCGCGTTCTGCTTGGCCAGCATGCTGACCCGCTCTGAGGGCTTCGCGCCCTGGGACAGCCAGTAGTTCAGACGCTCGCCGTCGAGCGTCAGCTTCGGTTCGTTCTTGGCGGCAACCGGATTGAAATACCCGATGCGCTCAATGAACCTGCCGTCGCGCGGCCGACGGCTGTCCGCCACGACGATGTGGTAGAACGGCCGTTTTTTGGCCCCTCCACGGGCCAGACGTATGGTCACCATGTGATACCGATCCCCTGTATTCGTGTCGCTGCTGAGAAAAAGTGCCTCATTTTACGCGATTTATCCCAAAAGGGAAGCGGGGACGGGGACAGAATCGCAAGGGAGATGACACCGGGGCACCGGCCGGGCTCGCGCCCGGGGCGCAGGATCCGGAAATGCCTGATCTGCCGCCTGCCCGACGGCGCATCCCCTTGTACGCAGTAGCTTTACGCCGTTTCTTAAAAGGGCAGCTTGCCCTTGAATCCGCGCAGCAGCTTGCTCATCCCGCCCTTGGACATCTGCTTCATCATGCGCTGCATCTGCTCGAACTGCTTGAGCATTCGATTGATTTCCTGCACCTGGACGCCCGCGCCGGCGGCGATGCGGCGCTTGCGCGAGGCCTTGAGGATGGCCGGGAAGCGGCGCTCCTGCGGGGTCATGGAGTTGATGATGGCCTCCATGTGGATGAACTGGCGGTCGTTGACCTGGTCGCGCGAGGCCTGCGGGATATTGGCCATGCCGGGCAGCTTGTCGAGCAGGCCGGCGACGCCACCCATGTTGCGCATCTGCTGCAACTGGCTGCGGAAATCCTCCAGGTCGAAGCCCTTGCCCTGTTTCAGCTTGGCGGCGAGCTTTTCGGCCTCCCCCCGGTCGACCTTGCGTTCCGCCTCCTCGATCAGGCTGAGGATGTCGCCCATGCCGAGGATGCGCGAGGCGACGCGCTCGGGGTGAAACACCTCCAGCGCCGCGGTCTTCTCGCCCACGCCGAGGAACTTGATCGGTTTGCCGGTGATGTGGCGCAGCGACAGCGCCGCCCCGCCGCGCGCATCGCCGTCGGTCTTGGTGAGGATCACCCCGGTCAGGGCCAGCGCATCGTGGAACGCCTTGGCGGTATTGGCCGCGTCCTGTCCGGTCATGCTGTCCACGACGAACAGGGTCTCGACCGGGCGCAGCGCCGCGTGCAGCCGGCGCGCCTCGTCCATCATGGCCGCGTCGATATGCATGCGTCCGGCGGTGTCCACGATGACGACGTCGATGAACTGCTTGCGCGCGTGGTCGACGGCGGCGACGGCGACGGCGACCGGATCCTGGTCGGTGCGGCACGGGAAGAACGCGACGCCGACCTCGGCGGCCAGGGTCTCGAGCTGCTCGATCGCGGCCGGGCGGTAGACGTCGACGCTCACCACCAGCACCTTTTTCTTCGCGTGCTCGCGGATCCAGCGCGCCAGCTTGGCCGCCGTCGTCGTCTTGCCGGAACCCTGCAGGCCGGCGAGGAGGATGACGGCCGGCGGCGCGACGTTGAGATCGAGGCCGGAGGACTGCTCCCCCATGACGGTGACCAGCTCGTCGCGCACGACGCGGATCAGCGCCTGCCCCGGAGTCATGCTCTGCAGGACTTCCTGCCCGACCGCGCGCAGGCGCACGCGCTCGATGAAGTCCCGCACCACGGGCAGGGCGACGTCCGCCTCCAGCAGCGCCATGCGCACCTCGCGCAGGGCGTCCTTGATGTTGTCGTCCGTCAGGCGGCCCTGGCCGCGCAGGCTCTTCAGCGCCTGGCCGAGGCGTTCGGTGAGATTCTCAAACATGGAACGGGAAGGTATCCGGGATCAACGTGCCAGCCGCCCATGATACACGGCTTGCGGAACCCTGTTAAGGAACCGGGGGAAGGAGGGCCGGAGGACGGGGCTGCCCTCAGACCTCGATGACGAGGCCGCCGGTCAGCCGCTCCAGCTCGCGGTCGGTGACCAGTTCGCGGCATTGCGTGACGATCAGCTCTTCCTCGCCCGGCTTGTTGTGGGTGAGAAAGACGCGCGGGCGGTGGCGGAGCTTCTTCAGGTCCTCCGCCAGCAGCGAGGGACAGTAATGGCGTGACTTGAGCGCGAGCTCGCGGAAGGACTCCTTGAATGCGACCTCGACGATCAGCACGTCGAGCCGGTCGCGCGCGTTGAGCTCCGCCCAGAAGGTATCATTGGTAGTGGTGTCGCCGCTGAAGGCGACCGCGCCGCTCGCGCACTCGATGCGATAGCCGACCGTGGGAACGATATGGTTGACCGGCATCATTTCGAAGCTGCGCCCGTCGATGACGCACACCTCGCCCATGCGCAGTTGCTCGTAGCACATCACCGGATTGTCGGTGGTCGGCAGACTGGCGAAATCGGGCCAGATCGCCCAGTTGAAGATGTGCTTCTTGAGCACCTCGATGGCGGAGGCGTGGCTGTGGATCATCATCGGCTCGACGATGTGCGGAAACATGCTGTCGACCATCAATGGCAGGCAGGCGATGTGATCGAGGTGGGTATGGGTGAGGAAGATGTGCCGCACCTTTTTCATCTCGTCGAGGCTGAGCTCGCCGAGCCCGGTGCCGGCATCGATCAGGATGTCGTCGTCGATCATCAGCGCGGTCGTACGCAGTTCACCCCCGATGCCGCCGCTGCACCCCAGTACGCGCAGTTTCATATATTTGTTCTCTTACGATCCCGTCGGAACCGCTTTCCGCTCCCGCTACACCCACCGCCCCGATTTTACCCGCGGCGCATGGGGCTCCCCCCCCGGACTTCCCCTTCCTGCTTTGACCGCGAGCGGAAAAATCGCTAAATTCGTCACGGTGATAGCAGAATCCGCACCCGTCAGACACGGACGACGGTATGCATACCACAATTCTATCGACCTTGAACAGAATATCTTCAGTGAATCAACGCCCTGATACTGCTAGGATGGCACCCTGACAGCTCCCGTTCAGACCCGAGCCCGATACCCGACCCCCTGACATGGATACGCTCCTGCTTTGCTTCCTGATCGTTCCGGCCTATCTCGCGGTCGCCGCGCTGCTGGTCCTGCGCCTCGCCGGCAAGACGGTACCCGTCGGCCTGACCAAGCAGAGGATCCTGCTGCTCGCCCTCGCGGCGGTGCTGCTGCATGCCGTCCTGCTCTACCACCAGCTTCTCACGCCTGAGGGCATCAATTTCGGCTTTTTCAATTCCCTGTCGCTGCTCACCTGGCTGATCGCCCTGCTGCTGGCGCTCACCTCCTTCGATCGTCCGGTGGAAAACCTCGGCATCGCCGTCTTCCCGCTCGCCGCGGTCGCCGTCATCCTCGAGGCGGCATTTCCGAGCAACCATATCCTGAGCCCGCAGCGCGACATCCTCGATATTCATATCATCATCTCGATCACTGCCTACAGCATCCTGTCGCTCGCGGCCGTGCAGGCGGTCCTGATCGCCATCCAGGACAAGCACCTGCACGAGAAGCACCCGGGCGGTTTCATCCGCGCGCTGCCGCCGCTGCAGACGATGGAAACGCTGCTGTTCCAGATGATCGGGATCGGCTTCGCCATGCAGAGCCTGTCCCTGGTCTCGGGCTTCGTCTATCTGGACGACATGTTCGCCCAGCATCTCGCGCACAAGACCTTCTTCTCCATCCTGGCATGGCTGGTTTTCGCCATCCTGCTGTGGGGGAGATGGAAGTTCGGCTGGCGCGGCAAGACCGCCATCCGCTGGACCCTGGGCGGATTCGTGTCGCTGCTGTTCGCCTACCTGGGAAGCAAGCTGGTGCTCGAACTGCTGCTCGGGCAGCACTGACGATGACTCGCGATGGCAAGCCGCGCGTCGGTGTCCTGACGCCATGACTGACATCTCCATCGGCGGCCTGACCGCCGTCCTCGTCCTGCTGATCGTCCTCTCCGCATGCTTTTCCGCCGCCGAGACCGCGATGATGCGCCTCAACCAGTACCGGCTGCGCCATCTCGTCCACGCCAAGCACCGCGGCGCAGTCTACGCCAGCAAGCTGCTCCAGCGCCCCGACCGCCTGATCGGCTTCATCCTGATCGGCAACAACTTCGTCAACATCCTGGCCTCATCGATCGCGACCATCATCGCCCTGCGCACCTTCGGCGAGGCGGGCATCGCGATTGCGGCCGGCCTGCTGACCTTCGTGCTGCTGATCTTCGGCGAGGTCACACCGAAGACCCTGGCCGCGCTGCACCCGGAGCGCATCGCATTCCCGGCCGCCTACATCATCACGCCGCTGCTGATCCTGTTCTCTCCCTTCGTCTGGGTCATCAACGCCATCAGCAACTCCCTGCTCAAGATCATCGGTGTCACACCGGAGGATGCCCTCACGCATCAGCTCAGCGCGGAAGAACTGCGCACCGTGGTCAACGAGGCCGGCGCCGTGATCCCGCGCAAGCACCAGCATATGCTGCTGAACATCCTCGACCTGGAAAAGGCGCGCATCGAGGACATCATGATCCCGCGCAGCGAGATCGTCGGCATCGACCTCGACCGCAGCGAAGAGGAGATCGTAGCCCTGCTGTCCTCCTCGCGCCATACGCGCCTCCCCGTCTACCACGAGGACGTCAACGAGATCACCGGCATCCTGCACGTGCGCAGCGCGCTGCCGCTGCTCACCCGGGGGCAATTCAGCAAGGATGCGCTGATGCGCATCGCCGAGGAGCCCTATTTCATCCCGGAGGGTACGCCGCTCAACACGCAGCTGCTGAACTTCCAGCGCCAGAAGCGCCGCATCGGGCTGGTGGTGGACGAGTACGGCGACATCGAAGGACTGGTCACACTGGAAGACATCCTGGAGGAGATCGTCGGCGAGTTCACCACCGACGTTTCGGCCACCGTCAAGTTCGTCCATCCCCAGGCGGACGGGAGCTACCTGGTCGACGGCAGCGCGCACATCCGCACCCTCAACCGCATGATGAACTGGAAGATGCCGACGGCCGGGCCGAAGACCCTGAACGGCCTCATCATCGAACACCTGGAATCTATCCCGACGGCGGGCACCAGCCTGCGCATTGACGGCTATACCATCGAGATCATGTACATCACTGACAACGCGGTCAAAACCGCGCGCATCGTACCGCGGAGCACGACACCGGCCGACCGGATGCCTCAATAACGGTAACCCAGCACCACGCCGAGGGTATCAGCGTCGCTGCGCGGCTGCCAGACCTGGCTCGAGCCGATCTGCTCATCCTCCGATTTACCCAGCCGGTAACCGCTGTAATAGAATTTCACATAAGAGCCGGAGGCCCCCGGCGGGCCCAGCGCGACCTGGTAGGACAGGAAGGCGGATGCAATCTCGCCCGGCGAGAGGTGGATCGTCTGCCCCTGGATCCGCACCTGTTCTCCGATAGAACGCGGTTGCCGGAAGCCCATCTGCAGATAACCGCCGGGAGAGGCGTCGCGCAGCAGGATGCCGATGCCGTAACGCAGATAATCGACGTCGTACTCCTCGGTGAATCCGGATACCGATTGCCCGATGGAATTGACGCCGCCATTGATCTCCCGGCGCCAGTTGTCCAGGCCCACACCACCGAAGAGGTCTATAGTGACGCCCGCGACGAGATCGGGAATGCGGTACCCCCCGTTGACCTCGCCGGACCAGCCGGAATAATCGGACGCCGTCCCGACGAAACGGCCGTTATTGTCCTGCCCGTCGTAGTCGACATCGCCCAGATGGCCGCCCAGGCGTATCTCGAAGATCGGCCCGCCGTCGGCATGGAGGAAGTTTCCGAGCGCGGCGCCCAGCACGAAGCGCGGCCCCTGTTCCGTCAGCAGGCGCCGGCCTTCGTCGTCGGCCTCGCGCCAGCGGAAGCTTTCAGCACCGGCCTCGATGGCGACGCGCGCATGCGAGTCGCTTGCGGGACCGGGCAGTGCGCCATGCGATGTGCCTCCGTGGACAGCAACCATCAGCCCGCCGGCCACGGAACACAACCGCCTCAGCCCACTCATGCCGCCTTCCCCCGCACGATTCTTGTTATGAATTCTTGTCCGATCCCGGCGCCCCGCTCCGGGTGCGATCCCGGCAGGGTACCACCGCCGGTGGCGGAAAGACAGATCCGCGCGGCCCGGCTGCCGGCGCGGATGCGAATGCCGCGCTTACCTGAGGCCGAGCACGTCCTGCATGTCGAACAGCCCCGCATCGCGCTGCATCACCCAGCCGGCCGCCCGCAGCGCGCCGCTCGCGAAGGTGTATCGGCTGGTCGCCGTATGCATGATCTCGACGCGCTCCCCGACTCCCGCGAACATCACGCGGTGCTCGCCGACGATATCGCCGGCGCGGATCGTCTCGAAGCCGATGGTGGCGCGGTCACGAACTCCGGTATGCCCCTCGCGTCCGTAGACGGCGCAGCGCGCCAGATCGCGCCCCAGCGCCGCCGCGACCACCTCGCCCATGCGCAGCGCCGTGCCGGAGGGGGCGTCGACCTTGTTCCGGTGGTGCGCCTCGATGATCTCGATGTCGGCCTCGTCGCCCAGTACGCGCGCGGCGATATCGAGCAGCTTGAAGCAGAGGTTCACGCCGATGCTCATGTTGGGCGCGAGCACGACCGCGATGTCGGACGCGCCCTGCTCGATCTCGCGGCGCTGGCCGGGGGTGAACCCGGTCGTGCCGATCACCATGCGGCGGCCGGCGCTGCGGCAGACCGCGGCATTGGCCACCGAGACCTCGGGCAGGGTGAAGTCGATCAGCACGTCGAAGTCGCGCGCAACCGCCGCGAGGTCCGCGCCCACGGTCACCCCGATCGGCCCGATGCCCGCCAGCTCACCGGCGTCGCGGCCGAGCGCCGGGCTGCCGGGCCGGTCGACGGCCGCTGCAAGCCGCACGCCGGCATGACCGTGGCTGGCCTCGATGAGTGTGCGGCCCATGCGCCCGGAGGCGCCGGTGACGGCTATCCTGATCATGCCAACCTCCCCGGACACGGCGCCCCGACGCAGCGGTGCGCGATCGATTACAGTTTGAGATCCTCGAAGAACTTCTTCACCCCGTCAAGCCAGCTGCGCGCGCGGGGACTATGGCTCTCGTTCTTTTCCTGGAGCGCGCGCTCGAAGTCCCGCAACTGATCCTTCTGCTGCTCGCTCAGGTTCACCGGCGTCTCCACCACCACACGGCACATGAGGTCGCCGACCGCGCCGCCCTGCACGGAGCGTACACCTTTGCCGCGCAGGCGGAACAGCTTGCCCGTCTGGGTCTCCGCCGGCACTTTCAACGTGACGCGTCCGTCGAGGGTCGGCACATCGAGATCGCCGCCGAGGGCTGCGGTGACGAAGCTGATCGGCATCTCGCAATGCAGGTCCGTACCTTCGCGGACGAAGATGGGATGGGTCTTGACGCGGATCAGCACGTAGAGGTCGCCCGCCGGCCCCCCGTGCTCCCCGGCCTCGCCTTCACCCGCCAGCCGGATGCGATCGTCGGTGTCGACGCCCGCCGGGATCTTCACCGACAGGGTCTTGGTCTCCTTGACGCGGCCGTGGCCATGACAGTCGGTGCAGGGCTCGCTGATGATCTTGCCCAGGCCGCGGCAGCGGGGGCAGGTCTGCTGGATGGAGAAGAAGCCCTGCTGCATGCGCACCTGGCCCTGGCCGCCGCAGGTCGTGCAGGTGACCGGGCTGGTCCCCTTCTTGGCCCCGCTGCCCTCGCAGGTCTTGCACGCCACATGGGTCGGGACACGGACCTTGACCGTGGTGCCGCGCACCGCGTCCTCGAGGCTCAGCTCGAGATCATAGCGCAGGTCGGAGCCGCGCTGAACCGAGCCGCGCCCGGCGCGCGCGCCGAAGATGTCGCCGAACACGTCGTCGAAGATGTCGCTGAAATTCGCGCTGCGGTAACCGCCGTGCGCCCCGGCGCCCGCGGCGGCATCGACCCCGGCGTGGCCGAACTGGTCGTAGGCGGCGCGCTTGCGCGCGTCGGACAGGACGTCGTAGGCCTCCTTGGCCTCCTTGAATTTCTCCTCCGAATCCTTGTCGTCAGGATTGCGGTCGGGGTGATGCTTCATCGCAAGGCGACGGTAGGCCTTCTTGAGTTCGGCCTCGCTGGCATTGCGCGCCACGCCGAGCAATTCGTAATAATCCTGCTTCGCCATTATTCTTCTGCTGATTCCACTGCCGCTTCATTCCGGCCGACGCCGCGCGCCGCCGGACTGCCAATACGCAAAAGCGCGGGACGACCTGCCCCGCGCTTCGCTGTCCGCCGCCACGTGCGCGGATCGTCGGGTATCATAGACCAGGCGCGCCGCGAACGCGATGCATCCGGGGCGCCGGTCCGTCAGGACTTACTTGCGCCGGTCCTCCTTGACCTCCTCGAATTCAGCGTCGACGACATTGTCCTTCGCGTCGCCCGCGCCGCCGCCGGCGGCGGATGACGCCTGTCCGGCGTCTGCGCCCTGCTGGGCCTGGGCGTAGGCACGCTCCGCGATCTTCGCCGAGGCCTGCGTCAGGGCATCGGTTTTGGCCTCGATCGCGGCCTTGTCGTCGCCCTTCATCACCGCCTGCAGTTCGTCCACAGCCTTCTCGACCGTGGATTTCTCCTCTGCGGAGACCTTGTCGCCAAGATCGGCCAGCGTCTTCTTGACCGCATGAACCATGTTGTCGGCCTTGTTGCGCGCATCCACCAGTTCGTGGAAGCGGCGGTCCTCGTCCGCATGCGCCTCGGCATCGGTGACCATGCGTTTGATCTCGTCTTCCGACAGGCCGCTCGAGGCCTTGATCACGATCGACTGCTGCTTGCCGGTCGCCTTGTCCTTGGCCGAGACGTTGAGGATGCCGTTGGCGTCGATGTCGAATGCGACCTCGATCTGCGGCATGCCGCGCGGCGCAAGCGGGATGTCGCTCAGGTCGAAGCGGCCGAGCGACTTGTTCGCCACCGCCACCTCGCGCTCGCCCTGCAGCACGTGCACCGTCACCGCGGTCTGGTTGTCATCCGCGGTCGAAAACACCTGCGAGGCCTTGGTCGGGATCGTGGTGTTCTTCTCGATCAGCTTGGTCATGACGCCGCCCATGGTTTCGATGCCGAGGCTCAACGGCGTCACGTCGAGCAGCAGCACGTCCTTGACCTCGCCGCCGAGCACGCCAGCCTGGATCGCGGCACCGACCGCCACGGCCTCGTCCGGATTCACGTCGCGGCGCGGTTCCCTGCCGAAGAAATCCTTGACCACTTCCTGCACCTTCGGCATGCGCGTCTGGCCGCCGACCAGGATCACGTCGTCGATGTCGGAGGCCTTCAGCCCGGCGTCCTTCAGCGCGGTCTTGCACGGCTCCATGGTGCGGGTGATCAGCTCCTCGACCAGGGATTCGAGCTTGGCGCGCGTCACCTTGATATTGAGATGCTTCGGACCGGCGGCGTCCGCCGTGATATAGGGCAGGTTGACGTCGGTCTGCTGGCTGCTGGACAGCTCGATCTTGGCCTTTTCGGCCGCTTCCTTCAGGCGCTGCATGGCAAGCGGGTCGCCGCGCAGGTTGATGCCCTGGTCCTTCTTGAATTCGTCGGCCAGATAATCGATCAGGCGCATGTCGAAGTCTTCGCCGCCGAGGAAGGTATCGCCGTTGGTGGACAGCACCTCGAACTGGTGCTCGCCCTCGACGTCCGCGATCTCGATGATGGAGATGTCGAAGGTGCCGCCGCCGAGGTCATACACGGCGATCTTCGCCTCGCCGCGGTTCTTGTCGAGGCCGAAGGCCAGCGCGGCCGCGGTCGGCTCATTGATGATGCGCTTGACCTCGAGCCCGGCGATGCGCCCGGCGTCCTTGGTGGCCTGGCGCTGGGAATCGTTGAAATAGGCCGGGACGGTGATCACCGCCTCGGTGACCTCTTCGCCGAGATACTCCTCGGCGGTCTTTTTCATCTTCATCAGGATGCGCGCGGAGACCTCCTGCGGCGCCATCTTCTTGCCGTTCACCTCGACCCAGGCGTCGCCGTTGTCGGCCTTGACGATCTTGTACGGCACCAGGCTGATGTCGCGCTGCACGACGTCTTCATTGAAACGGCGTCCGATCAGGCGCTTGATGGCGTAGAGCGTGTTCTTGGGATTGGTGACCGACTGGCGCTTGGCTGCCTGGCCCACCAGTACCTCGCCGTCGTCGGAGAACGCAACGATGGAGGGCGTGGTGCGGGTGCCTTCGGAGTTCTCGATCACCCGGGGCTTGCCGCCTTCGATCACGGCGACACAGGAGTTGGTCGTGCCCAGGTCAATTCCAATAATCTTGCTCATCGCGGGAATTCTCCATTTTCTGTTGATATGGCGGTGTCACCGCCGCTAAACACCTCAAGTTGTGAGGTATATTGGGGCAGGCGATACGCTTTCAAGCCAGTTCGTCGATTTTCTTCTCCGCCGGACCCTCCGGCTTGCCGGTGCCGCCGGCCGCGGAAACCACCACCATGGCGGGGCGCATCAGCCGGTCGTTGAGCAGGTACCCCTTCTGGTAGACCGCCAGTACAGTATTGGGCTCCGCGCCGGACGCCGGCTGCACCGCCATCGCCTGATGCTGGGCGGGATTGAACTTCTCGCCCGCCGGATTGAGCGCGCGCACGCCGAACTTCTCCAGGCTCGCGGACAGGATCTTGAGGGTCAGCTCCATCCCCTCGCGCAGCTTGACCGGGTCCACGCCCTCACCGGCGGCAGACGCGTTTAGACCCATTTCAAGTCCGTCGATGACCGGCAGCATTTCGGCGGCGAACTTCTCCAGGCCGTACTTGTGTGCATTTTCCAGCTCGCGCTCCGCCCGGCGCTGCTGGTTGGCCATCTCGGCCCGGAGCCTGAGCAGCTGGTTCCAGTAATCATCCGCCTTGGCCCGCGCGTCCTGCAGGCTCAACAGCAGATCCTCGCCCTCGCTGCGCTTCTCCGTCCCGGACCCCTCACCGGCGCCGCCCACAGGCAGATCCTGTGCATCCGTTTCCATGGCCGGATCCTTGTCTGTCGCCATCACACCTCCCAAACCTGGTTCATCAAGATATGGCAAACCGCCGGAGTCCCGCGGCTGGCCGCGCCGTCTCCGGGGGCGCGGTCCGCCGCGCCGGCGTCATTGTGGCTGAATCTGGTGGCCTAGTGGTACTGATTCAAGGCCGCGGTGAGCAGTTTCGCCGTCGCCTGCACCAGCGGTATCACCCGCTTGTAGGACATGCGCGTTGGCCCGATCACGCCGAGCACGCCGACCACCTTGCCGTCCGCCGCGTAGGTCGAGGTCACCACGCTGCAGTCATCGAGCTCGTTGCAGCCGGATTCCTTGCCGATGAACACGCGCACACCCTGGGTGTACAGGCACTGGTCGAGCAGGTGCAGGATCTTGCGTTTCTCGCTGAAGGCTTCGAACAGCACACGCAGGCGGTCAAGGTCCGACAATTCGTCGAATTCCATCAGGTTGGTCTGGCCGGAGACGATTACATCCTCCCGGTTACCGCTCTGCTCAAACACCTGTTCGGCAAGGAGGATCGCGGTATTCATGGAGCGATCCATGCGCGCGCGCGTGTCGCGCAGCTCATTCATCAGCTGCAGGCGGATATCGGCGAGGTCCCTGCCGGCGAACGCCGTATTCATGTAATTGGTCGCCCGTTCGAGCTCGGCGGCGGTAAAGACGCGGCCGGTATGGATGACCACGTTGTGCGCCTCATGTTCGTTGAGCATGAGTATCGCCAGCACGCGCTGCTCAGACAGGGCGACGAATTCGATATGACGCAGGATCAGGCGCTCGCGTCGCGGCACCATCACCAGACCCGCCATGCTGGTCATGCCGGACAGGAGGCCGGAGACCGAGATGGCGAGTCCCTGCAGGGTTGCGCCCTGTTCAAAGAGGGATTTCAGGCGCTGGATCTCGCGGCTGTCGCCCGGCTCGAGCGCCAGCAGGGAATCGACGAACATGCGGTAACCCTTGTCGGTCGGAATACGCCCGGCCGAGGTATGGGGCGAAGCGACCAGGCCGAACGACTCGAGTTCCGCCATCGCGTTGCGGATCGTGGCCGGACTGAGGTCGAGCCCGGATTCCTGGGACAGCGTACGCGACCCGACCGGCTGGCCATCGCGGATATAAATCTCGATCAACACCTTGAGCAGGTGGCGGGTACGTTCATTAAGTTCCCTGATCATCGCGTCTCACCTAAATACCATTTTGTTATCATCAGCTTAACCAGGAGGTCGGGGCGCCGTTGCAAGGGTCACGGGGAAAGTAGCAACTCAGTCCCACCGTGTCAAGAAAGCCGGCTTGGTGATCGGCAGGCCGCGTGATACCTTTCCTGCATCCTTGATATTGTGGATACGACGCAGTGACTTTCAAGAGCATCGGCATCATAGGAAAATTCAGCGATTCCAGCGTCGCCGGTGCTATCCGCGCCCTGGGCGCGCACCTCGCGGCCAAGCAGGTCGCGGTGCTGCTGGACGCCGACACCGCCGCGCTGTTCCCGGACATCCGGCTGGAAACCGGCAGCCGAGACGAGATCGGGCGCCGCTGCGACCTCGCGGTGATCGTCGGCGGGGACGGTACCCTGCTCAACGCCGCCCGCTCACTCGCGCCGCACGACGTGCCGCTGGTCGGCATCAATCTCGGCCACCTGGGCTTTCTCACCGACATCTCGCCCGGGCAGATGCTCGAATGCATGGACCAGATCCTGCGCGGCGACTACCGCATGGAGGAACGGTTCCTGCTCGGCTGTACCGTCACCCGCGCAGGGGCCGAGGTCAGCGCCGGCAGCGCATTCAACGAAGTGGTGGTGCACAAGCGGAACGTCGCCCGCATGATCGAGCTGGAGACCTACATCAATGGACGCTATCTCAACAAGCTGCGCTCAGACGGCGTGATCGTCTCCACCCCGACCGGCTCCACCGCATACGCGCTGTCCGCCGGCGGCCCCATTCTCGATCCCACGCTGGACGCCATCGTCATCGTCCCGGTCTGTCCCCACACCATGAGCCACCGCCCGATCGTCGTCGACGGCGGCAGCGAGATCGAGGTGATCGTCGGCAACGGCAATCGCGACCACGCCCAGGTCACCTGCGACGGCCAGGTCGCCTTCGACCTCACCGCCGGCGACCGATTGTGCATCCGCAAGCAGGCGTCGGTGCGGCTGGTGCACCTGCCCCTGCACGACCATTACGAGTTGTTGCGCGCGAAACTGAATTGGGCGGAAAATCCGAAAAACCGCTGACCCATGCCTGCGGCTGACGTGACGGCCATGCTCATCCACCTGCACATTCGCAACTACGCCCTGGTCGACGAACTCGAGCTCGAGTTCGCCCCCGGCTTTACTGTGCTGACCGGCGAGACGGGCGCCGGCAAGTCGATCCTGATCGAGGCCCTCGGCCTCGCCTTCGGCAACCGCGCCGACAGCGGCGTCATCCGCCACGGCGCGGAGCGGACGGACGTTACCGCCACGCTGACGCTGTCGGACAACGCGGGGGCGCGCGCCTGGCTGGCTGAGCAGGAACTCGCCAGCGGCGATGACTGCGTGCTGCGGCGCACGGTCGCCGCGGACGGCCGCTCGAAGGCCTGGATCAACGGCAGCATCGTACCGGCGCAGACCCTGCGCGAACTGAGCGACCTGCTGGTCGACGTGCACGGGCAGCACGAGCACCACTCACTGCTAAAGCGGGATCACCAGCTCGCCCTGCTCGACGGCTACACCGCGCAGCCCGCACTGCTCTCCGCCGTGGAGCAGGAGTACCGCGCATGGCGCGGACTGACCCGCGAGCGGGAGGAACTCGCTGCGCCCGGCGCGGGAGGCGAGGAACGGCTCGACTTCCTCCGGTTCCAGCTCGATGAACTCGACGGCTTGAATATCACGCCCGAGGAGCTGCAGCGGCTCGACGCGGAGCACCGGCGCCTGGCCAACGCCGGCCTGCTGATCGAGACCTGCCAGGCCGGACTCGATGGCCTCGACGGAGACGAAGACTCCCTGCGTACCCGGCTGACCCGTGTCCTGGGCGACCTGCGCCAGCAGCGCGAGACCGACGCGCGCCTGCGGCCGGTGATCGAACTGCTCGACGGCGCCGCGATCCAGCTGGAGGAGGCGGCCGGCGAACTGCGCGCCTACGTCGACCGGCTCGAACTCGATCCTCGGCGCCTGGAGGAGATCGAACAGCGCCTGGCCGCCATCCACGCCGCCGCGCGCAAGCATCGCCTGCCCGCCAGTGAGCTGCCTGAACTGCGCCGGCGCCTGAACGAACAACTGGAGCGCCTGACCGGCGCCCAGCAGCGGCTCGACGGCCTGGACCGGGAGATCGCGGCCGCGGAAGGACGTTATCGCGCCGCCGCCGGCAAGCTGGGCGCGGCGCGCGCCAAGGCCGCCCGCACGCTGGAGAAGAAGGTCGTGCAGGAGATGCGCCGCCTCGGCATGCCGGATGGCGCGTTCGCCATCGAACTGCAGCCGCGCGCGGACGAAACACCCTCCCCGTCCGGACTTGAACGCGCCGAATTCCTCGTCAGCACCAACCCGCACCAGCCGCCGCGCCCGCTGGCGAAGGTCGCCTCGGGCGGCGAGATGTCCCGCATCGGCCTCGCCATCCAGGTGATCACCGCGCAACAGGTGGACGTGCCCACCGTCATCTTCGACGAGGTCGACGTCGGCATCGGCGGGCGCGTCGCCGAGATCGTCGGCCAGGGGCTCCGCCGCCTGGGCGAGCATCGCCAGGTGCTGTGCATCACGCACCTGCCGCAGGTCGCCGCGCTCGGCCATCACCACCTGCAGGTGAGCAAGCACAGCTCCGGCAAGCAGACCCTGTCACAGATCCGGGCCCTGACGCCGGAAGAGCGGCGCGAGGAGATCGCGCGCATGCTGGGCGGTGTCGAGATCAGCGCGCAGACGCGCGCGCACGCCGAAGAGATGATCAAACGATCGGAGGAATATGCCTGAACGCGCCGGCGGCGCGGACGGAGGCGGACCGGCTACTTCTTCTTTTTGCGGCAGTCGGCGCAGACGCCGAAGATGTTCAGGTAGTGGTCGGTCATCTCGTAACCGGCCTTCTTGGCGATCGCGCGCTGGCGCTCCTCAATGACGTCGTCCATGAACTCGTCCACGCGGCCGCACTTCACGCACAGGATGTGGTCATGGTGCGCACCCTGATTCAGCTCGTAGACCGAATGCCCTTCCTCGAAGTGGTGGCGCGTGATCAGCCCCGCGCTCTCGAACTGGGTCAGCACACGATAGACGGTGGCGAGTCCCACGTCCTCGCCGGTATCGAGCAGCGCCTTGTAGACGTCCTCCGCACCCAGGTGGCGCTTCTCGCTGCTCTCCATGATGTGCAGGATCTTGACCCGCGGATGGGTGATCTTGAGGCCAGCCTTCTTGAGGTCCATGCCCTCAACATTGCTGTCGCTGAAACTCTGCTTGGTCGCCATGTGGGATTCTCCGACCGCACCACTGCGGGTTGACGGCTAATTATATATAATGAGGCGCCTTCAACAACCGCAGTATGGACACACACATGGAAAAATCGCGCATCCTTGGCCTCGGCTGCCTCATCCTGATGACTCTCTCCTGCACCATGCATCGGGTGGAAATCCAGCAGGGAAACGTCATTACACCAGAGATGGTCGCGCAACTCAAACCGGGGATGACGCGTCAGCAGGTCCAGTTCGTGATGGGCACGGCATCCATCATGGATCCTTTTCACCCGAACCGCTGGGATTACGTGTATGTCCTCAGGATCGGCGAGGAAAAGGCAGAGCAGAGGCATGTAGCCGTGTATTTCGACGGCGATCAGCTGCTGCGCGTTGAGGACGACCAGGATAGCGCGGGCGAGTGAACGCGCGCGGCTAGGTCGGAGCTTTCGGGGCCTCCTTGCCCTCCGCTGCGCGCTGGCGCCGCGATTCCTTCGGGTCGGCGATCAGTGCGCGGTAGATCTCGACGCGGTCTCCCGGCATCAGCTGGGCGCTGAGCTTGGACAGCTTGCCGAACACACCCACCTTGTTGACGGCGAGATCGATGTCGGGAAACTGTTCCAGCACTCCGGACAGCCGGATCACCTCCTCCACCGTGGCGCTCGCATCCGCCTTGACCGGGATGATCACCTGCACATCCGGGCGCGCGTAGCTCACCTCGACCTCGATCTTGTCAGCGTTTTCCATACAGTTCCGCCGCCCGTTCGCAAAAGGCATCCACCAGCGTGTTGGCGATCTGGCTGAACACCGGTCCGATTGCCAGCCGCAGCAGGTGGCTGGAAAACTCGTATTCGAGATCCAGCGACACGCGGCTCGCCGCGGCGCCGAGGGTCTCGAAACGCCAGAATCCCTCGAGATGGTGGAACGGTCCCTCCACCAGCCGCATCTCGATCATCTTGTCCTTCTGCAGCCGGTTCAGGGTGGTGAAGGTCTTGTGGATGCCGCCGCGGTGCAGTTCGATCGACGCCTTCACTTCATCCGCGCCGCGCGTCCACTCCCTCGCGCTGCGGCACCAGGGCAGGAACTGCGGATAGGTCTCGATGTCGTCCACCAGCGCGTACATCTCCGCGGCGCTGTACGGCACGAGGGCGCTCCTGTTGATTACCGGCATCGGCGTCTCCGCGGACTCAAGCGGAAACCGCGGCGCCGCGAAGCGCCATTACCTGACCAAGAAACACCGCCAACCGCCACCCCGATACCGACTGTATCTATATGATGAATCCACCGGGCCCGGCCCGTCGCGTCCGCCTCGATGCGGCCGCAGCGCAACATGATATGCGCGACCGGCAACTCCGGCAAGCCGGCTGCGGGAACCGGGCAAAACGCTCAACCCGGCCCGGGCCTCCGTGTATAATCAGCGCTTCCGCGGAACCGCTCCGACCGCCGCGACCGTCACGACCCCAGCCGGTTCGCCGGCAAATTCCGCGCAGCATGGGCACCCGATGAACAAAGGCAAAAAGAACAAGGAAGCCAGCGCCTCGAGCACCATTGCGGATAACCGGCGCGCGCGCCACGAGTATTTCATCGAGGAGCAGCACGAGGCCGGCCTCGTGCTCGAGGGCTGGGAGGTCAAAAGCATGCGCGCCGGCCGAGTGCAGCTGCAGGAAAGCTACGTGCTGATCAAGGACGGCGAGGCCTGGCTGTTCGGGGCGCACATCTCACCGCTCGCCACCGCCTCCACCCACATCCACCCCGATGCCACGCGCACGCGCAAGCTGCTGCTGCACCGGCGCGAGCTCGACAAGCTGATCGGCGCGGTCGAACGCAAGGGCTACACGCTCGCACCGCTCGCCCTCTACTGGAGCCGCGGCCGCGCCAAGCTCAAGATCGGCCTGGCCAAGGGCAAAAAGGAATTCGACAAGCGCGCCGTCGAAAAGGAACGCGACTGGCAGCGGGAGAAACAGCGCATCATGAAGATCAAGTGAGCCGCCCTCCGACTGCGCTCAGGGGACAGATTTATAAATCTGTCCCCTCCCTCACGATAAATCTGCCCCCTCCCTCTCCTGTCCGAACCCACCACCCTCTCCGTTTTTCCTTCCAGCCCTTTTAATCACCCCACCCCGCCCCTATAATGATTCGCAGGGGGCGACTTGGCTTCGACGTGGGTTGCAAAACCTGAAGTGCATGCCGAGGGGCAGAAAACCTCGTAAATCCAGCTGCAAACAACATAGTTGCCAACGACGACAACTACGCCCTGGCTGCTTAAGTCAGCCAGCCTCTGACCGGATACGTGCTTGTGCGTCCGTAGTCCTTCGGGACGAATCAGGGGTCATCTCTCACAAGATCGCGATAAGGCTTGCTCCGGGCCAAGTCGCTAAAACCTTAGGGGCTCGCCGTCTGTCTTCCCTGCCCGTCGGGTAGCAGCCGGTTAAATCAATGACGCGGCTACGCATGTAGAACTGAGGGCGGAGGACTTGCGGACGCGGGTTCGATTCCCGCCGCCTCCACCAGATACCAATCCAGGCACCTCCAGTAAAGTTCATCAGCCCGCCTAAAGCGGGCTTTTTTTATAGGCTTTTCCGGCCTGACCCATCCGGCGGAGGGCAACATCGGGGCAAGTCCGCCATCACCCTGAGGTGTTGCCCCCAATGCCGTTAACGGACACTTCAATACGCAACGTCAACCCTCTCAGAAGCCTTTCAGGCTGTCCGATGGACGCGGGTGATTGGCAACGGATCTCCTGGCATCGTGGACACAGCGGGCGGCGACACAGACGGCGTTGACTAGCGGCTTTCTTCCAGCGGAACCGTGCCGGCAAGGGCCGGACACAGTAATAGGCACGCGACGACAGTCGAAATCCTAATTGCTTGCTTGTAGAGATCGGTGTGTGCGAAATGACACCGGAAGCTCAATTGCCGTATAACCGCGCAACATGCTGAATGCGCTGGTGAGCCGGTGTGAGTGAGTCGGGCGGCGGGGATCAGTCGCCGTCTTCATTCTCCATCGCCAGTTGCGACTTGAGATGATAGGCATCGATGTCGAAGTCGGTGCTGTCCGCGACCGCGGCCAGGACCCGGGGCGTGACGCGCTCCCGCTCCTCCTCGGTCTCGAAGCTTGAGAAGTTGGCCGCGGCCGCCTCGGCGAACAGTTGCTCCGTCAGCCGCGCTGCCCGCGCCTCGTGGCTCTCGAGGTCGGAATTGGCGCCGGGAGGGATGTTTTCCTCGATCCAGGTCTCGACCCACCGCAGGAAGCGATTGCTCATGACTGCCCCCTTCTCCTACGCCGTATCCGGCGCCGGTTTCCCGGCCCGCTGTTCGACTTGAGTATACGTCGGGAGTCGCCGCCCCACCAAATAGACACGGGCTGGACCACCATGGTCCAGCCACGCCCAAATATACTCAGGCTTCTGAAACTTAATTGCTTCACCCAAACTGGATTCCCGACACCGGCATGCCGATGAGCTGGCCGGAGAACGTGCGCCGGCCGCGGTCCGCTCCGGCGGCGCCGGCCGCCACAAACAACGGGGTCAGGTGTTCGTAGGTCGGCTGATGCGACGCCAATCCGCCGGGCGCCTGTTCCCATTGCACGAGACGTTGCGCCCGCACTGCAGGATCGGCCTCCTCCACCGTTGCAGTCAGCCAGGCATCGAACTTTGCGCCGGCCTCTGCGTGGCGCGGATGGGGCGAGAAAAACGCGTGCATATTGTGATAGCTCATGCCGCTGCCGACGATCAGCACGCCCTCTGCGCGCAGCGGCTGCAGGGCGCGGCCGATATCGAGATGCGCCTGCGGATCGAGGTCGCGCCGCAGCGAGAGCTGTACCACGGGGATACTGGCCTCGGGATAGATCAGCATCAGCGGGATGAAGGTGCCGTGGTCGTAACCGCGCCGCGCGTCCTCATCATTGGCGATCCCGGCGCCGGTCAGCAGCTCGCGCACGCGATTCGCCAGCACGGGTGAGCCGGGGGCCGGATAGCTCAAGCGATAGGTGTTGGGGGGAAAGCCGCTGTAGTCGTACAGCATCGCAGGCTGCGCGGCGCTGCTCACCGTCGGCCGCGGTGCGACCCAGTGCGCCGTGACCACCAGTACGGCGGCGGGTTGCGCGATTACGCGGCCGATGTTGCGCAGATATTCGGCCAGCCCTTCCCAATTCTCCGGCGGACCGAAGGCGGACGGGATGTCCATGAACGGCCACGGCCCGGCACCGTGCGGGAGATAGATTGTCGGGAGGTGCGGGCCGCTCGTAAACTGCTTCACATACCCTCCTGTGCGGTAACACCGTATGCCGCAAGGCGTCGGGGCACGCCGCGGGCCGGGCAAGGGGGATCTATAGTAGGACGCCGGTCATTATACGTAAACTGTCCGCGCCCGCGGCGATGCAGTTTCTCCGGGGATTGCCTCCGGAAAAGTCGGATAGCCGCACAACAACCCTTCGGGTGCTCCGGCGGCGATCAGGCCCGCACGCATGTGTTACACAGATCGATATTCCCGAGGCTAGGATTTCATCCGCCACACGCATACAGCCGCCGCCGTGGTGGGCAGGGTGAAAATCAGCGCAAAATTCCGCGCTTCGTCGATGATCGGATAACCCGCCACGTAGACGCAGAACCACAGATTCAGCACTGCGCATCCCAGCCAGATCGGAATGAATATTTTCGCCACGGTCGCCGCCAGCTCCTGCCCGGAGCCGTCCAGGAACCGGCAGGCCAGCAGCAGGACTCCAAGCAGGGCAAATCCTCCCAGCGTCACCAGAACGGTATGCATTCGTTCACCTTGGGATCGACGTGATATATGGCGGGTATTGCCGGAACACTCGGCAGAAAAATGGGGTCCAGTCATCCGGCAGCCCCATCCAGTCGGCGCGTATGGTGGTGAATATCTACGGTTCTGCCCCACCGCGCCGTCGTTAAGTATAGGATTACTCCGGGCTATCGACGCTGCAGCAAGTCTATTGATCATTGTTCCTTGAATAAACACGTCTAATCCGGATAGACTGGTCAGGATATCTGAACAATCCAAAGGGATGCGCCGTGGACCGGATCGATACTATGTATGTATTTCTGCGCGTCGCCGAAACGGGCAGCTTCACCAAGGCCGCGAATCAGCTGAGCCTGCCGCGCGCGACCGTCTCGAGCGCGGTGCAACGACTCGAATCCACGCTCGGCACACGCCTGCTGCATCGTACGACGCGCAGCGTTCAACTCACCCGTGACGGATCGGCACTGCTGGATCGCTGCCGTGGACTCCTGGCAGAACTCGATGATATCGAAAACCTGTTCCGAGATGTGCCGGCGCGGATCAGGGGCAGGCTGAAGGTCGACGTACCGACACGTGTCGCGCGCATCATCATCGTCCCTGCGCTGCCCGATTTCTTCGCGCGCTACCCGGAAATCGAGCTTGAACTGGGCGCCACAGACCGCCCCGTCGACATATTGCAGGAAGGTGTCGACTGCGTGATCCGCGTCGGCAGCGCACACGCGAGCGGCATGGTAACTCATCAGATCGGACACTTCCCCTTGCTCAGCTGCGCCAGCCCGTCCTATCTTCAGCGTCATGGCGTCCCGGCCAGGCCGGCGGACCTCGATGATCACTGGATAGTGAACTATGCCGCACCCAGCAACGGCAGCATCTGGCCATGGAAATATTCCGAGGATGGCGTGTACCGTACCCGCCCGATGCGCAGCCGCATCACGGTGAACAACGCCGAAACCTATGTCGCAAGCGGTTTGGCCGGCATGGGTCTGATACAGGCCCCGGCGTACGGACTTCTCGATCACATCGCGCGGGGCGAACTGGTCGAGGTGATGCCGCAGGCGCGCCCCGAGCCGGTGCCGGTGTATGCGATACACCCGAACCGCCACCAGTTGTCACACCGGGTACAGGCATTCATCGACTGGATGAAAGAACGGCTGTCCGCTGCACCCGGCTAACTGCCGCACCACGTCCGCCACATGGCGCGGTAGGCGGCCTCGAGCTCGCGCGTGAAGCCCGCCTCGTCGCGCAGGACCGAGGACTCCATGCGCGCACGCAGCCCCGCCCGCAGCTCCGCGCGACGACCCGCGTCACGTGCCAGTTCCACCGCCGTGCGCACGTAGCCCGCCGCGTCCCGCGCCGCCAGTCCCTCCAGCCCCACCGCCTTCAGCAGCGCGTATCCGGCGCGCGATATCGAGGCCTCCCCCGCCAGGCTCACCACCGGGATCCCGCGCCACAGCGTGTCGCAGGTCGTCGTCGTCCCGTTGTACGGATACGGATCGAGCGCGATGTCGACGCGCTCCAGCAGATCCCGGTACTCCGCGTATGGCAGCTTGCCGTACAGCTCCAGCCGTTCCGGCGCGATCCCCTCCGCCGCGAAGCGATCCCGCAGCCGCGACCGTGCCTCCCCTTCCGGTACGCTCGTCATCACCAGCCGCGACGCCGGGAGCGTGTTCAGGATTTCGCACCACAGACGCAGCGTCTCGGGCGACACCTTGGCGAAGGCGTTCATGGAACCGAACACGATTTCATCGCCGCGGCCAGGGCGGACAGCGGCGGCCGTACCCGGATCCAGCAGCGGCCGGTAGCACCACAGGCTGCGCGGCAGTCGATGGAGCCGTTCGCTGTGCCAGGCCTCGGCGCCGGGCGGATCGGTATCCTCCGTGCACAGGCGGTAGTCCATCGCCTCGAGACCCGTCGTGCCGGCATAGCCCAGGTAGGTCACCTGCACCGGCGCCGGACGGCGCGCGAACGCGAGCAGGCGGTTGCCTTCGGTATGCCCGGACAGGTCGACCAGTATATCGATGCCGTCCGCGCGCACCCGTTCGGCGAGTTCCTCGTCCGACCATGCGGCGCTCGGCACCCAGTGGTCCACATGCTTCCGGATGAGATCGGTCACGTCGTCCTGCTGGCGATGGGTGTAATAGGCGTAGACCTCCACCTGATCCCTGTCATGGCCGGCGAGGATCGGCAATATGAAGTACGCGACCGAATGGCGGCGGAAATCACCCGAGACGTAGCCCACCTTCAGGCGCCGCGCGGCATCGCGCGGGTTTGCGTGGGGATGCCAGAGCTTCTTGAGCGGCGCGGCGCAGCGCTCCGCGAAGAACTGCTGTGCCGCACGGAGATCGGCCGGGGTGGTTGAGGCGAGATAGTGCAGCGCAAGCATTCTGGCGCTGTGCGCCTCGACCAGATCCGGATCCAGGGCCAGCGCGCGCCCGTAACTGGCGAGCGCCTCCGGCACGCGACCCAGCTGGACATGGGCGAGACCGAGATTGACATGGGCCTCGGGGTAGTCCGGCCGGAGCGCCAGCGCCTGCTGATAGCATGTCACCGCCTCGTCCAGCCGCCAGAGGCCGAAGTACGCCAGTCCGAGATTATAGTGCGCGCCCGCCATGTCCGGCCTGAGCTCGGCCGCGCGCGCGCAACTCGCCACGGCCTCGTCGTAGCGGCGCAGTGCGATGTACACATTGCCCAGATTGTTATGGGCCTCCGCATAATCCGGCTTCGAGGCGAGCGCCTGCCGGCAGCTCGCCGCGGCCTCCTCCAGCCGTCCCTGCTCGTACTGCGCCATTCCAAGCGTGAGCAGCGCCTCGGCCAGAGCGGGCCTGAAGGCCAGCGCCTGACGACAGGCCGATACTGCTTCATCCAGACGCCCGCGGCGCACCAGGATATTGGCGCGGTTGACATGTGCCTCGGCGTAATCCGGCCGGAGCGCGATGGCCCGCTCGAACCCGGCGAGCGATTCCTGCATCTTGCCCAGGCTGAAGAACACCAGCCCGAGGTTGTAGTGCACGAGGGGGTTGTCCGGGTTCAGCGTGCGGGCGCGCGCAAAATCTTCCGCCGCCTCGTTGAACTGCGCCTGTGCACTGTGGGCCATCCCCAGATTGAGATGGGCGTCAGCGGATCCCGGCTGGAGCGAGATCAGTCGCCGGAAACAGTCCGCGGCCTCCCCTGCGCGGCCGAGCCGGAGCATGGACTGGCCCAGGTTGTGATGCGCCGCCGCCAGGTCCGGACGCAACGCCAGCGCCCTCCGGTAACAGTGCGCGGCGTCTTCGAAACGGCCGCGGGTGAGATGGACGTTGCCGAGATTGAGCCAGGCCTCGACATGTCCCGGCTGTGCGGCGAGGACATGATTAAAATATCCGATGGCCTCGTCGAAACGTCCCAGCATGCAGCAGCACAGTGCAAGGTCGCAGGTGATCGCCGTATCGCCGGCGCCGGCGCGATGCGCGCGCGTCAGCCAGTCCAGCGCGATGTCATGACGACCGGCCTGGCGCGCCAGCGTCGCGAGCAGGTGCATGGCCCGGGAGTGCTGCGCATCCTGCCGCAGGATCTGCTCGCACAAGGCCTGAGCCTCGGCGAGGCGCCCCGACTGCTGCAGCCGTACGGCCTGCGCGAACATCTCCATACTCGTCATGATTCGCACCACGTCCGCCACATGGCGCGGTAGGCGGCCTCGAGCTCGCGCGTGAAGCCCGCCTCGTCGCGCAGGACCGAGGACTCCATGCGCGCACGCAGCCCCGCCCGCAGCTCCGCGCGACGACCCGCGTCACGTGCCAGTTCCACCGCCGTGCGCACGTAGCCCGCCGCGTCCCGCGCCGCCAGTCCCTCCAGCCCCACCGCCTTCAGCAGCGCGTATCCGGCGCGCGATATCGAGGTCTCCCCGCCAGGCTCACCACCGGGATCCCGCGCCACAGCGTGTCGCAGGTCGTCGTCGTCCCGTTGTACGGATACGGATCGAGCGCGATGTCGACGCGCTCCAGCAGATCCCGGTACTCCGCGTACGGCAGCTTGCCGTACAGCTCCACCCGTTCCGGCGCGATCCCCTCCGCCGCGAAGCGATCCCGCAGCCGCGATCGCGCCTCCCCTTCCGGTACGCTCGTCATCACCAGCCGCGACGCCGGAAGCTCGCGCAGAATCCCCGCCCATAGCGATACGGTGATCGGTGAGATCTTTGCGATCATGTTCATCGAACCGAAATTGACTGCACCAACCCGCGGCGCTGCCGCGGTCCATTCGTCTCCCGTGAGTCCGGCCGGAGGGCGGTAGCACCACAGGCTGCGCGGCAGTCGATGGAGCCGTTCGCTGTGCCAGGCCTCGGCGCCGGGCGGATCGGTATCCTCCGTGCACAGGCGGTAGTCCATCGCCTCGAGACCCGTCGTGCCGGCATAGCCCAGGTAGGTCACCTGCACCGGCGCCGGACGGCGCGCGAACGCGAGCAGGCGGTTGCCCCGGGTATGGCCGGAGAGATCCACCAGGATATCGATTCCGTCCGCGCGGATTCGCTCCGCCAGCTGCTCGTCCGACATCCCGCGGCAGGGTACCCAGTCGTCCGCGGCGGCGCGCAGGCGTTTGCTCATCCCGTCCTGTTGATTGTTGTTGTAGTAACAGGTGATCGAGAACCGTGTGCGGTCATGCGCAACGAGTATGCCCTCGAAAAAAAACGCCACCGAGTGGTAACAGAAATCCGCCGACACATAACCCAGCCTGAGCCGACGTCCCGGGTCGCGGTCGTTCGCGTGCGGAGTGTGCAACGACCTGAGTGGGGCCTCGAACCGTCGCCCGAACTGAAGATGCTCGGCATACAGCTCGGCCGCCGGTGAGACACCCGTGTAGTGCAGGACCATCAGCAGGGCGCTATGCGCGTCACTCAGGTCGGGATCCAGCTCGCGGGCACGGCGGCAACAGGCGGCGGACTCCTCCAGCCGCCACTGGCGCAGCAGGGCATTGCCCAGGTTCAACTGCGCCCTGGCGTTGCGCGGGTCGATCGCAACCGCCTCCTGCGCGCGGGCAACGGACTCGTCAACCCGGCCCACATCGCCATAGAGCAGGCTCAGGTCGAGCAGGGTCTCGACGCGGCCGGGTTCAAGCGCCAGAGCCTTCAGATAGGACTCCTCCGCCGCGTCGAGCCGGCCGAGGTTGTACAAGGTCAGCCCAAGATTGTAATGCGCGAGCGCGAGACGGGGTTTGAGCGCGAGGGCCCGCTGGTAGCTGCGTACCGCCTCGTCCGGCCGGTCCTGCCGGCTGTACACCATGCCGAGGTTGTGATGCGCCTCGGCGAGATCCGGATTACAGGCGAGCGCCTGCAGGTTGCTCGCCGCGGCCTCGTCCAGCCGGTCCTGCCGGATGAGGATCACTCCGAGATTGTAATGCGCGGCGACCAGATCGGGACGGAGTGCGAGCGCCTTCCGGAAACACGCGGCGGCCTCCTCCAGTCGGTCCTGGCTGAGGAGCGCAAGCCCCAGGTTCAGCTGCGCCTCGACATGGTCCGGCTTGAGCTCCAGCACCCGGCCGAATTCTGCTGCGGCCTCTGCATACCTCCCGACCGCGCCGTACGCCCGTCCCAGGTCGTAATGCAACCTCGGCTCGGCGCGATTGAGCGCGGCCGCCCGCTCGAGCAGACCGATACCGTCCGCGAATCTCCCCGCCTGACAATGGAGCGCACCGAGCAGACGCAGCGCCTCGGGATGGTCCGGCTGCATGTGGAGTACCCGCTGGTAGATGGCTTGCGCTTCCGGGAAGCGGCCCGCCCTGTGGTGTTCCAGGGCCTCCCGAATTGCCTGATCGCTGCTCATCCCGCCTGTCGCCGCCGGCAAGGGCAAGGCTGCTGATTCAGATGCTGCGGTTCATTCTGCGGCGGGCCAGTTCAGCCCTTCTTTCCATGCCGGGAGTGGAATACCCGAGCCGGTTGATCTCGCCGACGATCTGCAGGGTCTGGTCGGGCGCGGAGAAGTAACTGGAGTAGCTCCGGAATTTCTCGTAGGCATCCAGCGCCGAGGTGACTGCCCAGTTCTGCGGCACCAGGCCGGGCAGGATCCGCTCATATTCGCTGGACGGGGACAGATACGGCTCTCCCGCGATCAGTTCCCCGATGTGTTGCTGGATCGACTTCAGGAAGAATGCGAGCGCCTGCACTGCATTCACCCTCAGGCCAAAATCCGCAGCAACGCGGGCGAACGACAACAGGCGGGGCAGACTTGCGCGCTGCTGCACCAGCCTCTCCAGGATCACGTAACTGGCGGACAGCGCATCGAAGCGAGTGGTGATGTCCTGATCAGCGGAGCGCGACACGGCATAGAGGTTCAATGCCGTTTCATAATCCCGCCACGTGTCCTCGGGATTCTTCGAGGTCCTGTCCAGCCATTCGTCGACGCGCGCCCTGCCGTAGGGGAACCCGCGCAGAAATTCCGGCCAGGCGGCCGACGGCGCGGCGGCCGCCTGGGATGATCCCGGACTCATCACCAGCCTGTTCTGCGATGACAGTACGGCGGCGCGATCCGCCTTGCAGCAGAAGGTGTTCAGCTGGAATCCGTCGATCTGGCCGTTGATATCCTGCGGCGCCAGCGCCTGCAGTCCCGGGATCACCCGGTAGGATCTGTAGCCGTGCGAGATAAGATAACTGACGGGGACGAGGTCGATGTTCACGCCGGCCTTGATCTCGCACATCACCAGGGGCGAGGCGGTGGTGAAGAACCGGACCCCTCCCTCCATAACCTGGAGTTCATGTCCCTCGGCGTCGATCTTGACGAGATCGACGCCGCTCCAGTCGTGCAGCGCGCCTTCGGAATCCAGCGTGGCCAGCTCAACCTGCTCGCCGCGGCCCTGGTCGTTGGCGTCGGTCAGGGCGTTGAGCTCGGAATTGTCGCCGTTAGACAGCCGGCCCATCCCCGCCTTGTTGGAGAGTGCCTTGTTGATCAGGGTCATGTTGTGGATCTGATTGACGCCTATGCTCTCGTTGAGATAGCCCGCCGTCTCGCTGCCCGGCTCATAGGACCACACATGCCCGTCCGGGCAGAGTCTGGCAATGGACAGGGAATACAGGCCGTAGTTCGCCCCGATGTCGATGAACTTCGTATCCGGCCGTACGATCTCGCGCAGAAATTTGATCTCGTCCTCGAACCAGTCCTGCTGCTCGTTCAGGATGTAGGGGGTCATGAAACGGTAGCCGACCGGGCAGCAGATCTTCACCTGGCCGACGATTTCATGGGTTGCGTGGCTGTCCGGGCGGATGATTGTCATGACGGGCGCGAAATATTTGTAGTACGTGATCCGGAGTTCTGCGGTGCCCCGTTGTGCGGACTGGCCCGCATGTCATCTCCTTGTCCGCGTGATGCCCTGCATCACGCGCCGGAGATGTGATCCGATTTTGAAGTACACCAAGTATACCACATGGTCCGATAGGCCGCCTCCAGGTCGCGGGTGATACCGGTCTCGTCACGCAGGGCGGATGCCATCATCCACTGCCGCAGACCCGACCTCAACCCGGCCAGCCGATCCTGATCGACGGCCAGCCCGGTGGCGATTTCCACATAGGCGCGCGTGTCCGCGGCCGCCAATTCTCCCAGTCCGACGGATTTCAGCAAGGCATGTCCCGAGCGGGACACCGAGCTGATGCCGGTGAGCGTGACCACGGGGATGCCCATCCACAGGGTTTCACAGGTGGTGGTCGTGCCGTTGTAGGGGAACGGGTCGAGGGCGATATCGACCTGACCGAGCAGCTCCAGGTACTGATCGCCCGGCACCCTGCCCCGCAGGATCAGCCGCTGCGGTTCGATACCGCGCGCGGCGAAGCGTTCCTGGAGGGATTGCCGCATCGAGCCTTCCGGTACGCTGGTCATCAGAAGGCGCGAGCCGGGGGTTTCGTGCAGGATATCGCCCCATACGGCGAGCGTTTCGGCGGATATCTTTGCGAATGCATTGAGCGATCCAAACGTGACCGCGCCGAACCGCGCAGAGGGCGGACGCCCCGCGGGTTTGGGCCGGTCGGCGGGCGGCCGGTAGCACCACAGACTGCGGGGCAGGCGGTACAGTGCCTCGCTGTGCCACGATTCCTGGCCGGGAGGATCGACCTCACACGCGGTCAGGCGGTAATCCATCGCGGTCAGCCCCGTGGTCGCGGGATATCCGAGGTAGGTCACCTGTACCGGCGCCGGCTTGCGCGCAAAGGTCAGCAGGCGATTGTCCATGGTGTGTCCGGCGAGGTCCACCAGGATATCGATGCCGTCCGCGCGCACGCGCTCCGCGAGCTGTTCATCCGACAGGCCCTTGCAGGGGGTCCAGTGATCGGCGCACGCCGCGATGCGGCGCGTCACGTCGTCGTACCTGGTGTGATTGTAATAACAATAGACCTCTACCTGTGTCTTGTCGTGACAGGCCAGGATCGGCTCGATGAAATGGGCGACGGAGTGACGGCGGAAATCCGCGGAGACGTAACCCACTTTCAGGCGTCGATCGGGATCGCGGGAATTACCGTGCGGGCGCCAGCGTGGCTTGAGCGGTAATTCGCACCGCTGCGCGAATCGATGATGTTCCTCGAAGATCGCCTGCGGAGAAAAACTTGGCTGAAAGAGCATGGTGAACAGCAGGGTGCTGTGCGCCAGCGCGGAATCGGGCTTGATCTGCAACGCCTTCCGGTAACAGGCCGCGGCGTCCTCCAGCCTGCCCAGGTTGATATAGACGAGACCCAGGTTCACCAGCGCGCCGACATAATCCGGCTTCCGCGCCAGCGCCTCCGTATAGCTGGCCGCCGCGTCGTCCAGCTTTCCCTGATTGAAACAGGCAAGACCCAGGTTGTAGTGCGCGATCGCACTACCAGGATTGAGCGCGATCGCCTGCCTGCAACAGGCCGCGGCCTCCTCCGGCTTGCCCTGGTCGATATAGGCGTTAGCCAGGTTGACGTAAACCTCATGATAGTCCGGCTTCAATGCCAGCGCCGCCCGGTAGCTCGCCACGGCGTCATCGAACCGGCCCAGGGTGTAACAGGTATTGCCCAGATTGAAGTGCGCAACCTCCGAGTCCGGCCTCAGTACCAATGCCTTGCGGAAACCTTCCGCCGCTTCGTCCTGCCTGCCCAGAGCGGCACAGGCGCAGGCGAGATTCACCTGCGCGCCGAAGTGATCGGGTTGCAGCGCCAGTGCATGCTGATAAGAGGCCGCCGCCCGGTCGAGCCGGTTCATTGCACCATAGGCCAGACCCAGATCGTTGTAATAGCCGGCGTTCGATCCGTTCCTGCTGACGGCGCGTTCGATCAGTTCAGCCGCCAGCCGGTGCTGTCCCGCCTCGGCGGCGAGCTGGCCGAGCAGGTGCAAGGCATCGGGCCGCTCCGGGTCAGCCGCCAGCGCCTGGCGACAGGCAACCTCTGCCTGCGCCAACCGGCCTTGCCTGCGGTGCTCAGCTGCGGATTCGACCAGTCGGGCTGCGCCTCCCTCCGCCGGAGCGAACGCCACCCTCGCCTTATCCATGCAGCATTTCTTGTATTTCCTGCCACTGCCGCAGGGACAGGAATCATTTCTGCTGGGAACGGTCATCGCATGTCCGCTGCCTGATCGAATCCGAATCGGATGAATATCGGCTGGTGTTAACGGCCGCGTTCCGGCGCGGCGGCGGGGTAATCCTGCCCCCCGCAAGTATGGCCCAGTAGACCGTCATTTATCCAGCGCGTCATGCCTCGCCAGCCGGACGGTGCGGATGATTTCCGGGCTGTTACCGTTACTGTCATAATGAATCGGCCTCGCAGCTGCGTCCTCGACGCGACTGAAACGACACGACAGGACGAGCTCGACAACAGCGTGCACACCGTCAATTTTATCCAGGATCTCGCGGTCATCATGCTTATCGCCGGCGTGATCACCGTGCTGTTCCACCGCCTCAAGCAGCCGGTGGTCCTCGGCTACATCCTGGCGGGGGTGATCATCGGCCCCCACACGCCGCCGTTCCCGCTCATCACGGAACAGGCCACCATAAACATGCTGGCCGAGCTCGGCATGATCTTCCTGATGTTCTCGCTCGGACTGGAGTTCAGCCTGCGCCGGCTGCGCCAGGTGGGGATGACCGCGCTGGCGGCGGCCCTGGCCGAGATCGTGCTGATGATCTGGATCGGCTACGAGATCGGACGCTTCTTCGGCTGGCAATCCATGGACGCGCTGTTCCTCGGGGCGATGCTCGCGATCTCCTCCACCACGATCATCGTCAAGGCGCTGGAAGACCTGAAGCTCAAGCATCAGCGCTTCGCGCACCTGATCCTCGGCATCCTGATCGTGGAGGACATCCTCGCCATCGCCATCATCGCGCTGCTCTCGAGCCTGGCCCTGTCGGGATCGATGGACATCGGCCAGATGGCTGGCACGCTGACGCGCCTGTCGGTATTCATGGTGGCCTCGGTGGTCATAGGCCTGCTGCTGGTGCCGCGCCTGCTCGCCTATGTGGCGCGTTTCGACAGCGACGAGATGCTGCTGGTCACGGTTCTCGGCCTGTGTTTCGGCTTCTGCCTGCTGGTGATAAGGCTGGATTACAGCGTCGCCCTCGGGGCCTTCATGATCGGCGCGATCATTGCCGAGGCGCGCGAACTCAAACGCATCGAGCGGCTCATCGAGCCGGTGCGGGACATGTTCAGCGCGATATTCTTCGTCGCAGTGGGCCTGCTGCTCGACCCGAAGGTGCTGATCGATTACGCACTGCCGGTCGCCGTCATCACCCTGGCGGTGGTAATCGGCAAGGTCGCCACCTGCACGATGGGCGCCTTCGTCGCCGGCAATGACGGCAGAACCTCACTGCGCGTCGGGATGGGGCTGGCTCAGATCGGTGAATTCTCCTTCATCATCGCCGCCCTCGGTATCAGCCTGCAGGTGACGAGCGATTTCCTCTACCCGATCGCAGTCGCCGTCTCGGCGATCACCACCCTGCTGACGCCGTACCTCATACGCGCCTCCGATCCGCTGGCGGACCTGCTGGCGCGCCGCGTGCCATACACGCTGCGCAATTCCCTCCCCCTTTACACTGAGTGGCTGCAAAGCATCCAGCCCCGTGGCGACCGCGCCGTGCTGGCGGCCATGGTGTGGCGCATCGTGGCGCATGTCGCGGTCAATGTGATGATCATCGCGGCCGCCTTCTTCGGCATGGCCTACTTCGCCGATCCGCTCTCCTCGTGGCTCGGCACCTCGGAACTGGGCGAACGCTATCAGCGCACTGTGCTGTGGGCTGTGGCGCTGATCCTGTCGCTGCCGTTTCTGGTGGCCGCCTACCGCAAGCTGAAGGCGCTCAGCATGCTGCTGGCAGAGACCGGCGTGCGGGAATCACTCGCCGGCAAGCACACGGCCAAGGTGCGTGAAATCCTCTCCGAACTCATCCCGCTGCTCTCGATGATGCTGTTCCTGCTTCTGATCGGCGCGCTGAGTTCGAGCATCCTGCCGCCGCTCGAGCTGCTCGTCCTGACCGGTTCAGCGGTCACGCTGCTCGGCATCGTGCTGGGACGCAAGCTGATCCGGTTCCATTCCCGCCTGCAGATCGCCCTGATGGAAACCCTGCAGGCCAACGGCAGCGACGGAAAGCGGGATTAGCCTCACTGCGCGTCCCGGCGCATGTCTCGCTCAAAACCAGGCGCGCACACCCGCGAGCAGCCAGGCATCGTCGGTCCGCCGGTCACCGGAACGGGCGAAATCCTCTGTCGCGCCGAACCGCCTGCGCCCTTCGATCCCGACATACGGGGAGAACTGTCGCGTGACCTGGTAAAACAGGCGCAATCCACCCTGCACAGACGATAGCCCCGAACCGATGCCGAGCGCGGGATCATCCTCACCGTAGGCGTTCGCCTCCAGTTCCGGGCCCAGGATCAGCCGGCGCGAGAGCCTCAGTTCGTATTCGGCCTTGAAGCGCAGCGCGGTACGCCCGGCCTCACCCACGAACAGCGCGGCGTCGATCTCGATGTGATATGGCGCCGTCCCGCGCAGGCCGAGCGCCAGCCAGTCGCGGCGCGGATCCGGCTCGATGTCCGCGCGCCATCCGGCCTGCACGTCCCAATAGGGGGCCACGGCGCGGCTGTACAGCAGTTCAATATCAGCCGCATTCGTCGTGCCGTCGCTGCGCCTGCCTTCGGTCTTAAGCCACAGTTTCCGGAGATCCCGCCCCAGCCACGCCTCAACGTCCCATCTCACCGGGTTGTCTCCCTCCATCTCGCGCATCTCTAACGCGTCGACCATGAATTTTCCCAGCACCGGATCGTCATCCATGTGCGCGTGCACGCCGGCGCCGGCGGGGGCCAGCCACAGGGAGACGAGTAATACGGGCAGCCTTTCATATCTCTTCATGACACATCTCCTCAATCGACGCGGACCTCGCGGAACATGCCCATCATGTGATAGAGCAAGTGGCAGTGGTATGCCCAGCGCCCCTTCGCATCAGCGCTCACGAGATAGCTGAGCTTCGCTCCCGGCTGCACGACAACCGTATGCTTGCGCGGGAGGTAGTCGCCGTCACCGGTCTCGAGGTCGCTCCACATGCCGTGAAGGTGGATCGGATGACTCATCATGGTGTCATTGACGAGGGTGATGCGCAGCCGTTCTCCGTACGCGAAGCGCAGCGGCTCCGCGTCGGCGAAGGATACGCCGTCGAATGACCACATGTAGCGGCTCATGTTTCCGGTCAGGTGCAATTCGATCTCGCGCCCGGGTTCACGCGGATCCGGCGTATCCCGCAGGTTGCGCAGGTCCGCGTAGGTCAGCACGCGCCGCCCGTTGTCGCGCAGGCCAGGCCCCGGGTCTTCCAGGCGATAACGCGGGGCGTCGGCACGCATGTCCGTCTGCGGTCCCCGCTCGCTGCGCGGATGCCGCACGTCGCTGCTGCTGCCATGCCCGGCCTGTCCCGAGCCCATCTCCGGCGCGGACGGCATGGCGCCTGCATCGTCGTGCATGCCGTGGTCCATTCCGCCCGTGTCCGCCTCCATGCCCTCGTGACCCATGCCATGCGTGGTGTGCCCCATGGAGTGCGCATCATGTCCAGCGTGCTCTCCGCCGTGCGCCATGCCCATGTCCGCATGGGTAAGCACCGGCAGTGGATCCAGCGCAGGTACGTCCGCGCGCAGCGCGGGATCGGGCGTGATCAGTCCGCGCGCGTAGCCGGAACGATCGATCGCCTGGGCGAAGATCGTGTAGGCGCTGTCACCCTCCGGTTCGACCAGAACGTCGTAGGTCTCGGCCACGCCGATACGAAATTCGTCAACGGTCACGGACTCGACGTTCTGGCCGTCAGCGGCGATGACCGTCATCTTCAATCCGGGGATGCGGACATCAAAGAAGGTCATCGCGGACCCGTTGATGAATCGCAGACGCAGCTTTTCGCCGGGCCGGAACATTCCAGTCCATCCATCGGCGGGCGTCCGGCCGTTCATCAGGAAGGTGTAGGTGTAGCCCGTCACGTCGGAGAGGTCACGGTCGCTCATGCGCATCTCGTTCCACATGGCACGGTCCCGCCATGCCGCGGCAACGCCTTTCGCCCGGATTTCATCCCACAGGTCGACGGCCGTGCGCGGATTCTGATTGTAGAAATCGCTGTGCTTTTTCAGCCGGGCGAAAATCTCACCCGGCTCTTCGTCCGACCAGTCGGACAGCATCACTACGTAGTCGCGGTCATAGCCGTACGGCTCGGGTCTCAGCGGGTCGATCACGATGGGGCCATACAACCCGGTCTGCTCCTGAAAGTTGGAGTGGCTGTGGTACCAGTACGTACCGCTCTGTCGAACCTGGAAACTGTATTCGAAGGTCTCGCCCGGACGGATTCCGTGGAAGCTCAATCCCGGCACCCCGTCCATATCCGTGGGAAGGATGATCCCGTGCCAGTGGATGGAGGTGTCGACGGCGAGGCGGTTGGTCACCCGCAGGTTCACCCGGTCGCCCTCCCGCCAGCGCAGGATCGGCGCGGGCAGCATGCCGTTGACCGCGGTCGCGACGCGCCCGCGCCCCGTGAAGTCAACCGGAAGGTATCCAACATCCAGGTCGAAGCTCCTGCCGGATAACGTTATCTGATTGTCGAAGGGTGTGGTTCCCGCACGGACCCAGCCGGCGCGACCGGCGACGGTCAGCGCCCCGGCCGAGAGAGCGCCGAGCACAAAGCGTCGGCGTGCATGGGATACGCACCCGCGACCGGGTGCAACTGACTTGATGGACATCGCAGACCCCCTGATCGAATAGGAACCGGGAAGGCACATGAGTTACGGCCGATCCCGAAAACCAATCTGTTGATATGCCGCCACCCGTAGGACGCGGCATGCAGACCGATGCAGATCTAGAGGCGTATTGGCGGGCGGTACAACGACTCGGCGGAAGAGGACTGATGGAGGGCAAAATCGCGAGGCGGGTAAACCATCGCTGTATGCGGCAGCAGGAGCCTGGCAGGGTCAACAATCACGGGGACACAGCCGGCCATGCAGCAGGCGCCTCCCCCGCAATGAGCACAGAAACCGCCAGCGTCGTCCCCGCTGACAGCGACGGGTTCGGCAGCAGGCGAGCAGTGGTCGTGCCCGGACGCCAGCACCGAAGACGGGGCATGATCCCCCCCTCCCAGGTCGGCATGGGCGGCATGGCTCTGGGCGAGGGCGACGGGCATCGCCAGTCGCAACAACAACGCCAACATGGCAAGCACTGCGACCACCCTGCGCTGAACCCGCTGATTTGGCACCCTGCACCTTTCGGCTGTTGAGACCAGGGAGACTATAACCAAGCCGGATCAGACCGACAAATTCCGGTGAACCGGAGATTCGCAGAGATATATATGAGTATGCCGGATCCCGATCTGCTAGACCTCGACCTCACTCCCCCTCCTGAGCCCAAAAACGGCTGCCGTTTTTTCCAGTATCTGTGAAATGGCTCACAGAACGAGGCAATCGCCTGACTTAGCATCGGGCATGAAGGTTCATTGGCATGTAAACGAAATCGAACAAGAAACATCCACATCAAGGGGGGACCATGGGGACTAAATCGTCGCACACTTATGTGTGTCTGAACAAGAATGACAAGAACTTCCTCGAAGAAACCAATCTCGAAGAAATCCTGGATGTCGAAGAACGCAAGGACGTCCCGCTACGCTCTGACAATGTACGCAAATCTATAGAGCGCCATATGGAACGGAAACGACTGAAGCAGAATATCGCCGATTTTGATTTCAAGGATGAGTACGAAGAACATTGAGGGCGCCTGGACGCCCATGAATCATGGGCAGCAGGCATAATCGAAGTAACAGCCGGGCTTCTCTCAGACCCGATTCTTGGGCGAAGCCCGGCATGTTGTTGCTATAATCGCCTGCAAATCCATCCATGCCCCGGTAGCTCAGCTGGATAGAGCATCCCCCTCCTAAGGGGAAGGTCGGACGTTCAAATCGTCTCCGGGGCGCCAGTGACACCAAACCACAACATCCTCTGGTTCTGACACCGACCTCCTATCTCATCTCTTTCACGAATTCACTATCCAAGCTGATTGAAGTAAATAATAAAATTTCTTATCCACAAAATCAGTGCATAACATTGTGGATAACTTTTTAATAAATCGAAAATCACCCATCTTGTCTTATAATTTTATTAATTTGTTCATATTTTGTTCATGTATATTTTCTTTGACCGACAGCTAGTTATATAGGGAACTCGTATCCCCCTCTTTTCAGTTCACGAAATTGATGGTGAATTGGCGCCGTTTCCTCCCCGCATCCCGTTCTGTGTATAACGCCCGAACCTCGTGCGGGCTGTTTATAAAGAATCCAAATTGCTTCCTATTGAAACGGAGACTGAACGCGCCAGGGTGACAGATACGCGGACGTTCGGTCACGTGAGCGAAAACTATTGTAGAATTTCTACTCTTGCGGATGGGCGCGACCTGGCGGCAATACCCGGGATCTGATCAACGACACATGATACTTGCGCACAAACAATCAATTACAATCAAAAGGTTTGCAGCACATGCTCAACCGTTGGAATAACCAGGAGGCAGCGGCATTCACAAGTCCGCTGGCCTTGCGCGTATACACCTCCCGCCTGCTTGGGCTGGACCCCTCTCTGGTGCTGCACGGCGGTGGCAACACCTCGGTCAAGGAAACGGTGCGGAATATCCTCGGCAACCACGAGGAGATCCTGTATGTCAAAGGCAGCGGATGGGACCTCGAGACCATAGAAGAGGCGGGCTTTCCAGCCGCCAATCTCGATCACCTGATCGCCCTAGCCCGGCTGCCTGCACTGGGCGATATGCAGATGGTCAACGAGCTGCGCACGCATATGACCAAGGCGAGCGCGCCCACGCCCTCGGTCGAGGCGATACTGCACGCGGTCATCCCGCACAAGTACGTCGACCACACCCACGCGGACGCCATTATCGCCATCACCAATACGGCCAAGGGACGTGAACGCATCGCCGAAGTGTTCGGCGACGATGTCGTGGTCATCCCCTACGTGATGCCGGGCTTCGACCTGGCGCGCCTGTGCGGGGAACGATTCTCAGCAGAATCAACATCAAAAACAATCGGCATGGTGCTGATGAATCATGGTATTTTTTCATTTGGACAAACGGCAAAAGAATCCTATGAGCGCATGATCGAGCTGGTGTCGCGGGCGGAGAACTACCTGAAGGGCCAGCGTGCCTGGGACCTGCCTGACCCTTCACCGCGACGCGCAGCCACAGGGGCGGCTTTGCGCCTCGACATCGCCACCCTGCGTCGGGACGCATCACGCGCCGCGGGATTCCCGTTGCTGCTGGTGTGCCACCGCGACGACCGCAGCCTGGACTTCGCGCAGCGCCCCGATCTGGCGACGCTGACCCAGCAAGGTCCCGCCACGCCGGACCATGTCATACGCACCAAGCGCATCCCGCTGCTCGGACGCGATGTCGAGGCCTATGTTGCCGCGTACAAGCGCTACTTCGATGAGCACGCCCCGCAGGCGCGCGACAAAAAGACCATGCTCGACCCGGCGCCGCGCGTCATCCTGGATCCTGAGTTCGGAGTCTGCGCGCTCGGCCGCAGCGCGAAGGACGCGGGTATCGTAGCGGACATATACGGTCACACCATCGAGATCCTGCTGCGGGCGCACGTGCTCGGAGGCTATCAGGCCCTGCCTGCCAGAGACATCTTCGACGTCGAGTACTGGGACCTCGAGCAGGCCAAGCTCAAGTCGGCCGGCGCCCCGCCGCCCTTCGCCGGAGAGGTGGCGCTGATCACCGGAGCGGCCTCCGGCATAGGCAAGGCCTGCGCCGAGCATTTCCTGAAACAGGGCGCCGCGGTCATCGGCCTCGACATCGATGCGGGCGTCGAAAGCGCCTCGCGCCATGCCGCCTATCTTGGACTGACTTGCGACGTCACGCAGGAAGACCAGCTGGCCGCCGCCCTTGAGACTGCGGTCCGGCGCTTCGGCGGACTGGACATGCTGGTACTCAACGCCGGCATCTTCCCGGCGAGCCGGCGCCTAGACTCGCTCGACAGCCGCGAATGGCGCCGCGTCTTCGACATCAACCTGGACGCCAACCTCAACCTCCTGCGTGAGACTCACCCCCTGCTGAAGCTGTCGCCGCGCGGCGGGCGCGTCGTCATCATCGGTTCCAAGAACGTCATGGCACCGGGCCCCGGGGTCGCCGCCTATTCCTCCTCCAAGGCCGCACTTACCCAGCTTGCCCGCGTGGCGGCACTGGAATGGGGGGAGGACGGTATACGCGTCAATTCCATCCACCCGGACGCGGTCTTCGATACTGCAATCTGGACCGACGAAGTACTTCAGGCCAGAGCGAAGAATTACGGCTTAACTGTCGAAAATTACAAGAGAAAAAATATCCTGAAGACCGAGATACAGTCACGGGACGTTGCCGATATGGCGATTGCCATGTGCGGCCCTCTCTTCGCCAAGACGACCGGGGCCCAGGTCCCCCTGGACGGCGGCAATGACCGTGTTATATGAGCATGCTGACCGCCCAGGACATCGGCCGAACCGGTCATCACATCATACGAACCTCCCAATCTTCCATAAAAAAGTGATACAATTTCAATGCTCAATCGCTAATACTAAAAACATTTTCTGAACATGGCGGATCGGGTTTCGGTGATCTGCAATCCAGGATGGCCAGCACGGACTTTCGTCTTGGCACAGAGGAAACGGACTCAGTCATATAGAGATCGCATCCGGACCATGAACATCTTCCCCATCAAGCCACCCAGGCCCGCGCGTTCATCGACGCGTCAACCGGCCGACACCCAGTACCCCAAGGTCATCGCCATTACCAGCGGCAAGGGTGGCGTCGGCAAGACCAACGTCACCAGTAACCTCGCCATCGCGCTGGCCAAACACGGCAACCGCGTCTGCATCTTCGACGCCGACACCAGCCTCGCCAATATCAACATCGTGATGGGTCTGAGTGTCGAATACACCGTAGAGCACCTGCTCGCTGGCGAGCGCACGGTGGACGAGATCATGGTCGAGGGGCCGGAGGGCGTTATGGTCATCCCCGCCGCCTCCGGAATCGCGGAATGCGCCAATCTCGACCAGGACCAGCGGGACCGCCTCATTGCCGCCCTCGAATCGCTGGAAGACCGTTTCGACTACATCCTCATCGACACGGCCGCGGGAATCGGCGACACGGTACTGTCTTTCGTACAGTCCGCGCAGTATGCCATCGTCGTGATCTCGACCGAGCCGACGTCTCTGACCGACGCCTTCGCCCTGCTCCGCGTGCTCCGGCGGCGCAACTACGAACACCCGGTCTATGTGCTGGTCAACATGGCAATCAACTACGCCAACAGCATGGAGGTGTTCAAGCGCTTCGAGGCCGCCGTCAAGAAGTACCTCAATATGAAGGTGCACTACTTAGGCTACATCACCGAGGACAAGGCGATCCGCACCTCCGTCAGCGCACAGCGCCCGGTCCTGCTGGAACACCCGGAGTCGCTTGCCAGCCGCTGTTTCACCACCCTGGCCACCGTCCTGAGCAAGCAGTTCTCCGGCACGACCCAGCCCCACAGCTTCAGCGCGTACTGGAATGGCCTGACCACGGCCCCCGCACCGACGGCCGGATCGCAACCCCCGGTCCGGAATTGCCCGCGGGCTGGCAGGAATCTCCGGACCAGATCTGGGCGCATGCCAACGAGCTGGTGCAGGATCCGTCCGTACCCGAAGAGGAGCTCACGCGCGCGCTGGAGACGCTGCTGCGCGCCTACCATGCGCGCTTTCATACCCTCCCCGTCGCCATCGACCAGCTGCTGGCACTGAGCGAGGCAGGGACTCGCCCTGAGACCGAATCGCATGGGCTGAGCGCCAGACTCGAGACGCTCCTCGGCCGGCACGTGAGCGAACCGGCGCCGCGACGCGAAACGCCGACCACGTCGCCGTCGGAACAGGATACAATCCTGCTCGAATACCGTCGCTCGGCGGAGCGCATCCAGGCGGAAGAAACGTTGCTGCATCAGGCCTTGAACCGCCTGTACACATATATCAACCGAGAACTCGTCCCCGCCGGGAAGGGTTCGCCGTTCGCTGAAGAGCAAGGACAGAATGGCAGGGAAGTGGATGAAGATCTCCGTCATCCCGGGCCAGGCAGGGATGACGCGAAATCCGTGAACTGATCCACCAACGCGCACAGTCATCCAAGCTTGCGCCGGTCGTCATCCAGAATGAGAAGTTTGAACAACAACCCACGCCCCGTGCCCCACGCCCGTTTCCGCCGTCCGCCGACATGCCTCGTCGCGGTCCTGCTGGGCATCCTCGCACTCGCGTGGCAGCCGCAACCGTCCGCCGCCACCCCGGAGCAGGAATACCAGGCGGCCCTGCGCCTCGCACGCGCGGGTAATCTCGCCGAGGCGCTGGAGCAGCTCGGCGCGCTGGTTGAACGCCATCCCGACAACCGGCAGTATCTCTACGACTACATCGCTGTGCTCGGCTGGGCAGAACGTGACCGCGAGGCGCTGGACCGTGCCGCCGCCCTAGATCTGGCGGATATCCCCTCGTATTCACTCGACGCCCTGGGAAAATCGGCGCGCAACGAGCGGGAATATCCGCTCGCCATCCGCATCTACCGGACCGCGCTCGAACGCGACCCGTCCAGTACCGCGAGCCGCGTCGGACTCGCCCTCAGCCTGGCCGACAACGGCGACGTCGAGGAGGCGCGCGAGATCGTGGACAGACTCGATGCCTCCAGCCCCAGAGACCTTGAGGTGCTCGGCGCGCTCGCCTATGTCCAGCAGAGCCAGGGCCTGCCCTTCCAGGCCCTGCACACCTACGACCGGATGCTGGGCATCGATCTCGCCAACCGCGACGCGCGACGCGGCAGGATACTGACCGCGTACCGCCTGGGCGCGCCGCATCTCGCCGCCGACCTGGCCGATGCGGCGCCGGAACTTCTCAGCCCGGACGAACGCGATGCGATCGAACGCGACAAACAGGCCTTTACGATACGCTGGAGCCGCCTGCCCGCGACATCGGAAACCGCGCCCAGACGCGAGTCATTCAAGGCGATTCTCGATATGCGCAAGGAGCTGGACTTCCTCGAAGCCGGCGCCCAGGGCGATACGCCGCACGCGCGCCAGGTGCGCTACGACCTGCTCGTTTCACTGCATGAGCGCGGCCGCAACCGTGAGGCCATCGACCTGTACGAGACCCGCATCGCAGCGGATGTCGAGGTACCGACCTATGTTCTCATCACCGCGGGCGATACCTACCTCGCGCTGCGCCAGCCGGAACAGGCGAGCGACCTGTACCGGCGCGCGCTCGAACAGGATCCGGGCGACTTCACCACCCGCCTGTCCCTGTTCTACGCCTATATCGAGGGCGAGGACTTCGACAGCGCGCTGACGCTGATCGACGCGCTCGCCGCCGAAGAACCGGCATGGCTGGGCGAGCCGCCGGACCACCGACCCAATTCCGCCAGGCTGCGCGCAGACCTCACCGCCGCCTACGCGCGCGCGTTCGCCGACAACCTGCCCGAGGCCGAGCACCGGCTCGCCCCGCTCGCGGAACAGGCACCGATGAATGCCGAATTGCACACCGCGCTGGCCACGATCTACCGCTGGCGCGGCTGGCCGCGCCGCGCTCTGGGCGAGTACGCGATCGCCCGCAACGGCCGGCCCGCGAACCTGCCGGACGCGCGCGCAGGACACGGCCTCGCGCTTCTCAGCCTCGGCGACTACCCCGCGGCGGACGCGGTACTCAAGGATCTGCGCGCGACGGCCCCGTACAGCGGCGCTACCGCCACTCTGGCGCACGAGTGGGAACTGCACAACCTGCGCGAGCTCCGCCTCGAGGCGTCGCGCACGGAAAGCTCGGGTGCGCAGGAAGGCAGCGAGGACCTGGGTTTCGACGGCTGGATCTACGGCGCGCCGATCAGGTACCACTACCGGCCCTTCCTGCATCATCATTTCGAGCAGGCAGAATTCCCCGAAGGCGACGCGACCTACCGGCGCATCGGCGCCGGGGTCGAATATCGCGCGCGCGACGTCATGGCGACGGCGGAACTGGACCGCGACGCAGGCGACAGCGTCAACGCAGGACTTGCTGTCAGCGGGCGCTGGAGTCCCTCGGACTACTGGTCCTTCACCGCGGGCGCCGACACCTGGAGTGACGCGATACCGCTGCGCGGCCGCCTCAACGAGGACATCGACGGCTGGTCGATCGACCTCGGCACCGACTGGCGCGCGCACGAGGGACGCAGCGCGCATGCCGGCCTGCAGCGTGTCGATTTCAGCGACGACAACCTGCGCACCGCGGCGAACGCGCGCGGCGCCCAGCGCCTGATGACGCGCCCGCACTTCCGCATGGACGGCCTGCTCGGCGTCTACGCCTCGCGCAACACGCGAGAAGGCGCGCCCTACTTCAATCCGGCGAGCGACGTCTCGGTCGATTTCACCCTGAACAACGAATGGCTGCTGTACCGGCGCTATGAACACTCCTTCCGTCACCGCCTCGCGCTCAGCGTCGGAAACTATCGCCAGGAGGACTTCGACTCCGACACGATCTGGGCAGCACAGTACGAGCAGCGCTGGAATCCGCACGACCGCTTTGAACTCGGCTACGGCCTGATCCGCGCACGCCGCGTCTACGACGGCACGCCCGAACACCTGACCACGCTCTACCTCAATCTTGGCTGGCGCGTCTGACATGCACGCCCTGACACGACTCATCGCCGCACTGATCCTGCTCCTGCCGGCGGCCCTGCCCGCCGCACGGGCCGCGGATGAATTCACTGTCCTGAGTTACCACGACGTGCAGGATGACCCCGTGCGCGACCGCCTCGGGGACGCCGTCACCATCGCCACGGCCGATCTCGTCGCCCAGTTCGCCTGGCTGCGCGAGCACGACTATCAGCCGGTCAGTCTGGACGACATCGCGGCAGCGCGCGAAGGTCTCAGACCGCTGCCCGACAACGCCGTGCTGCTGACCTTCGACGATGGCTACGCCAGCACCTACACGCGCGTCTTTCCGCTGCTCAGGCTGTTCCGCTATCCCGCCGTAGTGGCGCCGATGGCGGCGTGGATCGACCAGCCGGCCGGCAGCCAGGTAAGTTACGGCGACATGCCGATCCCGCGCACGGGCTTCATGACCTGGGCGCAGATAAAGGAAATGGCAGACTCCGGCCTGGTGGCCATCGCCTCGCACAGTTACGACCTGCATCACGGCATCGCCGGCAATCCGCAGGGCAATCTGCAACCCGCCGCCGTCACTCGGGCCTACGACGCGAAGGGCAAAACCTACGAAGACGATGCGGCCTACCTGAAACGGGTCGGCGCCGACCTGGCGAAGAGTGTACGCGTCATCGAGCGCCGCACGGGACATCGGCCGCGCGCCATGGTATGGCCCTACGGCCGCTACAACGACGCGCTGACCGCGCTCGCCGCCGAACACGGCATGCCGCTGAGCTTCGACCTCGGCGACCACGGCGGCAACAGCGCCCGCGACGTCGGCGTGATCCGGCGCGCGCTGATCACGCATCGCGCGACCCTCGACACCCTGATTGAGACCCTCAACGAGCCGTTGCGCGGCCCTGCGCTCCGCGTCGTGCAGGTCGATCTCGACTACGTCTACGACCCCGATCCGGCGCAGCAGGAACGCAATCTCGACCACCTGCTCGACCGCATCAAGGCGCTCAACATCAACACGGTGTACCTGCAGGCCTTCGCCGATCCGGACGGCGATGGCAGTGCCGATGCGCTGTACTTCCCCAACCGTCACCTGCCGATGCGTGCCGACCTGTTCAACCGCGTCGCCTGGCAGCTCGCCACCCGCGCCGGCGTCAAGGTCTACGCCTGGCTGCCGGTGCTCGCATACGTGCCGGAGGATGGCAGTCCGCTGCATGGTCAGAGGGTAATGCGCGACGCGGCGGATAACGCGCATGCGCCGCGCTATCCGCGCCTCTCGCCCTTCAGCGCGGAGGCGCGCGCGTTCGTCGGCGACATCTACGAAGACCTCGCCGTGCATGCCCACATCGCTGGCCTGCTGTTCCACGACGATGCCACGCTCGCCGAGGACGAGGACGCCTCCGCCGCCGCGCTCGAAGTCTATAAAGGCGAATGGGGCCTGCCATCCTCAATCGCCGGTATCCGCGCCGCGCCTGAACTGCTGCAGGAGTGGACGCGGCGCAAGACCCGCGCACTGATCAGGTGGACCGACGACCTCGCTGCGCGCGTGCGCGTGTACCAGCCGCACATCAGGACCGCGCGCAACCTCTACGCCCCGGTCGCGTTGGACCCGTCCGCGGAGGCGCGCTTCGCGCAGTCGCTGGCGCTCACGCTCGAACATTACGACTACACGGCGATCCTCGCCATGCCCTACCTGGAGGCGCAGTCGGACCCGCATGCCTGGCTCGAAACACTGGTCGCGCGCGTCTCCCGCGAAATCAACGGACTCTCGAAGACCGTGTTCGAGCTCCAGAGCGTCGACTGGCGTGACAAGTCTCCGGTAGAGACGGGAACGCTGCGCGACCAGATGGACGTGCTGCGCCGCCTCGGCGTGCGGCATTTCGGCTATTACCCCGACGACTTCATCGCCGGACATCCCGCGATCGCCGGCATCAGGCCCGCGATGTCGCTCAACACCTATCCGTATCCGGAGTAAGGCGTGGCGGAATTCTTCACAAAGCTGACCAGCGGAATACTCTACTTCGAGTTCTATTACCCGCTCTTCATGGCCTACCTGTGGATGGTCGGCGCGCTCTATTATTTCGTGCACTGGGAGCTCGACATCAGTAAGCGCATCGACCAGCCGCCGAAACTCGAGGAGTATCCCGGCGTCTCCTTCCTGGTGCCCTGCCACAACGAGGGCGAAAACGTCGAGGAAACCATTGAATACCTGGCGAACCAGCAGTATCCGGAGTTCGAGATCATCGCCATCGACGACGGCAGCAAGGACAACACCGGCGAGATCCTCGACCGTCTGGCGGAAAAACACCACCGCCTGCGCGTCATCCACCTGGCGAGCAACCAGGGCAAGGCCATGGCGCTGCGCATGGGAGCCATGGCATCGAACCACGAGTTCCTGGTCTGCATCGACGGCGACGCCCTGCTCGACCATCACGCCACGGCGTGGATCATGCAGCACTTCGTCAACGGCCCGCGCGTCGGCGCCGTCACCGGCAACCCGCGCGTGCGCACCCGCTCCACCCTGCTCGGCAAGATCCAGGTCGGGGAATTCTCCGCCATCATCGGCATGATCAAGCGCGCGCAGCGCATCTACGGCCGCGTGTTCACCGTTTCCGGCGTAGTTTCCGCCTTCCGCAAGAGCGCGCTGCACAACGTCGGCTACTGGAACCTCGACATGGTCACCGACGACATCGACATCAGCTGGAACCTGCAGCTCAACCGCTGGGACATCCGCTTCGAGCCCAACGCGCTGTGCTGGATCCTGATGCCGGAGACACTGCGCGGCCTGTGGCGCCAGCGCCTGCGCTGGGCACAGGGCGGCATGGAGGTGTTCCTGAAGTACCTGCCCCAGGTCACAAGCTGGCGCAAGCGCCGCATGTGGATGGTCTACCTCGAGTACCTCACCAGCGTGATCTGGGCCTACCTGATGATCGTGGTGATCCTGCTCTACCTGATCGGCAAGTTCGTCGACCTGCCGCCCGGCATGCACGTCGCCACAGTACTGCCGGGCTGGAGCGGCGTGGTGCTCGGCATCACCTGCATGCTGCAGTTCGCCGTCGCGCTGCTGATCGACGCCCGCTTCGAGCGCGGCATCGGCAGGGTCTACTACTGGATGATCTGGTACCCGGTGGTGTACTGGCTGCTCAACGTGCTCACCGCCGTGGTGGCCGCCCCCAGGGCCATCATGAAACGGCGCGGCGCCCGCGCCACCTGGGTCAGCCCCGACCGAGGATTGAAACCATGAGCAAGCGACCGCTGATTATCGAGAATCCCGAGTTGCAGACCCCGCGCCAGCGCTACGCCTTCGCCGCGCTCACCCTGTTCTTCTGGATCATCTGGTTCTACCTGTGGATCCCCATCGTCAGCCTGCTCGCCTGGCTGTTCGGCGCCGAGCGTTTCTATCAGGCCATGATCATGCGCAGCGGACTTGATGCGCTGATCGAGCTGCTCGGCCTGTATTCCATCATCATACTCGTCATGGGTGCGCTGCTCGCCGGCTGGGCCTGGTACAACCAGATGCGCTTCCGCGGCCGGGAAAAGCGCCGCGTCTCGACCGTCGTCACCCCCGAGGAAGTGGGATCGTTCTATGCCCTCAAGCCGGAACAGCTCGAACTCGCGCGCTACGCCAAACACGTGGTGATCGATCATGACGAACATGGGCAAGTGAAGGATATACGGGTGGGGTGACAACCCTTGTCCGGCGGGAACCGGTCAAAGCCACTTACCAGTGGCTTCAGACTGTAGTAGTATGCGCCAAAACCTGAAAGTAATACTACATTCTGCCGATAACCGTCATGGACATCGGGGGCAATCTTTACGATGAAAGTTTTCTTATCAGGCCTAATGAAGCCTGAACAACCCCGACCTCAACTATTTCAGCTTGATCCTGGCGTTATATCTTTATGACTACGATTCTCGGTATCTCAGGCTTCTACCATGATAGCGCGGCTGCACTGGTCTGTGATGGCGATATCATCGCGGCTGCGCAGGAAGAGCGCTTTTCACGCAAGAAGCACGATGCGCGCTTTCCACAGCATGCAATCAGATACTGTCTGCGCGAAGCCGGCATTTCCCTGTCCGGCGTGGATCATATTGTTTTCTACGATAAACCGCTGCTGAAATTCGAGCGCCTGCTGGAAACCTATCTTTCCTTTGCGCCGGCGGGGTTCAAGTCGTTCCTCTCCTCCATGCCGCTGTGGCTGAAGGAAAAGCTCTACCTCAAGCATCAACTGCGCAAGGATCTGGCAGAGCTCGGGGACATGGATAAGCGCCAATTGCCTGATCTTCTGTTCACAGAACATCACCAGTCGCATGCCGCCAGCGCATTCTTTCCCAGCCCCTACGAAAGCGCCGCTGTCATGTGCCTGGACGGCGTCGGTGAATGGGCAACCAGTTCAGTCTGGCAAGGCAATGGCAATAACCTGACACCACTCTGGGAAATCGACTTCCCCCATTCACTCGGCCTGCTCTACTCTGCGTTTACTTACTACACTGGATTCAAGGTCAACTCGGGCGAATACAAGCTCATGGGCCTGGCGCCTTACGGAGAGCCGAAATACGCCTCCCTGATTCGTGAACATATCCTAGATGTCAAGGAAGACGGCAGCTTCCATCTGAACATGGATTATTTCAACTATGCCACCGGCCTCACCATGACCAATGACCGGTTCCATGAGCTGTTCGGCGGCCCTCCGCGGGCGCCTGAATCGCCACTGGAACAAAAGCACATGGATATGGCCAGATCGATTCAGGCGGTAACTGAAGAAGTGGTGCTACGACTGGCGAACAACGTTCACCGCGAAACCGGTAACGATTACCTCTGCCTGGCAGGTGGCGTTGCCCTGAACTGCGTCGCGAACGGTCGTCTCTTGCGCGAGGGTCCGTTCAAAGGTATCTGGATACAGCCCGCCGCTGGTGATGCCGGTGGCGCACTGGGGGCGGCGCTTGCGACCTGGCACGTCTATCTAGGCAAGAAACGACACCTCAACGGAAAACTGGATGGGATGATGGGCTCCTACCTGGGGCCCAGGTTCAGGAATGACGAGATCGGGGTATGGCTGGATAAATCCGGCGCCCGATATCGCCGGCTGGAAGACAGCGAATTGTTCGATTTCATGGCAGATGTCCTGTCACAAGGAAACATCGTGGGCTGGATGCAGGGACGCATGGAATTCGGTCCAAGGGCTCTGGGTGGACGCTCGATCATTGGCGATCCGCGCAATACCCGCATGCAATCTACTATGAACCTGAAGATAAAATACCGTGAATCATTTCGCCCCTTCGCCCCGTCCGTACTGTCGGATCATGTCTCCGATTACTTTATCCACGCCGGGCCCAGCCCGTATATGCTGATTACCGCGCCGGTGCAGGAGAACATCCGTATACCCATGACTGCTGAACAGCAGCAACTATTCGGCATAGAAAAACTGAACGTACCCCGTTCCAACCTGCCCGCAATCACTCATGTCGATTACTCTGCGCGCATCCAGACCGTACATAGTGAAACCAATCCGCGTTATCACGCTTTGCTCCAGGCGTTCCACAAGAAAACCGGATGCCCAGTCCTGGTCAACACTTCTTTCAATGTCCGAGGCGAACCGATCGTCTGCACTCCGGAAGATGCCTACCGATGCTTCATGCGCACGGAAATGGATTATCTTGTGCTGGAAAACTACATATTGGCCAAATCGGACCAACCGGCACACGAGAAAGACGACTCGTGGAAAACCGAATTCGAACTCGATTAACTCTGAGGCCGGTCATGAATCAGAAATCGGAAGCAATACCCACCACTGACCCGGATCGCAAGGCGCTGCGCAGCTACGGTCTGCTCATGGGAGGGGTGATTGTCATCCTGTTCGGACTGCTCCTGCCCTGGTTGTTTGACGGGGCCTTTCGCGCATGGCCCTGGATCATCGGTGGCGCATTCGCACTCCTGGCGCTGGCGACCCCGATACTGCGCCGCCCCATCTACAAGCTATGAATGCGATTCGGCCATATCATGGGATTTATTAATACCCGTATCATCCTCGCCGTGCTTTTCTATATAATAGTAACGCCCATCGGATTCATCATGCGCATCAATCATGATCCGATGCGCAGAAAAATGACTGATCAACCCTCTTACAGGATATCGAGCCACGTCCGGGCACCGAAAGACATGGAGAAGCCATTCTAATGCTGGACCTATTATCCGATCTGTGGGCCTTCATGCGTGAACGGAAAAAATTCTGGCTCGCACCCGTGATCCTGATTATGGTGCTGCTGGGTGGCCTGATCGTCCTGGGACAGGGCTCCGCTATCGCGCCGTTCATCTATACCCTGTTCTGAGCCTGGCCTGACCCCCGGCGTCAAAGACTGGCCAGCATGCAACAGATTTCATTTCGCGCCAGCGAACGCTACTGGATTTCGCCCGACTGTCTGGCCGTGTCATGCTCATCATTTCTGGCCGGCAGAACAGTCAATCAAGGATGCCGGCTCCATGGCCTACCAACAGCAGGTCATGGAAACATTCCGAGCATATGACATGTCTGCATCCACCAACCTGAAAAACCTTATTCTGCTGCTGACCACGACATTGGTCGCATTGCTGTTTGTTGAACTTGCTCTCCACCTTCTGGGAATACCCCCTCGGCAACTTACACAGGAGATGATCCGGGACGACATTCTTGTCAATCGCATGCCGACCGATTATCCCGAGATCGATGGCAAAGGTTTTCGCAACGGAAAAAGCGAAGTTTCAGGTCATGTCGACATAGTTACGCTCGGCGACTCCCACACGTATGGTTACAACGTACCCATGTCGGACAACTGGCCAAGCCAGATATCCCGCCTGACCGGACAATCCGTCTATAACATGGGCATCGGCGGATACGGGATACTCCAATATGCCTACCTGGTGGACCGGGCAATGGAATTCAAGCCCCGACACATCATGCTGGGCCTCTACCTTGCTAATGATCTCAAGGACATTTGTTACGCGTATCGAATGGCGCCGTACTGGAAGGAAAATTATTCAACGGAAGAACTGAATCTCGCATATTGTGACGCGGCTGACGTCAAGGATGCGCGTACTGAGAATGCACACAGTGAGAACTCGAGTCCAGGCATAGCTGAAATCCTCAAAAATTCGCATCTGTGGGCACTCTGGGACAGGGCCAAACCCGCCCTTGAGCGCACGCTTGTAAAACGGAGCATGAACAAGTACATCGTGGTCGACGATGACAAGAACTCAACCTTGATTTCACGCTACCTGGTCAAAGAACATGGAAAATACATGGACCCCGAAGAGACCGAGGTCTCCAGAAGCCTGGAAGCAACCAAGAAAATTATTCGCAGGATGGCGGAAAAAAGTAACCGCGCTGGCGCCACGCTGGTCATAATGTTCATCCCGTCGAAAGAACTCGCGTTTCATGACTACCTGCGCGACAGGAATATCAATCTTCCCGATTACTATGAGAAGGCATTTGAGAACGAAATTTTTCTGAAATCGGAGTTATCCGCCTTCCTTAATACACTTGATATCCCGACAGTAGATGCCGCCCCTGCCGTTATCAGCGCACTCAATGAATCCGGTGAGATATACACCAAGGACGATGATGGGCACCCTGTTACGGCCGGATATCACGCCTATGCGACCGCCATGTATCAAAATTACTGGACGAAATTCCTCGCCAGATAACCGGGCGAATTATCCGGTCTCCCGTATGTAATGCTGTTCGGCAATCCCGTTTGACTTGAAGACATCCCTCCACCTGCCGACACGGAGGGTGCATCCATCCACCGAATTGAGCCCGCCGTGCGCGTAGAACAGCAGGTGTTTTCCCGATCAGGGCGGGCTGGTGATCAGGTCACGGAAGTCGAATGCATCGCAGTTTGTCGCGGACCTTCTCTGCCATATCAAAGGCCGCTCTGGCCAGAATGATTTAGTAATTCAGCAAAAAATGCTCGCACCCATTCGATGGCATTACGTTAAAGGATGTCGACTCCCTCCCCGCATTCGAGCGCTCCGGCACCTTGGTCACCAATACCGGCGGACACATTGTCCAGATCTGCTCGCCGATCCGGATTTTTCCTGTATCCTCTCCCATGGCTGACCTCATACAACGGACTTGCGTACCCGGAGAAACTACATGGAAATGGCCATATGGCGCGGCATCGTCGAGGATCTGACAACGCCCGATTCTGGCGGCGCCGTCGAGTGCCGTCTCGCGCAGGGCAAGATCAAACTGCACTCCGACCTGACGAGCAATGTCGGACGCGGCGACAAGGTGCTCGTGGCCGGAAACATCGCGGACGGCGTTCTGCACGCGATGGCCGTCCACAACCTGACGCGGAACAGGCTCACCCACATCGATCCGAGCAACCAGGTCCTGCTCGCAGGCCTGTGGGGATTCATCGGCATGATGTCCGCGGCTTTCGGCTGGCCCATGCTCGGCCATCTCAGCGCACTATCCGTGGTGCTGAACGTATTGGCCATCGTCGGCATCGTCGGAGTGATACGAAGCGCCCTGCACATCATTCGCGTCACCCTGGCCGCGAACTGGATCCGGTATCCGGATCTTGCCGAGCGTTCCTGACCCGGCTGCCCGCCGCCGCGAATCTCGCATCCCCTTCACGGCACCCGCACGGGCACACATCCCGGCGCGCGCCTATCCCGGTGACGCATCAGCCATTGGGCGGATTGTGCCGGCACTCGCTGGGCTCGCCATCCAGCGACGCACCGACCAGGATCGGCGCCTGTCGCTGGTCGACATCCACCTCGATCAGGTGCGTGGTGTGCTGGCCGGGACTTTCCACTTCCTTCCGATGCCTGAGCGCATCACTCCGGGATGAATGCGCCCCAATATATAGACCTTGTGCTGCGGATCGTTCAGCGCCAGTTTCATCACCAGCCAGATCTTCATGAATACCTCCCGGATAATTGACGTAATCATTATGCGGGTTTAAAAAGGGAGAAGCCACCCGGGAGTCCCGCATGAAGCAGACACTGTATGAGGCCATCGGCGGGCTGCCGACGCTGGAGAAGGTGCACAAGATCTTCTACGACAAGGTCTACGCCCATCCCTGGCTCGGCCAGTTCTTCAAGGGCCACGACCAGAAGATCATCGAACTGCGCCAGACCCAGTTCATGGGCGAGAAGTTCGGCGGCGACATCCGCTATCCGGGCATGGACCTGGAACTGGCCCACCGCCGCATGTACATCCCCCCCGAACTCTTCGAGCTGCGCCAGAACTTACTGCGTGAATCACTGCAAGAAGCCGGCGTTACCAAGGAACATATCCGCCGCTGGCTGCGGATCGACAGCGCCTTCCACCGGCAGATCGTCAAGAAATCACTGGCGGCCTTCGATGCGATCGACCTCAAGTATGAACGGCCGGTGGTGATTCCTGATCCCGGGGAGGCCGCGCATTGAAAAACGGGAAATCCGGATTTCAGAGCTCACCGGACCTTTCGCGTAGCCTGCGCCGCAGAAGCAGCTGCCTTGGTACACATTTCCTGTATTCATGATGTCCTCCTGATCATTCAGGGAAGCTCCTATTAATTCGTCATTCCCGCGAACGCGGGAATCCAGTAACTCAATATTCTGGATGCGCGCTGGCGCTGATCCACGGGCAGCCCGCCCCTGGACGGTGAAAGCACTCGACTCCGAGGCCGCGCTGTCCCGCTCGGCATTCTTCGAACGCTTCGTCCAGGTCATCGGCCAGCCACCCATGCAATACCTCACGCAGTGGCGCATGCAGGTGGCGTCGAATCTGTTGCGCAACAGCCGCGCGCCGGTCGTCTCGATCGCGCTGGAGGTAGGTTACGAATCGGAGCCAGCGTTTACGCGGGCGTTCAAGAGGCTAGCGGGGGTGCCGCCGGGGGTGTGGCGAAGGAATCAGGGCAAAGAGTCATTGACAACAGATTCAGAGAATAATGAGTTAGCAAACAAAGGGCCCTGACCCCTTTTCTTCCGCATTTAACGACCAAGACATCTCTTGTACTTTACATCACTGCCGCACGGACACGGATCATTCAGCCCCGGCTTTTTTGGTCTACTCAGGAGGAGCGACGCCTCTCGGCTGATTGAGGTTTACCGCCCGCGTGGGTTGAGCCAATCGCGCGGCGTATTCGTAGATGTGGGCGTTTTCTTCCGTTCGCTCTGTCGGTACGTGGACCGCGAAAGACTGTGCCCGATGGTAGGTTCCGTTGGCACTAACCTCTGCCATGACGCCGATAACGTTAGAAGTCTTGAGGGCCAATGCAGCTGCGCTGGCCTTGTCATTCATCCTGGTCCAGTCAATTTGGTGGTCGTGTCGTTGAAGCCAAACGAAGAGTGGCTCGCCGTCCCCGGCCAGAATAAAGTAGCGAGCGGGGTGCTGGTTCAGGGTTTGGCGAAGGTCGGACAGCATCTTGGCCAGATTATTCCGGCCTTCCTCTCCAAGGTCACGGATATGGCTCTCTGCTGAAAGCCACCCGCGTGCTCGGGTGGCGTCGAGCGCCCCAAGCAGCTTCAGCACCTCCTCCGGGAAGTCCTGCGTCGGAAACGGCCCGCTTTCCCAGTCTTCACCCTCGAAGCTCCTGTCGACGATGTCGCTCATGCCGTCCCAGATAAGCGTGTTCACCTTGCTATCCTTTTAGCTGCTCAGCAATGTCCTGATCGAAGCGGTTCTTCTTCAGGTACGCGCCCAGATGGTCAAACTCGTCAAAGAGATGGGCCCGGCGCATCCCCGCCACGGCCTGCCGTACCTCCATGTAGTGAAAAAATTCGCCGGGGGTGGGTAGGAGACGCTTGAGCACAAATAGGTCGTCGACGGACAGCGAAACGAAGGCATGCCTTCCAAGTAGTGGCTCAATCTTCGGTAGTTCCTTGCAGTATGTAGAAAAGGGCGAGAATGACTCGACCGTCAACCCTATCGGCACCATCACGCGGTAGTCGGAGCGGCGGACACGGCCGCACTCTTCGTATTTGCCGTCCGCCAAGTGGTAGAGCGGCACTTCATCCGCCGAATTCAGATAGTTGAAGAAGCGTTCACATTGCTTGTAGGCCTTGAGTATCAAATCCTGTACGGACTGGGCGTGGCGGCCGAAATCAAGCGCTGGCGATGCGATGGTGGCGGCCGCGCCGGCCTTGGCTTCAACCAGGAACAGCACGTCATCGACTAGGATGAGGGTGTCGTTTTCGGACCACTGCTTGCTGGCAGGGTCCTTGTAGTAGACCTCCTGGAAGACTGTGGCGCCGGGAAGCTGGGCAGCCAGAATGTCGGCGAAGGCAGCTTCGCTCATTGTCTTCTGCCGATCTTCAAAGGTCTTCTTGTAATCCGGTTTTCGCTGAAGGAGGTTGTAGAGGAGCGCACGATACCCCGCATCACGGGCGAAGCACGGGTCGACGGCGTAGTAGTCCGATCCAAGCTGAATTAGGGGTTTCTTCCGGGCAGGCAGTGTCCGATAGGGTGTCCCCGCAAAATCGCCCGCTGCGAAGAACTCGGTTTCTTCTCCGCGCCGGTACGCCAAGTCTGCCAAGAGCTTCGGGGGTAGCGTCGTGTGACGGCTCACGTTGGTGATGCCGCCCCGAAACATATCATCCACCGCCCGCCCGGCGGATACCGACTGTTCCTTATTGGCCGCAACCCACGCCTCCATGGCGTCTTCCAGAGGCTTGTCCTGGGCCACAGCGAAGGCCTGCGCCGCTTCAAACTGCTTCATCATCTCCGTGATAGCGTCGGCATGCCCAGAACGCGTGGCGTCAGCCATGGCCTGGAAGCCTTCCGCGATATCGGCGGCGCCGACGCCATACACTTCTTTCAGGACATCATTGTGAGGTGCCAAAACGTAGCGGTAGAACTCGCCTTCCAAAACTTGGTAGCGGTTCCCGCGTAGCATGACCCAGGTCGATTTGGCGCGGAATTCAATGTCGGCCGTGTCGGGACCAAAGACGCCTTCCTTAACATCGGTGGACGTGGCCATGGCGAAAAACATGGCCTGATCTCGCAGTTTACGGCCAAGTTCATACAACTCGGCGCATCGAGCTTCGTCGAATGTCACGTCCGCAGGGGCTGCATCTGACGCGAGCACCGCGTGCACGTACTCTAGGAGAAACTGGTTTTCATTGATCAGGTCATCCGGGCCGTCCGCTTCCCGTTCCTCATCGGCGACGCTCTGGTCTGCCATCGCTTTCATCATGTGTTGGGCGTATATATATCCAAGCAGATCATGCGGGGACATCGCGACAATCAGTGCGCGCATTCGAGCCGCAGTCGTTTCCATGTCTTTCAACAAGGAAGCAGCAGTCTCTTTTCGTTTTTTTTCATCCATAACACTTATTCCTGATGTTGCTGAAGCCTCGATCCGTACCAGGCAGCTAGCTCAGACGACCTTCCACCGTTCAAGTAACACAGGGGGTTACGGGTACACGAAAGGATATCCTTGTATCTTGTGGGGCGCCAAGATTAATGAAAAAGAGGCCACTCATCCCAGCCAGTGGAGCCGGGATAAATGAGTTCGCTACAGTTTTCCAATTAGTTACAGAATTCCTGCTTTCGCGGGAATGACATTACCAGAATGGATTAGCCATGACGGCCGTGCTGATAACCAGCGCCGTTACTTGCCGAGCAACCCCGCCACTGTAATCCCCAACTCCGCCGGCGACCGTGTCGTCGCGACGCCAGCCGCTTCGAGCGCGGCGTACTTCTCCGCCGCGGTGCCCTTGCCGCCGCTGATGATGGCGCCGGCGTGGCCCATGCGCTTGCCCTTGGGGGCGGTGACGCCGGCGATGTAGGCGGCGACCGGTTTGGTGACGTGGTGTTTGATGTAGTCGGCGGCCTCTTCCTCGGCGCTGCCGCCGATCTCGCCGACCATCAGGATGGCCTCGGTCTGCGGGTCCTGCTCGAACAGTTGCAGGCAGTCGATGAAGTTCATGCCGGGGATGGGGTCGCCGCCGATGCCGATGCAGGTGCTCTGGCCGAGGCCGAGGTCGGTGGTCTGCTTGACGGCCTCGTAGGTCAGCGTGCCGGAGCGCGACACGATGCCGACGCGGCCGGGCTTGTGGATGTGGCCGGGCATGATGCCGATCTTGCACGCGCCGGGGGTGATGATGCCGGGGCAGTTCGGCCCGATCAGGCGCGCGCCGGCCTCGCGCACGCAGCGCACGGCCTCCAGCATGTCGAAGGTCGGGATGCCCTCGGTGATGCAGACGATCAGTTTGATGCCGGCGTCGGCCGCCTCGAGGATCGCGTCGAGCCCGAACGGCGCCGGCACGTAGATGACGCTGGCGTCGGCCTGCGTCGCCTTGACCGCGTCGCGCACGGTGTCGAACACCGGCAGGCCGAGGTGGGTCTGGCCGCCCTTGCCGGGCGTGACGCCGCCGACCATGCGCGTGCCGTAGGCCAGCGCCTGCTCGGTGTGGAAGGTGCCCTGCTTGCCGGTGAAGCCCTGGCAGATGACACGCGTATTCTTGTCGACCAGAACGCTCATGGCCTGCCCCGCTTCACCGCCGAAACGATCTTCTCTGCCGCCTCGTTCAAACCTTCGGCGGCGATGATGGTGAGTCCACTCTTGCGCAGGATGTCGCGCCCGAGTTCGGCGTTGGTGCCTTCGAGGCGCACGACGACCGGCACCTTGATGCCGACCTCCGCCACCGCGCCGACCACACCGTCGGCGATGATGTCGCAGCGCACGATGCCGCCGAAGATGTTGACCAGCACGCCCTTCACGTTTTTGTCGTCGAGGATGATCTTGAACGCCTCGGCCACGCGCTCCTTGGTCGCGGTACCGCCGACGTCGAGGAAGTTCGCCGGCCGGCCGCCGTGCAGCTGCACCAGGTCCATGGTCGCCATCGCGAGCCCGGCGCCGTTGACCATGCAGCCGATGTCGCCGTCGAGCGCGATGTAGCTCAGGTCCCACTGCTTGGCGCGCACCTCGCGCGCGTCCTCCTGGCGCAGGTCGCGCTGCGCGGCGAGCGGCTTCTGGCGGTAGAGCGCGTTGTCGTCGACGTTGATCTTGGCGTCGAGGCACAGCAGATCGCCGGCATCGGTGACGGCCAGCGGATTGATCTCGAGCAGTGAGAGGTCGCGCTCGCGGAACATCCGCGCGAGTCCCATCGCGATGGTCTGGAACTGCTTCATCTGCTCGCCGTTCAGGCCGAGCCCGAAGGCGAGCTCGCGGCACTGATAGGGCTGCAGGCCGACCAGCGGATGGATGGCCGCGCGCAGGATCTTGTCCGGGGAATTCGCTGCGACTGTTTCGATATCGACGCCGCCCTCGGTCGAGGCCATCAGCACCGCCTTGCGCTGCGCGCGGTCGACGACCATGCCGAGGTAGAGCTCGCGCGCGACGGCGGAGGGCTTCTCGATCAGGATCTCGTTGACCGGCTGGCCGTCGGCATTGGTCTGGTACGTGACTAGGCGCGTGCCGAGCAGTGCGCGGATCGCCGTGATCGCTTCCTCGCGGCTGCGCACCCGTTTGACTCCGCCGGCCTTGCCGCGTCCGCCGGCGTGCACCTGCGCCTTGACGACCCAGTCGGAGCCGCCGAGCGCGTCGAGTGCGGCCTTCGCTTCATCCGCCTGCGAGACGACGCGATGCGCGGGCACGGCGACGCCGTACTCGGCCAGCAGGGCCTTGGCCTGAAATTCGTGGAGGTTCATGACTTCCGTAATGCTGCCATAAAGGCCGTACGATAGCATAAAACACGGTGAGGAGTGAGGCGTGAGGGGTGAGGCGTAACGGCAAAAGGGGACGGACTGGAAGTCCGTCCCCGAACTGTGGCGACGTGGTTTAAACGCGGGGACGGATTGTGAAATCCGTCCCCTCTTGAAGTGGGTGGTGGGGACAGATTTGAAATCTGTCCCCTTACTTCTCAGATTTATAAATCTGTCCCCGACTCCCGATAAATCTGTCCCTGACTCCCGGTCCCCGACTCCTTTCTCCTCCCCTTACTCCTCACACCTCACTCTTCACGCCTAACCTTCCGGGGTGACGCGCGGTGGATCGCCAGCCCGCCGACATCCAGCGCCGCCTCGTGCAGCGCCTCGGACAGGGTCGGGTGGGCGAACATGGTGGCGGCGAGGTCTTCGCTGCTGGCGCCGAATTCCATCGCGATGACGGCGCCGGCGAGCAGTTCGGAGCAGTGCGCGCCGATCATGTGGACGCCGAGGATGCGGTCGGTGGCGGCGTCCGCCAGCACCTTGATGAACCCGCCGGTCTCGCCGAGCGCGCGGGCACGGCCGTTGGCGGCGAAGGGAAACACCCCGGCGCGATACGGCCGGTCCGCCGCCTTCAGGGCCTGTTCGGTCAGTCCGGCCCAGGCGATCTCGGGGCGGGTGTAGATCACCGACGGGATCGTCGCGTAATTGACCTGCGCCCTGTGGCCGGCGATCAGCTCCGCGACCATGATGCCCTCCTCCGAGCCCTTGTGCGCGAGCATCGGTCCGCGCACGAGGTCGCCGATGGCGTAGACGCCGGGCAGGTTGGTGCGGCACTGTTCGTCGACGTGGACGAAGCCGCCGTTGTCGAGCAGCAGGCCGGCGTCGGGCGCGCACAGGCCGTCGGTGTTCGGCTGGCGGCCGACGGCGACGATCAGCCGGTCCACCACTTCGCGATGTTCGCCCTCGCCATCCTGGTAGTCGATATCGACCCGTCCGCCCTCGAGCGCGCACGCGGTCACGCGCGCGCCGAGGCGGATGTCCAGCCCCTGTTTGCGGTACTGGCGCAGGGCCTCCTGCGCGATCTGGCGGTCGCACATCGACAGGAAGTCCGGCTGCGCCTCGAGCAATATCACCTCGGAACCGAGGCGGCGCCAGACGGCGCCGAGTTCGAGTCCGATGACGCCGGCGCCGATGACGCCGAGGCGTTTCGGCACGGATGCGAATGCGAGCGCGCCGGTGGAATCGACGATGAGGTCTTCGTGCAAGGGTGCGACGGCGAGCCGGGCGGGCTTCGATCCGGCCGCCAGGATGACGTATTCGGCCTCGAGCACGACCGCGACGTTCAGACGCAGGGACGTAACCTCCACGCGGCAGCCGGACAGCAGCTTGCCGCGCCCCTCGATGCGCTGGATGCCGTTGGCCTCGAACAGGCTTGCGATGCCGCGCGTGAGTTCGGAGACGACGCGGTCCTTGCGCGCCATCATCGCCTCGAGGTCGAGCCCGATGCCCTCGACGCGGACGCCGTAGTCCGCGAATTCATGGCGCGCCTTGTCGTAGACCTCCGAGGCCTCGAGCAGCACCTTGGACGGGATGCAGCCGGCGTTGAGGCAGGTGCCGCCGAGCGCGCTCTCGCCCGCCGGATTGGTCCAGTCGTCGACGCAGGCGACCGACTTGCCGAGCTGCGCGGCGCGGATCGCGGCCACGTAACCCGCCGGCCCGGCGCCGATCACGATGACATCATAACGGTCTTTCATGTCGACTCCTGAGTAAGGGGGCAGATTTATAAATCTGTCCCCTTGATTAGCCGGTATGGGGACGGATTTGAAATCCGTCCCCGGTATGGGAAAAACGGGGACAGATTTGAAATCTGTCCCCATGCTTTGGCGTAATCCGTCCCCAACCTATACCTCCAGCAGCATCCGCGCCGGATCCTCCAGCGCCTCCTTGACGGTGACGAGGAACTGCACGGCGTCGCGGCCGTCGATCAGGCGGTGGTCGTAGGACAGCGCGACGTACATCATCGGGCGCGCGACGATGGCGCCCTCCTCCACCACCGGGCGCTCCTGGATCTTGTGCATGCCGAGGATGGCGCTCTGGGGCGGGTTGATGATCGGCGTTGACAGCAGCGAGCCGAACACGCCGCCGTTGGTGATGGTGAAGGTGCCGCCGCTGATCTCCTCCAGCGCCAGCGTGCCGGCCTTCGCCTTGTCGGCATAGGCGGCGATGCGGCGCTCGATCTCGGCCATGCCGATGCGGTCGGCGTCGCGGATGATCGGTACCACCAGCCCGCGCGGCGAGGAAACGGCGACGCCGATGTCGTAATAGCCGTGGTAGATGACGTCCTTGTCCTCGACCGAGGCGTTGATGACCGGAAACTTCTTCAGCCCCTCGACCACCGCCTTGATGAAGAAGGACATGAAGCCGAGCTTGACCTCGTGTTCCTTCTCGAAACGCTCGCGGTAGCGCTGGCGCAGCGCCATCACCGGCTGCATGTTGACCTCGTTGAAGGTGCTCAGGATCGCCGCCGTGTGCTGCGCCTCGACCAGGCGCTCGGCGATGCGCGCGCGCAGGCGCGTCATCGGCACGCGCCGCTCGGGACGCTGTTCAATGTCACCGGTAACAGGCGCTGCAGGCGCCGCGGCGGGCTCCGGCCGTGCCGGCATCTCCACCGCGCGCAGCACCGGCACAGCAGGCTTCTGTTCGAGTACGCGCAACACGTCTTCCTTGAGGATGCGTCCCCCCTTGCCGCTCGCCTGGACCGCGTCCGGGCTCAGGCCGTGCTCATCGAGCAGGCGGCGCGCGGCCGGCATGACGATCTTCTGCGCCGGCACCGTCTTGTCCTCGCCGTTGCCGCGGGCCACCGCCGCGGACGCGGGCTTCCCCGTGGCCGCGTCGATGCTGGCCAGCACCTGGCCCGCCACCACGGTCGCGCCTTCCGGCTGCAGGATCTCGCCGAGCGTGCCGTCCTCGGGCGCCGGCACCTCGAACATCACCTTGTCGGTCTCGATGTCCACCAGCTTCTCGTCGCGTTTCACCGCCTCGCCGGGCTTCTTGTGCCAGGCGACCACGGTGCCGTCGGTAATGGATTCGGGGAATCCCGGTACCTTGACTTCGGTCTTCATAGATTGTCCCTGTTATTGTTTTCAGTCCGCGCTCATGGCCCGCGGCAGCGGACCGAAGGCCTCGTCCACCAGCGCGCACAACTGCTTGATGTGCAGCAGCGGGTAGCCGACCGCCGGCGCCGCCGAGGCCGGGCGGCCGGCGTAGATCACCGGGGTATCGCCCACCGCCTCGCGCAGGTTGTGCTCGGTCGAGTACCATGCGCCCTGGTTCTTCGGCTCCTCCTGGCACCAGACATATTCCCGCGCATGGCCGTAACGCGCGATCAGCCCGGCGAGCTCGCGGTGCGGAAACGGATAGAGCTGTTCGAGGCGCACCAGGGCGACGTCCGCGCGGTTGTCACTGCGGCGCTTCTCGAGCAGGTCGAAATAGACCTTGCCGCTGCACAGCACGATGCGGCGCACCTCGGCCGGATCGGGATTGTCCACGTCGTCGATCACGCGCCGGAAGCTGCCCTGCGTCAGGTCCTCGAGGGAGCTCACCGCAAGCTTGTGCCGCAGCAGGCTCTTCGGCGTCATCACGACGAGCGGCTTGCGGCAGTCGAGCAGCATCTGGCGGCGCAGCAGGTGGAAGATCTGCGCCGGGGTGGTCGGCACGCAGACCTGGATGTTGTGCTCGGCGCACAGTTGCAGGTAGCGTTCGATCCGCGCCGAGGAATGTTCCGGGCCCTGGCCCTCGTAGCCGTGCGGCAGAAACATGACCAGGCCGCTCATCCGGTTCCATTTCTGCTCGCCGGCGACGATGAACTGGTCGATGACCACCTGGGCGTTGTTGGCGAAGTCGCCGAACTGCGCCTCCCAGATCACCAGCGTCTTGGGGTCGGTGGTGGAATAGCCGTACTCGAAGGCGAGCACCGCCTCCTCGGACAGCAGCGAATTGGTGACCAGGAAGTTGCCCTGCCGCCCGGAGATATTGCGCAGCGGCACGTAGGCGGAATCGTCCTTCTGGCAGTTCACCACCGCGTGGCGGTGGAAGAAAGTGCCGCGCCCGCTGTCCTGGCCGGACAGTCGCACGCCGAGGCCGGCGTCGACCAGCGTCGCATAGGCGAGGATCTCGGCGCAGCCCCAGTCGATCGGCAGTGCGCCGGCGGCCATCTTGCGTCGGTTGTCGAAGATCCTGGCCACGCCGGGATGCAGCTCGAAGCCGGCGGGAAGTTGCAGCAGGCGCGTGGTGAGGTCGCGGATCGCCTCCTGCGTGACGCGGGTGTCCACGTCCACGGCGCAGTCGCCGCGCACGAAGGGCTGCCAGTCCACGGCGCCGTGGACGACGATATCCGTGTCCTTGCTGAGGTAGGGCACGACGCAGGCCCCGGCGTCGAGCGCGGCGCGGTACTTGTCGACGTAGGCGTCGGCCTCCGCCCCGGCGATCACCCCGTCATTGACGAGCCGTTCCGCGTACAGTTCGCGCGCGGTCGGGCGCGCGCGGATGCGCTGGTACATCAGCGGCTGGGTCACGGCGGGCTCGTCTGCCTCGCTGTGGCCGTGGCGCCGGTAGCACACCAGGTCGATGATGACGTCCTTGCGGAATTTCATGCGGTAGTCGAGCGCGATCTGCGCCGCGGTGAGCACGGCCTCGGGGTCGTCGCCGTTGACGTGGAAGATCGGCGCGTTGACCATCTTGGCGACGTCGGTGCAGTACAGCGTCGAGCGCGCGTCCTTCTGGTTGCTGGTGGTGAAGCCGATCTGGTTGTTGATGACGATGTGGAGGGTGCCCTTGGTGGAGTAGCCGCGCGACTGCGACATGTTGAAGGTCTCCATCAGCACGCCCTGGCCGGAGAACGCGGCGTCGCCGTGGATCAGCACGCAGGCGACCTCGGAGCCGTCCCTGTCGCCGCGCCGCTCCTGGCGCGCGCGCACCGAGCCCTCCACCACCGGACAGACGATCTCGAGGTGGGACGGGTTGAAGGCCAGCGCGACGTGCACGGGGCCGCCCGGCGTGTCCATGTTGGAGGAGAAACCCATGTGGTATTTGACGTCGCCGGAGCCCACGCCGCTGTAGGCGGTCTTGCCCTCGAATTCCAGGAACAGGTCGGCGGGCGCCTTGCCCATGATGTTGACCAGTACGTTGAGGCGGCCGCGATGGGCCATGCCGATGGCGATCTCCTTCAGCCCTGCCGCGCCGCCGCGGCGGATGATCTCGTCGATAAGCGGGATCAGCGACTCCGACCCTTCCAGCGAGAAACGCTTCTGGCCCACGTACTTGTTGTGCAGATAGCGTTCCAGCGCCTCGGCGGCCGTCAGGCGCTGGAGCAGTCGCCGGCGTGCCCCGTCCGGGAATCGCGCGCGGAAGTGGTCGCCCTCCAGGCAGGCGCGGATCCAGTGTTTTTCATGGGTGTCGGCGACGTGGACGTATTCGCTCGCGAGCGGGCCGCAGTAGGCGGTGCGCGCCATCTCGACGATCTCGCCCAGGGTCGCCCGGTCGCGCCCGCCCAGCCCCTGGGCGGCGAACACCGTACCCAGGTCCGCGTCGCTCAGGCCGTGGTGGTGGTAATCGAGTTCGGGAACCGGGGGGATCTCGCGCAGTTCCAGCGGATCGAAGGCGGCCACGAGATGGCCGTGCTGGCGGCAGGACTCCAGGTAAGCATAGACCTGGGACTGCTTGATGGCGTAGACATAATCCTGCTGCGCCGCGGGCGGAGCGGCATCGGCCGGAGGGCCGGTGTGGATCCTGTCCTCGCCGCGGTCCGGGCGCCGGAAGGTGCGTTCCACCTGTGTGTGGGAGATATCCTGTCCGCCGCCGTTGGCGAGGGGAAGCGCGTCGAAATAGTGACGCCAGCCGGGATCAACTGATGCGGGGTCTTCGAGGTAGCGTTCGTAAAGCAGGTCCAGATAGGCGGCATTGCTCGCGCTGAGCGGGGAAATCTCCCCCCAATCAGGCACCTTGTCGCGCTTTGCCGTATCATCCATGCTGCGTCACCCCGGACCCGCAGATTGCCACGAGCCATAGCGCAGGTATATCAGCAATATTGATGCCACGTCCAGAAGACGTGATCAGAACGGCGCGCCGTCACAGCGCGGTAAGGAAGGGGGTTACTGCGATCGGTGCGCGGGATCAGGCGATGCGGGCGCGGATCTGCTCGGCCCTGGGGTGATCGCCGCGGGCCTCGTAAATCTTGATCATGGTCTTGAGAGCACGCAGGTTCCCCTCGTCCCGCCGCAGGATCTGCTCGCAGCACTGCAGCGCGTGGTCATATTGCTTCTGACAGAGGTGGAGGTTGGCCATGCCGAGCAGCGCGTACTGGTCGTAGCCGAGATCGAGGCTCTTCTGATAATAAAAGCGGGATTGATCCACGTCCCCGAGGGTGAGCAGCGCGTCGCCGACGCGGGTATACAGGTTCTGGTTGTGCGGCTCCTGGCGCAGCACGCGCTGCCACAGGGCGATGGCCTCCTCCAGTTGCGACAGGCCGCGCTTGCAGTTGCCGAGGCCGTACAGGGCGAAGGCGTTTTCCGGGTCGCGCTCGAGCGCCTGCTCGAAATAGCCGGAGGCGCGCGCGAATTCCTTGCGCCGCTGGTAGATGTTGCCGAGCATCGTCAGCACGGCCACGTTGCCGGCATCGAGCTTGATGAACCTTTCGAGGTAGTGCAGCGCCTGTTCGTCGTCGCCGCCCTTGTAATTCAGGTTGCCCAGCCCGAGGATGGCGAACTTGTCATTGCCGCCGATCTTCAGCGCGGCGAGGTAGAGCTCCTTCGCCCGCTCCATCCTGTCCAGCTTGCGCAGGGAATCGGCGAGCCGCACCATGACATGGGCGTCGCTGGGATTGCACTTGAGGTAGCGCTCCCAGTACAGGATGGCCTGTTCGGGGGACTGCAGGCCGCGGTAGGCGTTGCCCATGCCGCGCAGGGCGAAGACGTTGTTTGGATCGATTTCGAGGATCTTCTGGTAATAACCGATCGCGTCCCCGAATTTTTTCAGCTTGCGGCAGACATCACCCAGACCGACCAGGACATAGGCGTTCCCGTTGTCCATCTCGTAGGCCTCGAGAAACGCCTTCTCAGCCTCGCGATAACGGCGCCGCTCCAGCAGGAAGTAGGCGCGTTTGGACAGTGATATCAGACTCTTGACTGGTCCTGTCATTGAAGTCTTCTTGTCCATATGGTCGGCCCGATCAAACAAGATCATCTCACAGAATATTTGGGTGTGTAACGCTTATCCGTATAACTCCATGTATCGGCCGGGTGCTGCATTACATTTAAGAATCTGATGCCCGGATGATCCGCGCGAAAGCGACGCCAGAGTGCGAAACTCCTCGCATTTCCCGCTGAATATCATGGACATATGCCCACAACCTCTGCATCAGGCACGACAGCGGCGCGGAGGCAGGACTCAGCGCAGCCGCCGCAAACAGGCTGCTAATCTACGCAGGCGTCGCCAGGCTGTAAATCACCCATACTGATGAAGCGATGATGGGGCGGCGCGGACGGGCATCGCGCCGCTAGCGCACCTGTTTGGACCGCGCCCGCGCGACAGGAACCTATCCCGGGGCAACCGGTCTAATTATTTGTCAGAAGTTCGGATCACGGCGGATCCTGCGGGCGCTGACATTCCGGCACACTGCTCTTTGTCCAGTTTGAAATCTCCGGCAGACGCTCCCATGTTCCATCATGGAACGGTCAGCGGGCGTGCCGGCGTGTCTTGGACGGCGTATCCTTAGTAAAGCGGAGAGATGAGTCGATCTGTATGGATCGGGGTGATGGACGCGGAACACCGCTTTATCCATACAATATGGCATAAGCGTTGCATTATCATATACAGGGATACGTGATCATTAGAGTCGGCAGGATGACAACCCATACGGTGCGATAAAATAGGACACAGAACAAGCAGGTGAGGCAATCGTTACGGGTGCTCCATTCTAGAAGCAGCGAGGTACAGTTTCAGAGAGGGCATTGCTATGACAATCTTCAATCACTACCAGTCCCGTTTCGAGGAGTCCAGGGAAGAGGAATTCACCCTTCAGGAGTACCTTGAACTGTGCAAGACCGATCCTTCGGCCTACGCCAGCGCCGCCGAGCGGCTGCTGATAGCGATCGGGGAACCGAGGATGGTGGATACCAAGAAGGATCCCCAGCTCAGCCGGATCTTCTCCAACAAGATCATCAAGATCTACCCCGCGTTCAAGGATTTCTTCGGCATGGAGGAGACGATCGAGAAGATCGTGTCCTTCTTCAAGCACGCGGCGCAGGGCCTGGAGGAAAAGAAGCAGATCCTCTACCTGCTCGGACCGGTCGGCGGCGGCAAGTCCTCGCTCGCCGAGAAGCTCAAATACCTGATGGAACGGCAGCCCTTCTACGCCATCAAGGGATCGCCGGTGAACGAGTCGCCGCTCGGCCTGTTCTCCCGCGATGAGGACGGCCCCATCCTCGAGGACGACTACGGCATCAACCGGCGCTACCTGAACGGCATCATGTCGCCCTGGGCGGTGAAGCGCCTGCGCGAGTTCAACGGCGACATCAGCAAGTTCCGCGTCGTCAAGCTGCGGCCGTCGGTGCTGAACCAGATCGGCATCGCGAAGACCGAGCCCGGCGACGAGAACAACCAGGACATCTCCTCGCTGGTCGGCAAGGTGGACATCCGCAAGCTGGAGCAGTATTCGCAGGATGACCCCGACGCCTACTCCTACTCCGGCGGGCTGTGCCTCGCCAACCAGGGCCTGCTCGAATTCGTCGAGATGTTCAAGGCGCCGATCAAGGTGCTGCACCCGCTGCTGACCGCCACCCAGGAGGGCAACTTCAACGGCACCGAGGGCATGGGCGCGATCCCGTTCGACGGCATCATCCTCGCGCACTCAAACGAGTCCGAATGGCTGAGCTTCAAGACCAACCGCAACAACGAGGCCTTCCTCGACCGCATCTACATCGTCAAGGTGCCCTACTGCCTGCGCACCTCCGAGGAGGTGAAGATCTACGAGAAGCTGATCAAGCACAGCTCGCTCAGCGACGCGCCGTGCGCGCCCGACACCCTGGACATGATGGCGCAGTTCGCCGTGCTGTCGCGCCTGAAGGAGCCGGAAAATTCCAGCATCTTCTCCAAGATGCGCGTGTATGACGGCGAGAACCTCAAGGATATCGATCCCAAGGCCAAGTCCTACCAGGAATACCGCGACTTCGCCGGCGTCGACGAGGGCATGGCCGGCCTGTCGACGCGCTTTGCCTTCAAGATCCTGTCCAAGGTGTTCAACTACGACCACAGCGAGGTCGCGGCCAACCCGGTGCACCTGCTCTACGTGCTCGAACAGCAGATCGAGCAGGAGCAGTACGCGCCCGAGGTGGAGGAGAAATACCTGTCCTACATCAAGGGATTCCTCGCGCCGCAGTACGTCGACTTCATCGGCAAGGAGATCCAGACCGCCTATCTGGAGTCCTATTCGGAATACGGCCAGAACATCTTCGACCGCTACGTGGTCTACGCCGACTACTGGATCCAGGACGAGGACTACCACGACGCCGACACCGGCGAGAACTTCGACCGCGCCGCGCTGAACGAGGAGCTGGAGAAGATCGAGAAACCGGCCGGCATCAGCAATCCGAAGGACTTCCGCAACGAGATCGTCAACTTCGTGCTGCGCGCCCGCGCGCAGAACAACGGCAAGAACCCGCCGTGGACGAGCTACGAGAAGCTGCGCGAGGTGATCGAGAAGAAGATGTTCTCCAACACCGAGGACCTGCTCCCGGTCATCTCGTTCAATCCGAAATCCTCGGAGGACGACATGACCAAGCACCAGAACTTCGTCCAGCGCATGATGAACAAGGGTTACACCGAGAAACAGGTGCGCCTGCTCACCGAATGGTATCTGCGGGTGCGCAAATCGAACTGACTGTGAGGGCACGTGACCCAGGTCATTGACAGGAGGCTGAACGGGAAGAACAAGAGCGCCGTGAACCGGCGCAGGTTCATCCGGCGTTTCAGGCAGCAGATCCGCGAGGCCGTCGCCGAGGCGATCACCGAGCGCAGCATCACCGACATCAATTCCGGCGAGAAGATCAACATCCCGGCGCGCGACATCGGCGAGCCGAGCTTCCGCCACGGCCCCGGCGGCGAACGCGAGAATGTCTACCCGGGCAACACAGAATATGTCACCGGCGACAAGATCAAGCGTCCGCCGGAGGGCGGCGGCGAGGGCAAGGGCCAGGCCAGCAACAGCGGAGAAGGGCTCGACGACTTCGCCTTCAACCTCACGCGCGAGGAGTTCCTCGAATTCTTCTTCGATGACCTCGCCCTGCCCGACCTGGTCAAGACCCAGCTCGCCACCCAGGTCGAATACAAGAAGGTCCGCGCCGGCTATTCCCGCACCGGCATGCCGGCCAATATCAACGTCATCCGCTCGCTGAAGGGCGCGCTGTCGCGCCGCATCGCGCTGCGCTCGCCGCACGAGCGGCGCCTGGAAACCCTGCAGGAGGAACTGGAGAGTCTGGAATCCTCCAGCGCCGCGGACGCCCCGGCACGCGCCGCCGAGTTGCGCGAGGAGATGCGTCGCATCACCGCGCGGATCAACGTCATCCCGTTCATCGACACCTTCGACCTGCGCTATAACAACCGCATCCGCCAGCCGCGCCCGACCACCCAGGCCGTGATGTTCTGCCTGATGGACGTCTCGGGCTCGATGGACGAGGAGCGCAAGGACATCGCCAAGCGCTTCTTCATCCTGCTGTACCTGTTCCTGACGCGCAACTACGAACGCATCGAAGTGGTCTTCATCCGCCACCATACCACCGCCAAGGAGGTGGACGAGGACGAGTTCTTCCACTCGCGCGAGACCGGCGGCACGGTGGTGTCGAGCGCGCTGGAGCTGATGCACAGGATCATCTGCGAGCGCTACCCGAGCTCGCTGTGGAACATCTACACGGCGCAGGCCTCCGACGGCGACAACTGGAACGACGACTCGCCGCTGTGCCGCAACCTGCTGATCGAGAAAATCATGCCGCTGCTGCAGTATTTCGCCTACGTGGAGATCAAGCCGGACGAGCACCAGAGCCTGTGGCGCGAGTACCAGCACGTCAGGGCGCGCTGCGCCAACTTCGCCCTGCAGCGCATCGACGACCTGACCGACATCTATCCGGTATTCCGCAAGCTGTTCAAGAAGAAGGCGGCCGCATGAGCCGGTACCTGTCCGAGGGATCGGAGTGGACGTTCGAGCTGATCACGCGCTACGCGGAGGAGATCGGCCGCATCGCGGCGCAGTACGGGCTCGACACCTACCCGAACCAGATCGAGGTCATCAGCGCCGAACAGATGATGGACGCCTATTCCTCGGTCGGGATGCCGGTCGGCTACCACCACTGGTCCTACGGCAAGCAGTTCCTGAACGTGGAGCAGCGCTACCGGCGCGGCCACATGGGGCTGGCCTACGAGATCGTCATCAATTCCGACCCGTGCATCGCCTACCTGATGGAGGAAAACACCCTGACCATGCAGGCGCTGGTTATTGCCCACGCCGGCTACGGCCACAATTCCTTCTTCAAGGGCAACTACCTGTTCCGCACCTGGACCAGCGCGGACGCCATCATCGATTACCTGCTGTTTGCCCGCAACTACATCTCCGAATGCGAGCAGCGCCACGGCGAGGATGCGGTCGAGCTGATCCTGGACTCCTGCCACGCCCTGATGAATTACGGCGTGGACCGCTACAAGCGCCCCTCGCCGTTGTCGGCGCGGGAGGAGCTGCAACGCCAGCGCGAGCGCGCGGACTACCTGCAGTCGCAGGTCAACGACCTGTGGCGGACAATCCCGAAGAAGGGCGATCGGGAGGAGAGCCGCTCCCAGAAGCTGTTCCCGTCCGAGCCGCAGGAGAACCTGCTGTATTTCGTCGAGAAAAACGCGCCGCTGCTCGAACCCTGGCAGCGCGAGATCGTGCGCATCGTGCGCAAGATCGCCCAGTATTTCTATCCGCAGCGCCAGACCCAGGTGATGAACGAGGGCTGGGCCACGTTCTGGCATTACACCCTGCTCAACCGCCTGTACGACGAGGGGCTGGTCAACGAGGGCTTTATGCTGGAGATACTGCAGACCCACACCAGCGTCATCAACCAGCCGCCGTACAACAGCAATCATTTCAGCGGCATCAATCCCTATGCGCTCGGCTTCGCCATGATGAGCGACATCCGCCGCATGAGCGAGCAGCCCACCGACGAGGACCGCCGCTGGTTCCCCGACATCGCGGGCTCCGACTGGCTGAAGACGCTGGATTTCGCGATGCGGAACTTCAAGGACGAGAGCTTCATCGCCCAGTACCTGTCGCCCAGGCTGATGCGGGAACTGAAGCTGTTCGCGGTGCTGGATGACGACCGCCGGCGCCGGCTGGAGATCACTGCGATCCACAATGACGAGGGCTACCGCCACGTGCGGCAGACGCTGGCCGGCCAGTACAACCTCGGCGACCGCGAGCCCAATATCCAGGTCTACAACGTGAACCGCGAGGGCGACCGCTCGCTGACGCTGCGCCATCTGCAGCACCGGCGCCGTCCGCTCGACGCGGACACCGCGGACGAGGTGCTGAAGCATCTCGCACGCCTGTGGGGTTTCACGGTGCGCATCGAAACGGTCGACCCGGACGGCCGGGTGGCAAAGACGCAGGAGTGCCGGCCGACGCCGGCCGCGGCCTGAGACCGGGCGCTCAGCCCTTGCGCGAGAGTGAGAAGACCGCGTCCTTGTGCCTGGCGTAGCAGCGCGGGCAGATGTGCTTGTTGTTCGAGGTCATGATCCAGCCGTATTCCGCAATCTCGTCGGGCTCCCCTTCGATCCAGCTGTAATTATCGGTAAAGCGCCGCCCCGCCGACACGCCGCCTTCCCGCGCCTGGTCGCGACGATCCACCTGGTGGATGCACAGGGGGTTGCAGAGATCGCAGAATACGAATGTTTTCAAGCTCATGGGATGTGTACCGCTGCGCCCGGGGACGGACTCCGCGGATACCGCACGGGGACCCGGGACCGCCCCTACTACTACGGCAGCCGCGTGCGATTCTGCACCCGGCGCGCGGAACTGCGCGGCGAAACCGGAAGAAATCCGCCGCGGGATGGAATCAGTGGTTCACGGCGGGTGAGGCCTGATGTCACGCTGGCGGTTGGCCACGCGCGCCAGGTCCACCAGCTCGCCGGAGAGCAGTTCGAGCAGGTCGTCCAGGGAAAGGATCCCGACCAGCGCGCCCTGCTCGTCGATTACCGGCATGCGCCTCACCGCATTGACGCGCATGCGCTGCAGGGTGTCCCACAGGCTGTCTTCCTCGTGGGCGGTCACGAGATCGAGGCTCATGATGTCGCCGACGCTGACCGCGTCCGGGGCCAGGCCCTCGGCGATCACCTCCACCACCACGTCGCGGTCAGTCACGATCCCCACCGGAACGCGCACCTCGCCGCGCTCCTCGACGACCACCACGTCGCCGATGTGGTACTCCCGCATCAGCCGCGCAACGGACTGGATGGTATCCTCCGCCCGCGTCACGACGACGTCCCGGTTGCAAATCCTGCCGACGGTCATGGCTAGTCCTCCCTCGGATTCGCCGGCACACCACCGGCGCGGTTACGCCTCCATTCCAGCCGCGCGCGGCGCGCACCTCCGCCGCATCTGCGTCCCCACTATAACGCCAAACACGTGGAACTCCTATGCGGCCACCGCCGCTGGAGGAGCTGAGGCCGGTGGAAGCCGCCGACGGATCCGAGCCCGAGCCGGCCGACATGGCCGAACTGCCCCCGGACCAGGACATGAGCTGGTGCCCTGTCGCGAGTGACGCGGATCGCGCGTCATCATTCACTTAGAATCGCTACGAAGCCGCCCGGCGGCGGGCGAAGAATTTGCGGATCTCCTCCAGCCACAGCACGAGGCTGGCGCAGGCCACGATGATCAGCAGATCGGCCGGCGGGATCGGCACGGTGTGGAACGACGCGTTCAATGGCGCGGCGTAAATCACCGCGCACTGCAGCAGGACACCCAGGGCAAGACCGCCCATGAGCCACTTGTTGCGCAGCACGCCGAGGCGCAGCGCCGAGCGGGTCTCCGACTCGCAGTTGAGCACGTTGAACCACTGGCACACGGCCAGCACGGTGAAGGTCTCGGTCTGCACCAGCTCGAACGGGGCGCCGGACGACAGCCGCCAGACGAAGAAGCCAAAGGTCGACAGCGCCATCGCGGGGATCATCAGTGCCACCCGCCGCAGCAGCGGCCGGCTCAGCAGCGGCTCGGCGAGCGACATCGGCCGCCGCCGCATCTCGTCGCCCTCCGGCGGCTCCATGATCAGGTTCACCGTCACGGTGCCCTCGGTGACGATGTTGATCCACAGGATCTGCACCGCCGCGAGCGGCAGCGGATAGCCCAGCAGCAAGGCGCATAGCAGCACCGCGATCTCTGCCATGGAGGTGGCGAACAGGTAAAGGATGACCTTCTTCAGGTTGCGGTAGACCAGCCGCCCCTCCTCCACCGCCTTGACGATGGTGGCGAAGTTGTCGTCGGTCACGACGATCCTGGCCGCGCTCTTGGCGACCTCGGTGCCGGTGATGCCCATCGCGACGCCGACGTCGGCGCGCGCCAGCGCGGGGGCGTCGTTCACCCCGTCGCCGGTCATCGCCACCACATGGCCCTGCGACTGGAAGGCCTCGACGATGCGCAGCTTCTGCGCCGGGTGCACGCGGGCGAACACCGCGATGCGGTCGAGATCGTCGCGCAGCTCCTGTTCCTGCATGCGCTCCAGCTCGCGGCCGTCGACGGCACGGTCGCCCGCGCGCGCGATGCCGAGCAGGCGGGCGATGGCAAGACCCGTGGCCTTGTGGTCGCCGGTCACCATCACCGGGCGGATGCCTGCCGCCTGGCATTCCGCGACCGCCTGTTTCACCTCCTCGCGCGGCGGATCCATCTGCCCCACCAGGCCGAGCAGGACGGCGCGCCCGCGGAACTGCTCGAAGCCGACTGCGTCGTCCAGCTCCGCGCCTGCGACGTCCGCCACGGCGAGCACACGCAAGGCGCGGCCGGCCATCTCCTCCGCCGCCGTGTGCGCCCGCGCCCGTCCCTCGTCATCCAGCGGCACAAAGTCCCCCCCCTGCCGGGCCAGTCCGCACAGATCCAGTACCGCCTCCGGCGCCCCCTTGATGAGCACGCGGCGATGCCCCTCCGCGTGACCGTGTCCGGTGGCCATCATTTTGGCGCCGGCGTCGAACGGCAGCTCGCCCCAGCGCGGCCAGCTCCGGTTGAGCACCTCGAGATCAAGCGCGCCCTTCAGCGCCAGGGTCAGCAGCGCCGCCTCGGTCGGATCCCCGAGCGGGCGCCAGCGCGAATCCTCGCTGTCCGGCGGCACCAGCCTGGCGTCGTTGCACAGCGCCATTGCCTCCAGCAGGGCCGTCAGCGCGGAATCCGGTGGCGATTCACGCCCGTCCTCCCGCAGCGCGCCCTCGGGGTGGTAACCGGCGCCGCCCACCTCGATGCGCCGTCCGCCGGGCAGCCACACATCGGTGACCGTCATCTCGTTGCGCGTCAGCGTCCCGGTCTTGTCGCTGCAGATCACTGAGGTGGAACCCAGAGTCTCCACCGCCGCCAGCCGCCGCACGATGGCGCCGCGCCGCGCCATGCGCTGCATGCCGACGGCCAGCGCGATGGTCATCGCCACCGGCAGCCCCTCCGGCACCATGGAGACCAGCTGGCTGATGGCCACCATGAAGATATCGATGAAGTTGAAACCTCGCACCAGGCCCAGGCCCAGCACCAATACAAACATGCCCAGCGCCGCGGCGACCAGATAGTTGCCGAACTGCGCGATGCGGAGCTCCAGCGGGGTCCTGGGTTCCTCCGCCATCGCGGTCAGGCGCGCGATCTTGCCCACCTCGGTCGCGAGGCCCGTGGCCACCACCACCGCGCGCGCGCGGCCGGAGGTGACGTGGGTGCCGGAATAGACCATGTTGACACGGTCGGCAAGCAGGGTGTCCTCGGGGAGCGCCCCGGTCTGTTTGGCCACCGGCAGCGATTCGCCGGTCAGGGCCGCCTCGCCGGCCTCCAGGGAGGCGGCCTCGACCAGCCGCGCATCGGCACCGACGGCATCGCCGGCCGCCAGCAGCAGGATATCGCCGGGCACCAGCTCCCCCGCCTCGACCTGCTGCTCCGCGCCGTCGCGCAGCACGCGCGTGCGCAGGGTCGACAGCCGGTGCAGCGCCGCCATCGAACGCTCCGCGCGTCCTTCCTGGAAGCTCCCGATCAGGGCATTGACGGCCACGACGATGAGGATCACCACGGCGTCGCCCTGCTTGCCCATGAACATGGCCAGCAGCGCGGCGATGAACAGGATATAGATCAGCGGGCTCTGGAACTGGCGCAGGATCAGCCGGAACACCGAGCGCCGCTCGGCCTCCGGCAGGGTGTTCGGACCGTACTCGGCCCGGCGCCGGGCTACATCCTCCGCGCCGAGTCCCCGCACAGAGGACACGCCGAGCCGCTCCGGCGTCTCGGCCGCCGTCAGGGCATGCCAGGATACGGGAGCCTGATCCGCGCGGGGCTGCTCAGTGGCCATAGAGATAGATGGCAAAGGTATTAACCAGGAACACCGCCAGCAGGAACAGGCTGATCCAGCCCACCGTCCGGAAGACGCGCCGCTGCGGCCGGTAGAACAGGCCGACGATGGCGATGCCGCTCATCATCATGGCGGACAGGGCCGAGACCGCGTGCACCGGGGAGACACCCGACAGCAGCGGACCCGGCAGGTAGGCGATATCGTCGATGGCCAGAATGGCCATATTGAACAGGTTGCTGCCGAACAGGTTGCCCATGGCCATGTCCAGCGCGCCGAGGCGCACGGCCGCGATCGAGACCGCCGCCTCGGGCAGCGAGGTGACGGCGGCGATGAACAGCGTGCCGACGAAGCTCTCCCCCCACCCCATCATCTCCGCGATGTCCTTGCCCACGAACGGCAGCCAGACGCCGGCCGCCACCACCACGGCGGAGGCCAGCACGTAACCGGTCACCGCCTGCCTGAGGGTGACGTGCCGGTAGCGCCGGTCCCCGGGATCGACCACCGGCAGCTCCTGCATCTGTTCGTAGCGGTATACGGTGCGCATGGCGAGGGCGTAGATGAGCAGGATGATCGGCGTGTACAGCCCCACATGCGCCACGGCGGGCTCGATGCCGTTGTGCGCCAGCAGCAGGTTGATACCCACGAAACCGATCAGGATGACGCCGAAACCGGCGGAGAGGACATGCCGACGCGGGCGCGGGTGTAGACCGACTCCCCGCGGTGCAGGAAATCCAGAATGACGATCAACAGCAGGTTGAACACACAGGAGCCCAGCACGTCGCCGGCGGCGATGTCCGGCGCGCGGGCGACGGTGACCGCGCTCAGGCCGGTCACCAGCTCGGGCAGCGAGGTGACCGAGGCCACCATCACCACGCCGATCCAGGACCGGGACAGATTCAGCTTCTCCCCGATCATGTCGCCGTACAGGGACAGGCGGTAGCCGGCACCCGCGATCAGGACCAGGCAGAGGGCGAACTCAAGCCAGACGATCATCGACGTGCCGCAGCGGGCTCAGCTTCAGGTTCGGGAACCCGCAATCTCTCATGGGGACAGGGGTGGCACGCCATGGGGCAGACCTTAACGCATGAGCTCCGGTCTGTTCAAGTTCATCATCGCGCGCACCGGATGACGCCACCCGTCACCGTGCTCAAGGGCAACGGATTGGCGATTCAGAAAAACGGCCCCAAAGGCTAGAATAGACATTATCGCGTCCACGAGGGAACGTCATGAATGCCAAACTCGCCGTCAGCCTGGTCCTGCTCCTGATCGTCCTGGTTTTCATCGTCCAGAACACCGCCGTGACCGAGCTGCGCTTCCTGTTCTGGACGCTGTCGATGTCGCGTTCGCTCATGATGTTCCTGCTGCTCGGCATCGGACTCGCCGCCGGCTGGCTCCTGCACGCCCACTTCACTTCCAGGAAAAGGCGCTGACACTGCGGAATACGCCACGCGTACACACCATGTACCGCCGCAGCCTGGTACTCACCTGCGCGCTCCTGCTGATCTGCGCCGCCGCAGCGGCGCAGCCGCCGCGGCTCGAGATCGAGATCACCGGCGTGGCCGGCGAGCTGCTCGAAAACGTGCGCGCGAACCTCAGTCTGTACCAGCAGCGCGAACACCCGCTGCTCGGCGACGCCCTGATCCGGCGCCTGCATGAACGTGCCGACAGCGAGGTCCGGTACGCGCTGGAACCGTTCGGCTACTACCGGGCCCGCGTCGACGGCGCGCTGACCCGTACCGACACGGGCTGGCGCGCGCGTTATACCATCGATCCCGGCGAACCGATCCGCCTCGACGAGATCGCCATAACGCTCGAGGGCGACGGGTCCGCCAACTTCGCGCTGCGGCGCTGGCGCGCGGAGTATCCCCTGCACGAGGGCAGCGTCCCGCTGCACAAGTCCTATGAGGACGCCAAGCAGGCGCTGCTGCAGCTGGCGCGCGAACGCGGCTATATCGAGGGGAGGCTGCTGGAACACAGTATCCTGATCGACCTCGAGCGTTACCGCGCCGCGATCACCGTGCGATACGACACCGGCCCGCGCTATGCCTTCGGCGACGTCGCCTTCGTCCAGGAGGGGTTCGACGAGGATTTCCTGCGCCGCTACCTGAACTTCCGCCCCGGCGACCCCTACAACGCCGCCAGGCTGCTCGAACTGCGCCGCATCCTCGCCGACAGCGATTACTTCGAACTGGCCGAGGTCGTCGCCCTGCCCGATCAGGCGGTCGAGCGCCGCATCCCGGTGCGCATCGAGCTGACCCCGCGCAAGCCGGCGCGCTATTCCGCCGGCATCGGTTACGCCACCGACACCGGGGCGCGCGGCATGCTGGGGTACGAGAAGCGCCGCGCGAACGCGTTCGGCCATCATTATGACTTCATCCTGCGCAAGTCGGAGATCGACGCCAGCGCGACGGCGCGCTACCGGATCCCGTTACGGCGGCCGGCGACCGACTCCCTCACCTACCATGTCTCCTGGATCGATGAAAACACCGACACGGTGCAACGCATCACGAATTCCACCGGCATCGACCTGACTGAACAGAAGGGGCGCTGGCTGCGCGGCATCGGGCTCAGTTACGAGATCGAGCGCTACCGCCTGGGCAACGACGACGACTCCACCCTGCTGATCCCGCGCATCCGCTGGGAGCGCGCCAGCACCACGCGTCGCATCCAGGCGCGCGAAGGCTGGCTGTTCGATGTTGAGTTCCGCGGCGCCTACGACGAGCTGTTTTCCGACACCTCGTTCTTGCAGACGCGCAGCAACGGCAAATACATTCAGGGGCTCGGCGAACACGCACGCCTGCTCCTGCGCGCATCGGCCGGCGCGACGACCACGCCCGAGTTCATCGACCTGCCCGCCTCGCAGCGTTTCCTCGCGGGCGGCGACCAGAGCATCCGCGGCTACGCCTACGACTCGCTCGGCCCGACCGACGCGGACGGTGTGGTCATCGGCGGCAGGCACCTGCTGGTCGGCAGCGTCGAGATCGAGCGCGAAGTCCGCAGCGACTTCGCGCTCGCAGCGTTCCTCGACGCCGGCAACGCCTTCGACTCCGGAGATTTCGACATCGTGCGCGGCAGCGGATTCGGCCTGCGCTGGCGCACGCCGATCGGCGCGATCCGCCTCGACCTTGCGCAGGCGCTCGACAAGGAAGGCCGTCCCTGGCGCCTGCACCTCACCGTGGGTCCCGATCTGTGAAACGCCAGCTGATACCGGCCCTCACCCTCGCCCTCGTCGCGGCGCTCGCCGCCGGCGCGGCGGCGCTGCTCTACACCGGGACCGGGCTGCGCTGGGCGTTCGATCAACTCCAGCACCGGGTTCCGGGGCAGCTCTCGGTGGAGGGATTCGACGGCCGGCTCGCCGGCCCGCTGACGATCAGCGGGTTGCGCTATGAAGACGGGAAACTCAGCGTCCGGGCCGACCGCATCATGCTGCGCTGGCGGCCGGGACGCCTGTTCGACGGCCTGATCGTCATCGACGCGCTCGAACTCGGCGCGGTCGAGGTCACGATAAAACCCGCCCCCGACGCGGATCGCGGCGGGGCCTTCGACTTCTCGCTGCCCTTCCCGGTTGAGCTCCGGCGCATGACTGTTGCCCCGCTGGTCGTCGCACTTCCGGAGCGTGAGCCGCTGACCGTCGACACCCTGGAATTCAGCGTCACGGCCCGCGACGAGATCGTACACCTGTCCGCCCTGCGCCTCGCTGCGCCGTGGCTGCGGCTCGAGGCCGAGGGCGAGCTGCCGCTCAATCCGCGCAGGCCGCTGCAGGCCGCGCTGCGCTGGGAAACCGCCGTACGGGATACGGCCATGGCAGGCACCGGCACGCTCGGCGGGACCTGGCGCAACATCCGCGCCGACCTGCACCTCGCGCGGCCGCTCGGCCTGAACGCCACCGCGCAGATCGATACCGGACTCGGCGCCGACGGCGTCCCGTCGCGCTGGAGCCTGAACGGGGCGGTGGAATCCTTCGCCCCGTCCGCATTGCTGCCGCAGGCACCCGCCGGCGAGGTCACCGAACTCACCGTGCGGGCGGAGGGAGGCGGCGACACCATTAGCGCCGACAGCAAACTGATCTGGCGCGACGCGCGCCATGGCAACTGGGCGCTAGGCCTCGCTGCGGAGCGAAGCGGGACACAATGGGAATTTCCCCGGATCCACATCGAGTCCCTCGACGGCGCGGCGAAAGTCGAAGGCAGCGCGCGCCTCCAGGTCGCGGACGGCGTGCCGGCCGGGTTCGCCCTCGATGCGCGCTGGCGTGACCTGGCCTGGCCGCCGGACAAGGGTGGCATTGTATCCAGTCCGCAGGGTGAACTGCATGCTGAAGGGACACCGGAGCGCTACGACTTCACGCTGAGCGGCGCGCTGCACCCGCCACACGCACCGCCGCTGCGCCTCGCCGCCTCGGGCCACGGCGACCGCGCCGGCGCGACCGTCACGGAGCTGACCGGCACCTGGCTGGACGGGACCTGGTCCGGGCAGGGCATGCTCGCCTGGTCGCCCGGCCTGCGCTGGGACGCCACGCTCGCGGCACAGGGCGTCAACCCGGCCGTGTACCGGAAAGGCTTCGACGGACGGATCGACGCCGCGGGCCGGGTGCACGGCGAATATGCCGGCGGCGCGCTCGCGCTCGGCATCGACGTCGATGGCGTCGAGGGCACGCTGCGCGGGTATCCCCTCTCGGCACAGGGCCGCATCGCGCTGCAGGAAGGCGAACTCCGCATCGACGACTTGCGTCTGCGCTCCGGCGACGCGACGCTCGACGGCAGCGCGCGCCTAGGCGCACAGTGGCAGCTGGACTGGCGCCTGCATGCGCCGGAGCTCGCCGCGCTCCATCCGGACCTCGCCGGCGAACTGCGCACGCAGGGCAGCGTCAGTGGCCCTCCCGACGCCCTGCGTACGCGCATCGAACTCGAGGGCAGGCGCCTGTCCTTCCGCGACCTGCGCGCGGACGGTCTGCGGCTGAACGCGGATGTCGACCTCGCCCCCGCGGGGCGCTGGGAGGCGCACGCGGAGGCCGCTGCCGCCGGACTGCGCGACCTCCCCCGCGCACGGATCATGCTGGACCTCAGCGGCGATTCGCAGGATCACGCGCTGCTCCTCACGGCCGAACAGGGTGAATACCGTTTCGAACAGCACCTGAGCGGCATGCTGCGGGACGGGGTCTGGCAGGCGCGCCTCCACGACGGGGAGCTCGTGCTTGCCGCCTTGGGCGCCTACACACAGGAGACGGAGGCCGGGCTGACGCTAGCGCCGGAGGCGTTCTCCCTGCAGGACTGGTGCTGGCGCCGTGACACCGCGCAGATGTGCATGGCGGGCGCAAGCAATCCGGGCGCCGGCCTGCACGGGGAGCTGCGCTGGCGCCAGATCGATCTCGCGGACCTCTCGGCGCTGCTGCCTGCGTCCGCAGTGAAGCTGGGCGGGAGCGGCACGGGAAGCCTGCGGCTGGACTATTCAGCGGGCCGCCTGCGCGCCGTGGACGCGAGGCTCGTGGCTACCGGCGGCGCGCTGAGTTACACCGTGCCTGGAAATGGATCCACTGCGCAGGCCCACACCGTTGCATATCGCACGGCCTCACTGGAGATCGGCGGCGGCGAGGACGGCCTGCGCGCCGGCCTGCGTGTCGATATCGCCGATGGCGCCCGCCTCGAGGCGGAGGCGCAGCTGCCGGAGTGGTACGCCGCCGAGCCGCAGTTTTCGCCGCAACAGGCGCTCACGGGCCGCATCGACCTCGACCTGAACGATCTCACCCCGATCTCGCTGCTGCTGCCCGACCTGGTGCCCGGCGGCGAAGCCCGTTTGCAGGCGCACGCCATGCTGTCCGGTTCCCTCGACGACCCGCGCATCGGCGGGCGGCTCGATGCCACCGTCGCGACACTCGCCGTGGCGCGGCTCGGACTCAGCCTGCGGGAGGTGAACCTGGGCCTGCAGGCGGAACAGGACCGCTGGAGGCTGGACGGCGCGCTGCGTTCAGGCGCGGGGCGGCTGGAAATCGAGGGCGACGGCGTCGTGCATGGCCGCGATTCATGGGAGGGCACGCTGGCGCTCAAGGGCGAACAGGTCGAGATCGTACGGCTGCCGTCGGCCGAGGTCACCGCCTCACCCGACGTCACGCTGCGTCTCACGCCCGGCGATCTCGAGTTCAGCGGGACGCTCGCCATTCCCGCGGCCCGCATCGAGCCCTTCGCGGCGGAGGCCGCGACGGGCGTCTCCGAGGATGTCGTCCTCGTCGGCGGGGAGGCGCGCGACGCGCCGCCGCGGCTGCGCGTGCACGGCGAACTCCTTCTCATCCTCGGGGACGAGGTGCGCGTCGCGGGCAAGGGACTGGAGGGCCGCCTCGCCGGCCGGCTGCGCATCCTGATGAACACCCCGGAGAATATCAGCGGCCAGGGAGAGATCCGCATCGTCGAAGGAAAGTATCGCGCCTACGGCCAGAACCTGAGCATCGAGCAGGGACGCGCGCTCTACGCCGGCGGTTCGATCGACAACCCGGCGCTCGACGTCATCGCCTCGCGCCAGCGCGGCGATGATATCAAGGTCGGCGTGCGCGTGACGGGCACCGCGGACCACCCTCTGGTGCGGCTGTTCTCCGACCCCGCCATGGACGACGGCGACGTGCTGTCCTATCTCGTCCTCGGCCGTCCGCTCGATCAGGCCTCGGCGACGGAGGGACGCGCGCTGTACCAGGCGGCGACCTCGCTCGCGCTGGTCGGCGGCGAGGCCCTCGCCACCCGCATCGGGGGGGTGTTCAACCTGAGCGAGGTGAGTATCGAGGCCGGCGAGGTGAGCACGGATACGGCGCTGGTGCTGGGCAAGTCGCTGTCGCCGCGGCTGTACGTGCGGTATATCCAGGGGCTGGTGGAAAACACCGCGGCGTTCCAGATCCGTTACCGCCTGAGTGACAAGTGGACGCTGGAAACGGAGAGCGGGACACGCGTCGGCTCCGGCGCAGACCTGATCTACAGTTTCGAGCGCTGAGGGACGCGGTATTCAGCCGCCGCCGGGATATTGAAGCGTTGTGAGCGGCTCGACACAGCCCGTGGGCCGGCTGCCGGCGTTGCAGGCACCTGTAGCCCGCCCCTGCGGTTGGTCATCGCCTCCGCGCGAAGGCTGCGTACCGCGTTTCTGCTACGAGAGAGATAGAGGGCGCTGAACACCCGCGCCGTCATCCCGGCACGGGGGGACCGTTCACCGCCTGATCTCCTGCCGATTGCGCACGTCGGTGCCGCTGACCATGTAGACGACGTACTCGGCCAGGTTGCGCGCGTGATCGCCGATGCGCTCCAGCGCCTTCATGATGAGCACGGCGTCGATCGCCTGGCCCAACGAGCGGCTGTCGCCCGGGACCAGATTCGCCAGGCGCCGCAAACCCGCCTCGAACTCGCGCTGCATGATGCCCTGGTCCGTCAGCAGGGCCTCGGCGCGGTCGATGTCGAGGGTATCGAGCAGCTCGACCGCCTGGGTAAGGATCTGACCCGCCGCCAGACTCATTGCATGGGCGTCGTTGAGCGTTCCACCACCGTCCGCCTCCGGATTCGTCTCGTACATGCGGATGCACAGGTCGGCGATGCGCATTGCCTCGTCGCCGACGCGTTCGAGGTGTGAGACGATCTTGGAGAACGAGATGATCACGCGCAGATCCATCGCCAGCGGCGCACGCCGGGCCAGCATCGCGACGATCTCCTCGTCAACCTCGACCTCCAGCCTGTCCACGTCGCGCTCGCGACGCATGACCTTGCGGGCCGCGTCGAGGTCGCGCCCGCCCAGGGCGTGCAGCGCCAGCCGTGCCTGGTCCACCGCCAGGCCGGCGATCTCCAGCACGCGCATATGCAGGTTGTTGAGTTCGCCGTCGAAACGGCGTACGGAATGTCCTTCCAGAGACTGAACCATATGTCGCTCCCGTGTCGGTACGGGTTGATGATGCCGCGCGGCGGAGCCGTCAGCCGAAGCGTCCCGTGATGTAATCCTCGGTGAGCTTGTGCACCGGATTGGTGAAGATCTGCGTGGTCTCGCCCACCTCGATCAGGTTGCCGAGATGGAAATAGGCGGTGCGCTGCGACACGCGCGCGGCCTGCTGCATCGAGTGGGTGACGATGCAGATCGAATAGTGCTCGCGCAGCTCGTCGATCAGGTCCTCGATCACCGCGGTCGCGATCGGGTCGAGCGCCGAGCACGGCTCGTCCATCAGGATCACCTCGGGATTCACGGCGATGGTGCGCGCGATGCACAGGCGCTGCTGCTGGCCGCCGGACAGCCCGGTGCCCGGCTGGTCGAGCCGGTCCTTCAACCTCACCCCACAGGCCGGCGCGCTGCAGGCTGGTGACGACCATCTCCTCGAGCTCGGCCTTGTTCTGCGCCAGGCCGTGGATGCGCGGACCAAATGCAACGTTCTCCCAGATCGACTTCGGGAACGGATTCGGTTTCTGGAACACCATGCCGACCATCGCGCGCAGCGGGACCACGTCGATGCCGGATGCGTTGATGTCCTGGTCGTCCATGAAGATCTGGCCGGTCACGCGGCAACCCACGATGGTGTCGTTCATGCGGTTGAGGCAGCGCAGGAAGGTCGACTTGCCGCAGCCGGAGGGCCCGATCATGGCGATCACCTCGTTGCGGCCGATGTCGAGGTTGACGTTCATCACCGCCTGCTTCGCGCCATAGTAGACGTTGATTTCGTTGCAGCGCACGCGCGGATCTTCCACCCGCACATCGCCGACAGTCTCCCGCTGTTCCCGCTTCGTAGTCAGTGAATCCATGCCCTTCACCACTTTCTTGACATTGGTCCGATCCAATTGTACCGCTTCATCAACCGTATCTACAGATGACATATGCCAGCCCTCTTGCAGGTATTCGTAAAATCACCACCTGCGCTCGAACCGCTTGCGCAGGATGACGGCGACCGCATTCATCAGGATGAGAAACGCGAGCAGCACCAGGATGGCCGCCGAGGTCTTCTCGACGAACGCCCGCTCGGGGCTGTCGGCCCAGAGGAAGACCTGCACCGGCAACACGGTGGCCGGGTCGAACACACCCCCGGGTACGGTCACGATGAAGGCCACCATGCCGATCATCAGCAGCGGCGCGGTCTCGCCGAGCGCATGCGCCATGCCGATGATGGTTCCGGTCAGCATGCCCGGCATGGCGAGCGGCAGCACGTGGTAGAACATGGCCTGCATCGGCGAGGCGCCCACGCCGAGCGCGGCCTCGCGGATCGAGGGCGGCACCGACTTCAGCGCGGCGCGGCTCGCAATGATGATGGTGGGCAGCACCAGCAACGTCAGAACCAGCGCGCCGACCAGCGGCGAGGAGCGCGGAATACCGAAGAAGTTGATGAACACCGCGAGTCCCAGCAGGCCGAACACGATGGAGGGCACGGCCGCGAGGTTGTTGATGTTGACCTCGATCAGGTCGGTCAGCCGGTTGCGCGGCGCGAACTCCTCCAGGTAGACCGCGGCAGCCACCCCGATGGGGAAGGACAGTAGCAGGGTCAGCAGCAGCGTGTACAAGGATCCGACGAGCGCCCCGCGGATGCCGGCCAGTTCCGGATCGCGCGAGTCGCCCGCAAGGAAGAAATTCGTGTTGAAGCGCTTCTCCACGCGGCCGTCCGCGACGAGCTGGTCGATCCAGGCGATCTGGTCGTCCTTGACGCGCCGGTCCAGCTCAGGAACCGTGCGATCAACGTGGCCCTTCATCAGCATGTCGACCTCGTCGTCGGCCACCAGCCAGACTTCCTGCCGGGCGCCGATCAGAGCGTGATCGTCCAGCACCCTGTCGCGCAGCTCGAAGCCCGCGCCGGTGCTGATGATGCTGTAGAGATCACGACGCTCGCTGCGATCCGTCACGGCAGGGAACATCTCACGCAGGGATGCCTTCACCAGACCGGCGTAATCGGCGGTGTTGAGCGTCTCCGGATCACGCGTCCCTTCGGGATCGATCCCGGCAGGGTCGAAGTATACCGGTACCTTTATATAGGTCTGCGTGAAGGCTGTGTAGCCGTTGCCGACGATGCTCACGAACAGCACTGAAAGGGACGCCAGGCCGAGCACGATCGCCGCAAAACCGTAGATACGGAAGCGCGTTTCCGCCGCCTGGCGCCGCTTCAGACCGGCGCGCACGATCTCGATGGTGCGCCGGGAATCCAGCCCGTCGGCGCCGGCGTTATCCCTTTCCTGATTATTCATATTGCTCCCGGTACTTCCGCACGATATGCAGGGCGAATACGTTCAACAGCAGCGTCGCGACGAACAGCACCAGGCCGAGGGCGAACGCGGCCAGGGTCTTCGGACTGTCGAATTCCTGGTCTCCCGTCAGCAGGGTCACAATCTGCACTGTCACCGTGGTGACCGCATCCAGCGGGTTGGCAGTCAGGTTCGCGGACAGGCCCGCGGCCATGACCACGATCATGGTCTCGCCGATGGCGCGTGACACGGCCAGCAGGATGCCGCCGACGATGCCGGGCAGCGCGGCCGGCAGGATCACCTTGCGCACCGTCTCCGACTGGGTCGAGCCCAGGGCGTAGGCGCCGTCGCGCAGCGCCTGCGGCACCGCGTTGATGACGTCGTCCGACAGCGAGGAGACGAAGGGGATGATCATGATGCCCATCACGAGCCCGGCGGCGAGCGCGCTCTCCGAGGCGACGTCGAGGCCGAGGGTGGCGCCGGCGTCGCGGATCATCGGGGCGACGACCAGGGCCGCGAAGAATCCGTAAACGACGGTCGGGATGCCCGCGAGGATCTCGAGCAGCGGCTTCACGTTGGCGCGCAGCCTGGGGCCGGCATATTCCGACAGGTAGATGGCGGAGAGCAGGCCGATCGGCACCGCCACCACCATGGCGATGAACGAGATCAGCAGGGTGCCGGCGAACAGCGGCACGGCGCCGAACGCCCCGGAGGAACCGACCTGGTCGGCGCGGAGCGCGGTCTGCGGGCTCCAGTGCGGGCTGAACAGGAACTCGAAGATGGAAATCGTCTGGAAGAAGCGCAGCGATTCGAACAGCACCGAGAGCACGATGCCGATAGTGGTGAAGATCGCGATGCTCGAGCAGGCGATGAGCAGCGCCATGACGATGCGTTCGACGGCGTTGCGGGCGCGGTAATCCGGCCTGATGCGTGCCAGGCTGAAGGTGCCGGCGACGATGACGAGCGCGAGCGCGACGACGCTCAGCGCGGCGTGGCTCGTAGCGCGCAACTGGCGGTAATGGTCTGACGCCGCCAGCATGGCCGCGTCGGCCTCCCGCGAGGTGACGTTGCCGCTGACCAGATTGCGAATATCGTTGACCACCAGGTTGATCCGGCCCGGATCCAGGCTGCGAATCTCCTGCGGCAGATTCTCAACCAGTATGCCCGTGATGATCGCATCCTCGGCGGAAAACCAGATGCCCGCCACCAGCAGGGCGGGAAGTCCGCACCACAGGGCGACGTAGTAACCGTAGTAGGACGGCAGGGAATGCAGGTTGCGGACCTTGCCCTGCGCGACCGAGAGGGCGCGCCGCCGCCCCAGGTAGAAGGCGATCGAGCTGAGGATCAGCAGGACCATGATCAGCATGGAGGTTTGCATGGCCTAGACCGTCGTTATATTTCTGTGCAGTAAAATATCAAACAACGTTCGTGACAAAAATGCGGCGGCCGGCATGCGCCGGCCGCCGCGTTACGGATCTTACATCGACATCGGCGTCAGTTTCACCGCCGCATCGCGGAACTTGGCGCGCTCGGCGTCCGGCATGGAGATCAGACCGCGATCGGACAGGTAACCCTCGGGGCCCCAGGCCTTCTCGCTGCTGAACTCCTTCAGGAATTCCTCGATGCCCGGGATCACCCCGATGTGGGCCTTCTTCACGTAGAAGAACAGGGGCCGCGAGATCGGATATTTCCCTTCCGCGATCGCATCATACTCGGCGGCCACGCCGTCCACGATGGAACCCTGGACATAATCCCGGTTCTGGTCCAGGAAGCTGTAGCCGAAGACGCCGACGGCGTTGGGGTTGCTTTCCAGCTTCTGCACGATCAGGTTGTCGTTTTCACCGGCCTCGATGTAGGCGCCGTCCTCGCGCACGGTCATGCAGATGCGCTTGAACTGGTCCTCGTCCTTCTTCTTGAGATCCTTGATCCAGCTGAAGGTCTGGCAGCCGCCTTCCAGTGCCAGCTCGGCAAAGGCGTCGCGCGTGCCCGAAGTCGGGGGCGGGCCGAGGACTTCGATCTTGTTGGCGGGCAGGGCCGGGTTGACATCCTTCCAGGTCTTGTAGGGATTCGGCACCACGCGGTCACCGCCCTTCGGATCCGGCACTTCCTTGGCCAGGGCCAGGTAGATGTCGCGCAGCGTCAACTGCATCTGTGCCGCCTTCTTCGAGTTCGCGACGGCGATACCGTCGTAGCCGATCTTGACCTCGATGATATCCTTCACGCCGTTCTGCTGGCAGGCGTCGTATTCGCTCTTCTTGATCGCGCGCGAGGCGTTGGTGACGTCCGGATGTTCGACGCCGACGCCGGCGCAGAACAGCTTGAAGCCGCCGCCCGTGCCGGTGGATTCGATCTTGGGGGTCTTGAACTTGGTCGCCTTGCCGTACTGCTCGGCTACTACCGTGCTGAAGGGATAGACCGTGGACGAGCCCACGATACTGATATAGTCGCGCGCGGCCTGCGCGGACACGGCGGCAGCCAGCAGGGCTGCGGTGAATGTCGCCATTAGAACCGGTTTTCTAAGCATGTCGTTTTCCTCTTAATATATCAGTCAGGTTGATCACCTGGGCCGGCGCCGCGGCGGGGCATCCATCGCGGCCACCGGTCATTCCCTCTGAATGCACCCCTGGTGAGGCGCTGTTTGCGAACACCGACTTTATAAAGGAGCTGTATGACAGTTTAATTACAACCGGCCTGCGGCATTACTGCCCGGGCCATTCTCGCACGGCCGGTGTCACGCGGGCGTCACAATTCCCCTATTCTGCCTGGGTCATGGGGATACACACGAGCCGGCGAGTGCGGCTGATGTTTGTATTAGCAGCTAACTTCATGCAAAATCACGCATTATTTACCAGCACAGGTAGACACCGAATAATTGCGGAGCGGACGGATGAGCGCTTCGAACGACACCCGGAGGGCGCATGAAGGTCCTGGTCATCCTCGGTCACCCCAATCACTCCAGCCTGTGCGGTGCGCTGGCCGAGGCCTATGCCGGAGGCGCGCGTCAATCCGGACAGGATGTCCGTATCCTGCGCCTCGGCGATCTGGCCTTCGACACCAACTATCCCACCCGGCCGCAGGACGCGCAGGGCGATGAACCCGACCTGGCCCAGGCCCGCGCGCACGTCACCTGGGCGGATCACCTGGCCTTCGTCTTTCCGAACTGGTGGGGGATGATGCCCGCCCTGCTCAAGGGATTCATCGACCGGATCTTCTCGCCCGGCTTCGCCTTCCAGATGCATGACGATGGCACCTGGGACAGGCTGCTGAAGGGAAAAACGGCCCAGATCATCACGACCATGGATACCCCGGGCTGGGTCTACCGCCTCATCTACGGCCAGCCGGGCATCAACGCGCTCAAGCGCGCCACCCTGCAGTTCTGCGGCGTCACGCCGGTTCGCGTGCTGCGCTTCGGTACCGTGTTCAATTCCACGCCGCCGCAGCGGGCGCACTGGATCGAGAAGGCGCGCGCGGCCGGGCGCCGCCTCGCTCTCGGCGTGCCGGACCGCGGCGAGGCCGTGGCGGCGAAGACGCTGAGCTGGATCCGGGCGATGCGCCTGCAGTTCTACCCGATGACCTGGCTCGCCTATACGCTGGGTGCGGGTATGGCCCACGGCGTCGGCGTGTTTGCGCAGCCGGTGTACTGGCTGGGATATCTCGCGGTGTTCCTGCTCGAGTTCGCCGCCGTGCTGATCAACGAATATGTCGACTACGACAGCGACCGCCGCAATCGCAACTTCAGCCCGTTCAACGGCGGTTCCCGCGTGCTGGTCGACGGCGCGCTGAGTTTCGCCGAGGTGCGCTACGGCCTGGCCTTCGCGCTCACCGGCTTCGCCGCCAGCGGCCTGCTGCTGTCCGCCGCGGGCGGCGTGCCGGCGGCGACGCTGGGCGCGCTATGCGTGAGCGGCGTGATACTCTGCCTGGGCTATACGTCGCCGCCCCTGCGGTTCTGCTGGCGCGGCCTCGGCGAGGTTGTGGTCGCACTCACTCACAGCTTCCTCGCCGTCGTCTGCGGCTGGCTGCTGCTGGGCGGACCGGCCGCGGACCCCCTGCCCTGGATGCTCGGCCTGCCCCTGTTCTGGTCCATCCTGCCCGCCATCACGCTGTCGGCGATCCCGGACCTGGAGGCCGATTCCGCGGTGGGCAAGCGCACGCTGGTGGCCGAACTCGGGGCCGGTCGCGCGCTCGTGTTCTGCATGGCGGCGGTCGTGGCCGCGGCGGCGTTCGCGCTGGCGTGGCAGGTGCTGGGGATCGGCGGGGACAGCTATGCGGGCATAGGCTGGTTCGTGCTGCCGCACGCGGCGCTGCTGCTCGTCATGCTGCAGCGCTACCGGCGGAGGTACCGCCGCCCGACGCGCATCAACGGCCTGATGGCCACCGCCCTGAGTTACATACTGTGGTTCGTCGCGGTGCCGTTCTGGAATACGCTGTAGGTACAGCCACGGTGACGCATCCCGGCGCGGATTCTATGCGATAATGGCGCCCGGAAATCGAACCCGGCCGAACGGCGTAAACTGTCTGAGGAGATCCCATGGGAAGTGCAGTCAAATCGCCCTGCGTCAGCGAGTGCATCATGGATGATAACGGTGTGTGCACCGCATGCGGGATGACGGATAAAGAGTCCAATACCTGGTACAAGCTCTCCGACGAGGAGCGCCTCAAGATCGTCGAACGCCTGGCGGCGCAGAAGAAACCGCAGGCGGGCGGCACCGGCAGCACGCAGTCATAAACCGCCGGACGGCGGCTGGATCCGGCGCACCCGGGACCGCGCCGCGCGCAATTCAGCCATGACGCTCCTCACGCTCAACGAGGTCTCGCTCGCGTACGGCCACCACCCCCTGCTCGACCATGTCAGTTTCGAGATCGCGGCGGGCGAGCGGGTGTGCCTGATCGGACGCAACGGCGCGGGAAAATCCACCCTGTTCCGCGTGCTCAGCGGCAAGGCTCAGCCCGACGACGGCAAGGTCTGGCGGCGCGACACCCTGCGCGTCTCGCACCTGGAACAGGAGGTTCCCCTCGACATTGATGCGACCATCTATGATGCGGTAAGCGCCGGGCTGGGCGATGTCGGCCGGCTGCTCGGCGACTACCACCGGGCGGCGCAACGGCTCGACGGCGCCGCGCCCGGCGCGCTCGCCGAGCTGTCCGCACTGCAGCAGCAGATCGAGACACGTGATGGCTGGAACCTGGCGCAGCAGGTCGAGACCGTATTGAGCCGACTCGACCTGCCGCCGGACCAGGCCGTCAACACATGCTCCGGCGGCGTGCGGCGCCGCGTGATGCTGGCGCAGGCGCTGGTCAGCGCGCCCGACCTGCTGCTGCTCGACGAGCCGACCAACCACATGGACATCAAGGCGATCGACTGGCTGGAGGATTACCTGCTGTCCTTCCGCGGCGCGCTGATCTTCATCACCCATGACCGCACCTTCCTGCGCCGGCTCGCCACCCGCCTCATTGAACTGGACCGCGGCCGCCTCACCTCGTTCCCGGGCGACTACGCGAACTACCTGCGCCGCAAGGACGAGATGCTCGCGGCCGAGGAGCAGGCCAATGCCCGGTTCGACCGCAAGCTCGCCGAGCACGAGGTGTGGATCCGCCAGGGCATCAAGGCGCGGCGGACGCGCAACGAGGGCCGCGTGAACCTGCTGGAGCAGATGCGCCGCGAGCGCGCGGGCCGCATCGACGCCGCGGGAAAGGCCAGCCTCGCCGTCGACGCCGGAGAGGCGTCGGGCCGGCGCGTGGTCGACCTGCGCCACGTCAGCTTCAGCTACGGCGGCCGCTGCATCGTCCGCGACTTCTCCACCAGCATCGTGCGCGGCGACCGCATCGGAATCATGGGACCGAACGGCTCCGGCAAGAGCACGCTGCTGAAGCTGATCCTGGGCGAGCTCAGTCCCGATTCCGGCGACGTGGTACACGGCAGCCGCCTGCAGATCGCCTACTTCGACCAGCAGCGCGAACTGCTCGATCCGGACAAGACCGTGCGCGACAACATCAGCGAGGGCAGCGACTTCGTCGAGGTGCGCGGCCGTCCGCGCCACGTGGTCGGATACCTGAAGGACTTCCTGTTCCCGCCGGAACGCATCGACGCCCCGGTGCGCATCCTCTCCGGCGGCGAACGCAACCGCCTGCTGCTCGCGCGCCTGTTCACCAAACCCGCCAACATGCTGGTACTGGACGAGCCGACCAACGACCTCGACGTGGACACCCTCGAACTGCTGGAGGACCTGCTGTCGGATTACGACGGCACCCTGCTGATCGTCAGCCACGACCGCAGCTTCCTCGACAACCTGGTCACCAGCACGATCATGTTCGAGGGCGGCGGCCACGTCTCCGAATGCGTCGGCGGTTACGAGGACTGGCTGCGCCAGCGCCGCCCCCCTCCGTCGCCGGGCGTGCGCCCCGCCGCGGACAAGACGCCGCGCGCACTGCCTGCGGCGACGCACAAAGCCGCGGCAACAACGCCGGCGAAACGCAAGCTGAGCTTTGCGGAAAGGCGCGAACTCGAAGCCCTGCCGGGACGCATCGAGGCGCTGGAGCAGGAACAGCGGCAGCTCGAACAGGAGGCTGGCAGCGGCGAATTCTACCAGCAGGACAAGGCCGCCATCACCGCCGCGCTCGCGCGCCTCGAGGAGCTCGGCCGGGAACTGCAGTTGGCCTACGACCGCTGGGAGTCGCTCGATAAATTGGGGTCAGAGTAAGAACTTTCGCAATCCTGCACATCATTTGTCCCGGTTGCTGAACAGTTTTTACCCTGACCCCGGGTATCCGTCTCCAGCTGTCCCGAATAGAACAGTTCATCCCCGCAGCGGCGGCAGCGGTAGCGCGCACCGTGCAGGATCAGGTTGTGCCGCCGCGTGGTGAGCGGATGGACGAGACAGGCGCAGCGGTAGGCGTGGCGACGCTGTGCGCGCGTGGGTATCCCCTCCAGGTCATGCTCGCTCGCGGCGGAGGGATCGACGCCGAAGTCCTGCATCACGGCGCGCCACTCGCGCCCGTGCGGACGCACGCGGCGCAGGCCGTACAGGCGGTCGGTAACGTAATGCGCGACCTCGTGCGGCACCGTCACCGAGAGGCTGTCATGCGGGTATTTGGCGAACAGGTACGGGTTGTAGCGGATCACGCGCTCGCCGCGCCGCACCCGGTACATCCCCGCGGCGCGGCCCATGAGGTCGAACAGCACCGGGATCGGCTCGAAGCGGCGGCCGAAGATCGCGCCCGCACGCGCGATCCAGGCGTGCGTCGCCTCGACCACCGCTGCCTGCCGCATGTCATCGATCGCTTCGTACCGGTTCATATGACGCCCATTGTGCAGGATCACGCCACGGCTGCTCAAGGCGGCGGGACCACCGCCGCAGTATAAGGATGCCGCCGGGTGATCAGCCCGCTGTAGAGAAAGACGTCGAGCAGACGCTCATAGGCCGCGGGCGAGATCGCCGGGTCGGGCGCCCAGCAACCCAGGCGCTGGTACGCGGCCACCGTGCGCGCCAGCACCGCGGGATCGACCGCCGGGAAGAAGCCGGCCTCCCGCAGCAGCGCGGCGATCCCGTCCGCCGGCGCCACGATCGCGTGTTCGCGCGCGCGGCGGTAGGCGCGCGTGAAGGCGCGCGCCATGTCGGTGGCGAGCCAGGCGCGGTCCGCGCACAGGCTGCTGAAGGCCACCGGACCGACCGCGTCCCCGACGGCGGCGACCACGCAAGCGATTCCCTCATGTTCGAGCTGCTGCGGCGCCGGACCCTGCAGGTGCACGTAGTCACCGCTCCCGTCGCGGAAGGCGCGCTCGATCGCCTCCACGCCGCCGGCGTCGATCACCTCCAGTGCCGCGACATCGACGCCCCTGCGGTGCAGGGCGTAGCGGAACATCGCGAGCGGCTGGAAGAAGTGATCCACCAGCACCGTGCGGCCGCGCAGGCGGTCCCAGGTGAAATCGGGCTCGGGTCTCCGGCCGGCGAGGAAGAAACCGTCGCGCTCGTTGATCTGCGCGAAGTGCGCGACCTCGATGCGCTCGCCGCGTTCGAGCGCGGCGAAACTTGTCGCGACCGCCGACTGCGCCACGTGGCAGGTCCCGTCGGCGAGTGACGCCGCAACCGTCCGTTCCGGAGTCGCGAGCGCGTACCTCGGCTGCAGTCCCTCCGCGCGCAGATAACCGCCCGCCACCGTCAGCAGGTACGGCGCATAGAAGGCGGAATGCCGCAGGGCCATCAGATGAATGTGTGTCACGCCGCGACCATGCCCCAAGTCGTTGATTCGATGAATTATGACAGCTACGGACCCGCCGTGGAAACCGCCCCGGCGGATCCCGGTCCGCGCGCGGCGCGTCTGTCCTTATAATAGCGGATGCAGACCGGGCGGCTCACCGCCGCAACTTTGCCCGGGTCGGAGGGTCTCAAAGAGTATGAAGTACTTATCGACAGTCACTGGTGTGCTGTGCGCGGGACTGATCGCGGGATGCGCGTCCAATATCCCGAAAGAGATCAGCGATGCACCGCCCGGCAGCCCCATGGTCGCCGAGGTGCGTGTCGACGCGCAGCAGTTCATCGGCGCGCACGTGCGCTGGGGCGGGACGATCGCCGCGGTGGAGAACCGCGAGAGCGAGACCTGGGTCGAGGTCGTCGCGCGCGAACTCGACGGCTCGGGCCAGCCGCGCATGACCGACCGCAGCGCCGGTCGCTTCATCGCCGTGATCGACGGCTTCCTCGATCCGGCGCTCTATGCCGAGGAGCGCGAGATCACCGTTTCCGGCGTGGTCGAGGACGAGGTCACGCGCAAGATCGGTGACTACGATTATGCCTTTCCGCGCGTGCGGGTGAACAATTACCTGCTCTGGCCGCCGCGCCCGGAATACGATCCGCGCAACTATCCGCCCCCCTGGTACTACGATCCGTGGTTCCCCGGGTACCCCTATTACTCTCCCTATCGTTACAATCACCGCCACCCGGTGAAAAAATAGGAGCGACACCCCATGCATCGCCTGACCCTTCCCGTGTTGGCGGCGACCCTGATCGGACTGGCGGCCTGCGCCACCGGCCAGCGCTTCGACAGTGCCAGGTACGACGCGAAGTCACACCCGTCCGACGTGGCGGAAAACCCGGAGTTCTACACCGACGCGGCCTTCCTGTGGGGAGGCGTCATCGTCAACAGCTCCAACACCCAGAACGGCACCCAGATCGAGGTGCTGTCCTACCCGCTCGCCTCCTCCCAGCAGCCGGACACCGACCGCACGCCGAACGGCCGCTTCCTGGTGACCGATGAACGCTATCTGGAAACCCTCGACTACGCGCCCGGGCGCCTGCTGACCGTCGGCGGCACCCTGAGCGGCACGCGCAGCGGCCAGATCGGCGAGGCGGACTACGTGTACCCGGTCATCCGGCCCGACGGGCTCCGGCTCTGGCCCAAGGACAGCCAGCGCAACGATCCGCAGTTCCACATCGGCATCGGTGCGGTCTTCGGCCGCTGACGCCACAGGCGGACGGTGACGGAATTCTTGTGTCAGGTGACAGGCTTACGCGTCTGTCCCCGGGAGCAAAGCGCCGGGTGCATCATTAGTATTGCCGTCCCACTTGCATTAAAATCCCCACTACCTGAGTCAGTCTTTGAGGGGGAACGGTCCATATGAGCGAAAAGGTGGATGACAAGCGGCTCCGCGCCTCGGCGATCGGAGAGGATCTCAGCGAACAGGAATGCCAGATCCTGGCGGGAATAATGGGGGTGCGCCACCTGCACGACGGCGAACTGCTCGTCGCCGAGGGGCAGGCGGACAACACCCTGTTCATCCTCATTGACGGCAAGCTCGCCGTCACCGGCAACGTGCTCGGGCAGGAGATCGTGGTCTATACGATGAAGGTCGGCGAATGCGCCGGCACGCGCGCCTTCGTCGACCGCACGCCGCGCAAGGCGACGCTGCGCGCGGTCGGCCCGGCCACCGTGTACACCATGAAGCCGGACGCCTTTGAGTCGCTGCTTGAAAAACACCCGCACATCGTCTACGGCGTCATGCGCGCGCTGTTCCGCATCACCCACGCCAACCTGATGCGCATGAACCAGGAAAGCCAGGAACTCGTCAATTACGTCTCGAAGATTCGCGGGCGTTATTAAAGAAAAATGGGGACAGATTTGAAATCTGTCCCCTCTTCCTCACTTCCCATTCCATCTTATTCCGCCGGCTTGAAGCCGGACTCCGCCCCCAGCGCATAGCGCAGCTTCGCAATCACGCCGTTGAGGCAGTCAAACTGGTATTCCGCCGCCGGCACGCGCCCCCATACCGGGGCGGGCCAGGCGGCATCGTGGCGATAGCGCACGATATGGTGGATATGCAGCTGCGGCACCACGTTGCCGAGCGCGGCGATGTTGAGCTTGTCGGGCTTGAAGGCCGCGACCAGCGCCTCGGACAGCAGGGTGGATTCGCGCGCGAGCTGCAGCTGGTCGTCCGCGGAAAGATGGTGGATTTCGGTCACCTCCGCGCGATCCGGCAGCAGGATGAACCACGGATAGTTCGCGTCCTTCATCATCAGCAGCCGGCACAGGCGGAAGCGGCCGACCTCGACCGTATCGGCCTTCAGTTGCGGGTGCAGATCAACCATTGCCGGCGCGCCCCCGGCCGCGACGTTTGGATACGCCTGTTTCCGCGCGGGCGGCACGCGACTTTGCGCCGTCACGTCCCCGCGCCGCGCGCGGCTGCGGCGGCAGGCCGGTGTGCTGGGTCAGGAATGTCCCCTTTTTCACTGCCGGCGTGCGCCGCCCTTCCGCCTGCTCGCCCGTCCCGGCCGGCTGCCAGGCCGGTACCAGATGCCGCTTGCCGTTGCCGATCAGGTCGGCGCGGCCCATGCGCTTCAGGGCCTCGCGCAGCAGCGGCCAGTTGTTGGGATCGTGATAGCGCAGGAAGGCCTTGTGCAGGCGGCGCTGTTTCAGTCCCTGCGGGATCGGTACCGTCTCGCTCTTGCGCGTCACCTTGCGCAGCGGATTCCTGCCGCTGTGGTACATCGCCGTAGCCGTCGCCATCGGCGAGGGCAGGAAGTTCTGCACCTGGTCGGCGCGGAAACCGTTGCGCTTCAGCCACAGCGCGAGCTGCAGCATGTCCTCGTCGGTGGTGCCGGGATGGGCGGCGATGAAGTACGGGATCAGGTACTGCTCCTTGCCCGCCTCCTGGGAATATTTATCGAACAGGGCCTTGAAGCGGTCGTAGGCGCCCATGCCCGGCTTCATCATCTTCGACAGCGGGCCCTGTTCGGTGTGCTCCGGCGCGATCTTCAGATAGCCGCCGACGTGGTGCTGCACCAGTTCCTTCACATAGGCGGGCGACTTCACCGCGAGGTCGTAGCGCAGGCCGGAGGCGATCAGCACCTTCTTCACTCCGGGCAGCGCGCGCGCCTTGCGGTAGAGCTGGATCAGCGCCGAGTGGTCGGTGTTCAGGTTGGAGCAGATGTCGGGATAGACGCAGGACGGACGCCGGCACGCCGCTTCGATCCCGGGATCCTTGCACGCGATGCGGTACATGTTCGCGGTCGGCCCGCCGAGGTCGGAGATTACGCCGGTGAAGCCCGGCACGCCGTCTCGGATGGTCTCGATCTCGCGCAGGATAGAGGCCTCGGAGCGGTTCTGGATGATGCGCCCCTCGTGCTCGGTGATGGAGCAGAAGGTGCAGCCGCCGAAGCAGCCGCGCATGATGTTGACCGAGAAACGGATCATCTCCCACGCCGGGATGTTCGCCTCGCCGTAGGCCGGATGCGGCCGGCGCGCGTAGGGCAGGTCGAACACGCCGTCCAGCTCCGGCGTGGTGAGCGGGATCGGCGGAGGATTGATCCACACCTCGCGCTGGCCGTGGCGCTGGATCAGCGCGCGCGCGTTGCCGGGGTTGGTCTCGAGATGCATCACGCGCGAGGCATGCGCATAGAGTACGGGGTCGTCCTTCACGGCGTCATAGTCCGGCAGGCGTATCACCGTGCGCGCGCGGTCGGCACGCGGGATCTGGCGTTCGAAGCGCACGATCTGCGCGCCGTCGGTCGTCATCTGCGGTGTGGCACAGGCGGCGCTGCCGGGCACGGTCATCGCGTAGGGGTCGATATGGACATCGACCTCTCCCGGCGTATCGAGATGGGAGGAATCGAGCTCATACCAGTCCGGTGGCGCACCCTTCCGCACAAAGGCGGTGCCGCGGATGTCGGTCAGCGCCGTCACCGGCTCGCGCGCGGCGAGTCGGTGCGCGATCTCGACGATCTGGCGCTCGGCGTTGCCGTACACCAGCAGGTCGGCCTTGGCGTCGAGCAGCACCGAACGGCGCACCTGGTCCGACCAGTAGTCGTAATGCGCGATGCGGCGCAGGCTCGCCTCGATGCCGCCGATGACAACGGGCGCATCGCTGAAGGCTTCGCGGCAGCGCTGCGCATAAACGATCACCGCGCGGTCCGGCCGCCTGCCCGCGACTCCGCCCGGCGTGTAGGCATCGTTGCTGCGGATGCGCCGGTCGGAGGTGTAGCGGTTGACCATCGAATCCATGTTGCCGCCGGTGACGCCGAAGAACAGGTTCGGCCGTCCCAGCGCCGTGAACGCCTCGGCGCTGTGCCAGTCCGGCTGCGCGATGATGCCGACGCGGAAGCCCTGCGCCTCCAGCGCACGCCCGATCACCGCCATGCCGAAACTCGGGTGATCGACGTAGGCGTCGCCGGTGACCAGGATCACGTCGCAGGAATCCCAGCCGAGCTCGTCCATCTCGGCGCGCGACATCGGCAGGACCGGCGCCGTGCCGAAGCGCGCAGCCCAGAACTTGCGATAGGAGGATAGAGGACGTGCGGTCTGCATCATGGATGCCCGGGGATAACCACGCCGCCCCGGAACTCGGGCTCAATGGAGCGGCCATTATACCTGATAAACCACGGCTGGACCGTCCCCGATTCCCCCATACTACGCAGGGAAGAAAATGGGGTCAGATTTAACTTCTTTCCCGCAGCGGTTTATACCGATTGCGGCTTGCCGTCTGTTGCCGCCCGGGCTCGCTCGTCGAGCCTGTCCACCTTCCGGTACATCCACCCGCCCATGTAGAGCGTGACCCCGAGAATCACCAGGGAACCGATCCGGACCAGAGGCGTGGCTATGGAGAGATCGAACAACAGCACCTTCATCGCCGATGCGGCGAAGATCAGCAGGGAAGACTTTCCCAGTGCCTTGTCATTTATCCTGAAGGCAAGCGCCAGACAGGCAAGCGCAATGACACCCCAGGCAAGAGAGACCAGCAATCGCTCGTCGAAAATCCGGACGGCGGCAACCATCAACGCCACATGGCCGGCATACAGCAGCGGGACGGCGAGATTTTCCAGCCTGCCGAGGCGCTGCACAAGGTAATAGGCGATGTAAAGCTCGAAGGCGTAGACCAGCGCCAGTATCTCGCGACCCGGTACCGCCTCGATGCCCGTATTGGCGATCACCCGCAGGTAATTGATGGAAAATATTACCCCGATCAACGCACGGACCGGCCAAGTCACATAAGCATTCCCGCCTCGCAGAAGGAAGTAAACGGCCGCCAGGGGCAGAACAATCAGACCGACCCAGGGCTCGAACTCCTGCGGAACCAGCTCCATGTAGCCGGCGTGGAACAGCGCCAGCGAGGCATAGGCGCCCACCAGCAGTTCACCTGCCTTCAACGGCCGTGCCATCGTTTTTCTGGCCAGGAGGTAAACCAGCGGCAATACCGCCGCGCTGCCCAGCGCGATCCACGGCGCCAACTCCGGCAGGTGAACCTGGAGCAGAGAATACTGCAGCGCGTAGAAGATCAGGAGCAGCGGCAGATGGGCAACGGCGTCATCCATTTCCATCGGGCTATTGTGACGAATGGAGAAACCGACCGCGCCCCCAAGAAAGCATGCGAACTGAATCACCTGAAAGGTAAAGGCCGCCACCCATTCGTCCGGAGCCATCCGGCCCCAGAGGTAGTGGAATCCGAGCAATGCCATGTACGCCGCCAGGAGATAGGTGCGCCTCTGGCCGATCCAGACGGCATAGACGCAAAACAGAACGCTCCACGCTGAATAATAGATCGCCAGACCGGTTACCGATCCGGACAACGTCTGCAGGAGAAACGGCGCCGAGTATGAACCGACCACCGCGAACAGCGCATAGATCTCGCTCTCGAACAACCTGTTCAGCCACAAAGAACCGATACAGACGGCGATCACCGCGCCTGCCGCCATCTGGTCCCCGATAAAATGGTAATAAAGATGCGCGCCGTAGATCGACAGGAACAACACGACCAGACCTCCGGCCGGCAGCAGGCTGGCATACTTTCGATCGGCGCTGCGCAGCCCGAGACCGGTGCCGATGAGCGCGAAACCGCTCAGGGTCGCCAGGCCGAGTTGCCGCGCGGGCGTCAGCCAGCCCACGTCGATCGCCAGACGGATCAGATATGCCATCGCCAGCACCAATGCCGTCGCACCGGTCCAGCCCAGCACGTGAGTGACCGATATCGCGCGAGGCGTACCTTCCCGGGCCTGCCACGGATCCTGTTTCGCTGGCCGCTCAGGAGCTGCCTGCGGTTTCCCCCGCTCCGATTCCGTCGGCAAAGGCGCTGCCGTGTGTACAGATTTGTCCGCACCGGCATCAGCGCGCTTCGATGCCAGCATCAACTTGAACAACCGCTCCAGCCTGTCAATCCGGCCTTCAATCTGGGCCAATCGTTCCTCGATTGTTTTCATTCCGCTCTCCTGAGATAGTTGAACCCCAGATAAAACTCTTTTGACCGCCGTTCAGGCATGGATGCGGTTGACGCATTCTCCCCCAAAATTTCCGGCATTCCACATGCTGCAGCAGCCTGATACTCAATTACCCCTGCGCGCTGGCCGCATCTCACCGAGCGGACGATGCCGCGAGCGCGCCCGCCGCCTTTACCCGTCCCAGCTCGATCAGCTCCCGCGCGCGGTAGAACTCGAACAGACGCGCCGCATCGCGCGGGATGGTGATCGTGACGTCCGGTGTGTAGGCGGCGAGCTTGAGGCGCGTGATGGTGTTCTGCATGGTCTCCATCGAGAGGGCGATGATGTCGAAATAGCTCCAGTCCGGCTCGGATTCCTCCGGCCGGAATCGCTCCTGCAGCTCCTCGATGAAGGCCTGGATGCGCACGCGATATCCGTTGCCCGCGCCCGTCGCAGTCTCCACGGGTGCGGGCGGCGGCGGCGCGTTCTCCGGCGGACCGCTCAGGTTCACCGCGACGGTGAGATCGGTCTGGTCGCGCAGCGTCGGCGCGATCGGCAGCGGATTGACCAGGCTGCCGTCGAGCAGGCGGCGTCCATTGATCCTGTACGGGGTGAATACCAGCGGCACGGAGATGGAGGCGCGGATGGCGTCGAACAGCGGACCCCGGCTCAACCAGACCTCCTTCTGTTCCTCCACGTCCGTGGCGACTGCCGTGAAGGAGATCGGCAGGTCCTCGATATTGCGTTCACCGAGCAGTTCGCGCAGCGTATCGATGATGCGCGCACCCTTGAACAGGCCGGAGAATCCCAGGTTCGGATCGAGCAAGCGGAGCACGTCGCCCTTGTCGAGCGCCGTGACCCAGTGTTTGTAGACTTCGAGCTTGCCGGCGGCGTAGATGCCGCCGACCAGGGCGCCCATCGACGAACCCGCGATGGACCGGATCTCGTAGCCGTTCTCCGTCAGCCACTCGATCACGCCGATATGCGCGAGCCCGCGCGCGCCGCCGCCGCCCAGCACCAGTGAGACACTCGTCATGATGTACATCCGTCCCGGCAAATGACAGATGCATCATCGCCCGGCGCGACGGGTGGTGCAAGCCGGCGCCGTCACCCTGCGCCGGGCGTGATCACGATCGGCGGCGCCGGACAATGCAGCGCGGCGGCGACCGCCCGCAGTGCCTCGAACTCCTGGACATCGACCGCGCGGTTGGCGCCGACGACCCGGGCGCAGGCGATCAGCAGGCGTTCCTTTTCGAGCGGAACCAGCCGGTCGAGCTGCCGGAGCGCATTGTCGACCGTATCGAACGTCAGCACACCGCGGTCGTAGGCGGCGAGCCCCGTCGAGCCGAGCGATTCCGCGCCCTGCCTGAACGCGTGCTCCACGGCGCCGGGGTCCGCCGGCCCGGCATGGGCCAGCACCGACAGGATCACGCGCACCTGGATCTTCAGCAGATCGAGCCTGTGCACCGGCAATCCGGGATGGCGCGCGGCAGGCTGCAGGGTGTTTGCAATCACCGTCGCCATGGACCATTCAAGCAGCGTGACACGCCGATCGGAGCGGATGACGGCGGTGAGCGTGTCCAGGAAACGCCCGGCCTGGGGCGGAGAGAGTCCGCGCAGCGCAGGCAGCGCGAGTTCGACGACGGGCAGGCGGTACGCGCGGTCCAGTTCCCTGATACTCGCATGCAAGGCCAGCGCCTGTTCCTGCACGATGCCCTCCTCGCGCAGGCGCAGGGCCTCGATCTGCACGGCGCGCGCCGCGTCGTCCGCATCGAACAGGATGGCGTAGATCAGCGCGCGGGCGCTGTAAGGCTCGCGCGCGGCGGCGGTTATCACGTCGGGCAATCCGGCCAGCAGGTAACGCGCGTAGTCCACGTGCTCGGGCCTGACCTCCGCGCCCGGCGCAGGGGGCGCCAGGACCGCGCCGAGCACCACGGCCACCTTCTCCATGATCTGCACCGGGGTCGGCTCGGGCGGTTTCGGCGCCGTCGGCTCGCGCTGCAGCGGCTTGACCGCGGGATAGCGGCCATCCCACGCGGGGTCGATGCGCCGGATGCGCCGCTCCAGCGGCGGATGCGTCGCGAACAGGGCAAAACCGCCGGCGCCGAACAGCCCCTTGAGGCCGGCGGCGAAAAACATATGGCTCACCACGGGCGCCGCGGGGTTGTCGATGCGGGAACCGAAGGCGTGACCGCCGATCATCTTCAGCGCCCCGCCGATACCGCCCGGGTTGCGGGTGAACTGCACCGCCGAGGCGTCCGCCAGATACTCGCGCTGGCGGTTGAGCGAGGCCTTGATCAGCCGGCCGAAGAAGGTGCCGCCGTAACCGATCACCATCAGGCCGGCGCCCACCGCGAGCAGCCCGCCCGCGCCGTCGCTGCGCGCGGACCGGTAGCGGCGGCGGCCGCGGGCGACGGCGCGCACCAGCCACTCGCCGATGAGCCCGATCAGCAGGATCCCGTGCAGCACGCCGACGACACGGGCATTGAGCCGCATGTCGCCGTTGAGAATGTGACTGAACTCGTGCGCGACCACGCCCTGCAGCTGCTCGCGGCTGAGCAGCGCGAGGCATCCCTGCGTCACGCACACCACCGCGTCGTCCGTCGTGATGCCGGCCGCGAAGGCGTTTATGCCAGGTTCATCCTCGAGCAGGTAGACTGCGGGCACCGGGGCACCGGCCGCGATCGCCATCTCTTCCACCACGTTGAGCAGGCGCCGGCGCTGCGAATCGTCGTCGCCGGGCGGCACCGGCCGCGCACCGACGCTCTCCGCGATGCGCCGCCCGCCCTCGGAGAACTGCAGGTACTTGTAGACGCTGCCCGCGAGGATGACCAGCAGGACCGGAACAGCCGCCGCGAGGTGGATGGACGGATCGGCCTGCGCGGCGTAAGACCCGAAGCCGGAGCCATACGGTTGCTCGGACATATACATTACGCCGAGCAGCAGCAGGTCGGCCCCCGCCACCAGCGCGAGGACGGAGAGCAGGAACAGCCAGACCAGGCGGCGGGTGGCGCGGCGCGCCTCGTCCTGTGCCGCGTAGAAATTCATGCGCCTGCGCCGGCTTCAGGTGAAGGAGACTTTGGGCGCCTCCTGGATCGCCGCGCTGTCCTTGAACTCCAGCAGGGCCGCGTCGGAGCGGAAGCCGAACATGCCGGCGAAAACATTGGGCGGGAACGACTGGCGATAGGTGTTGAATTCCATCACTGCGTCGTTGAAGGCCTGGCGCGCGAACGCCACCTTGTTCTCGGTGCTGGTGAGTTCCTCCGTGAGCTGCTGCATGTTCTGGCTCGCCTTGAGGTCCGGATAGGCCTCCATCACCACGTTCAGCCGGCCCAGTGCGCCGGCCAGCGCGCCCTCGGCCCCGCTCAGCGACTGCACCGCGGCGACGTTGGCGGGATCGGCCGCGACCGTTCTGAGCGTCGCGGCCGCGGCGTTGCGCGCGGCGATCACCGCCTCCAGCGTCTCGCGCTCATGCTTCAGGTATCCCTTGGCGGTCTCGACCAGGTTCGGGATCAGGTCGTAGCGGCGCTTGAGCTGCACCTCGATCTGGGCGAACGCGTTCTTGAACCGGTTGCGCAGGTTCACCAGCCGGTTGTAGATCGACGCGATGTAAAAAACGATGGCGAGCAGTACAACGATGGTCACTATGCCGGTGAAATCCATGACACCTCCTGTCCCAAGAGAATCCCGAGCGCCGCGCGCAGTGCCGCCATCTTAGCGCATGTGGCAGCGATCGGGCATTACAGGCCCATGAATCGACATGGAATCCTGATTCCGGCGCACGCCGGCGCGCCATCCTTCATCACGCAACGGCCAACCGCCATTGGCCATCCATTTCCGTCGGCTACGGGGGGTTTGCTAGTGTATAGTGCAAGCAGTTCACGCCAGTCTCAACGGAGGAGCCATGACCGGACCACACAAGCACACCGACCCCGCCCATCAGCCCAGGCGCGACCGCATGTACGAGGAGCACGTGAAGGATCCCTACCTCGAGCGCGGCAAGCCGCCGGAACCGGCGGCTTGCCCGGACTGCGGCGCCGTGTTCCACAAGGGCCGCTGGCAATGGGGCGAGGCGCCGGAGAAGGCGCATCCGCACCGCTGCCCGGCCTGCCAGCGCATCCATGATCGCGTGCCCGCGGGCGAACTGATCCTTGAAGGCGATTTCTTCGCCGGCCATCGCGAAGAGATCACGCATCTCATCCGCCATATCGAGACCAGGGAAAAGGGTGAGCATCCGCTCGAGCGCATCATGGACGCGCGCGACGAAGGCGGCCGCCATATCGTCACCTTCACCAGCCAGCACATCACGCGCGGCGCGGGCGACGCGGTGCACCATGCCTACCAGGGCAAGCTGGAGATCCGCGCGTCCGATAAGGACGGCATGCTGCGCATCACCTGGCGGCGCTGACGCCGCCCGTCTTCGTTCCGAACCAGTACGGCGCCTAGGCAGGCGCCTGCGTTTCCTTCAGGCACGGCCGCCCGGCCACACCGGCAAGCCAGCGCGCCAGCGCCGGGTGTGCGCCGCGCCAGTCGTGCGCATAGCGCATGTCGATGTATTCGAGCGCGACCGCAAGTGCGATGTCGGCGATGCCGAAACGCGCGCCGACCAGAGGTGCGCCCTGCCCCAGCCGCGCCTCCGCGAACCTGAGCGCGGCCGCGACCTTGCCCTCCTGTTTCGCGATCACGCCGGCGTCCTGCTGTTCCGCCTTGCGCCGCGTCTCCATCAGCCGCGCCACCACCGCATCGCAGATCCCCTGCCCGAGCGCATGCCAGCGCTGCGTGCGCCAGCGGTCGTCGCCGGCGGGCGGGATCAGCGGCGCGCCGCCCAGGCCGTCGAGATAATCGATGATCAGCGGCGAATCGAACAGCGCCTCGCCGTCGTCGCGCAGCAGCACCGGCACCTTGCCAAGCGGATTCAGGCGCGGCACCGTCCCGGCGGGATCGCCGGGGGCCGCGATGACGAATTCGTGCGCGATGCCCTTCTCGTGCAGGAAGGCGCGCACCCTGCGAACGTACGGTGATGTCAGCGTTCCATACAGCTTCATGAGTGATGCTCCTTTAAGGTTGACCCCCGCGCGGCACGTCGCCTGCGGGGCGGCAGAGACTCCTGCACCCATCGTGAAATGCGGCCGCCCCGGGGAATTCCCGAGCGCCACACTAGGATATAACCCATTGTAATGTTTGTAAATTGTTGTTGACAGCCGGCGGGACGCATCGTATATATGCATCCTAGATACATCTTATAACGCCGCTCTCGAAACCGGCAATGCGGGATGTAACTACAGCCAGAAAACCATATAAGGAGGAGAACCATGACACAGTCACTCTACGAACAACTCGGCGGCGAACCGGCGGTCAACGCAGCGGTCGACATCTTCTACCGCAAGATGCTGTCCGACAACCGCGTCAGCCGCTTCTTCGAAGGCGTCGACATGGAACGGCAGGCCTCGAAGCAGAAGGCCTTCCTGACCATGGTATTCGGCGGCCCTGCCAAGTACACCGGCAAGGACATGTACGAGGGCCACAAGCACCTGATCAAGATGGGCCTGAACGACAGCCATGTCGATGCGGTGATCGAGAACCTCGGCGCCACCCTGAAGGAGCTCGGGGTGAAGAACGAGCTGATCGCACAGGTCGCGGGCATCGCCAACAGCGTACGCGACGACGTGCTCGGCCGGGGTCACTAGACGGTCTGCGGATGCGCCGCCCCGCCACGGACCGGCGAGGCGGCGTCGCCGTTTCGGTCCTCCCGTTCCACGCACACAGACTACAGTCACCGCACCATGCCGACGCTGATCTTTGAGAAGCAGGCTTACCAGCGCAATCCCGAAGAAACCGTCCTCGACTGCCTGCTGAGGCACGGCGTATCCGTCCCGCATTCCTGCCGCAGCGGCGTGTGCCAGTCATGCCTGATGCGCTCGATCGACTCCGATCCGCCGGCCGCGGCGCAGCACGGACTTAAAGACTCCCTCAGGCAGCAGCGCTACTTTCTCGCCTGCGCCTGCGCCCCGGAGGGCGACTTCACGGCCACCCTGAGCGGTCCTGTACTCATCCGGTTCCCGGCCCGCGTCATCTCGGTGGAGAAGCTGTCGCGCAGGATCGCACGTGTGCGGCTCGACCCTGCGGGCGCCTTCGACTACCGCGCCGGCCAGTTCATCAATCTCGCGCGCAGTGACGGGCTCACCCGCCCCTATTCCCTCGCGAGCCTGCCGTACACCGAGGACTTTCTCGAACTGCACGTGGCGCGCCATGAACAGGGCCGCATGAGCAGCTGGATCCACGATGAACTGCAGCCGGGCGACGAGATCGCCGTCAGCACGCCCATAGGCGAATGCTGCTACCGGCCGGAGCAGCCGAAGCAGCCGCTGCTGCTGGTCGGCACCGGCTGCGGCCTCGCGCCCCTGTACGGCGTGATCCGCGACGCGCTGCATCACGGCCACACCGGCCCGATCTGGCTCTATCACGGCAGCCGCGACCGCGAGGGACTCTACCTGGTCGAAGAACTGCGCGGCCTCGCACGCGATCACGACAACTTCAACTATGTTCCGTGCCTGGACAGCCCCGCGGCCGGGGATGAGGACGTCACAGTACAGCGCGCGCATGAGGCGGCCCTCGCCAGGCATGCGGACATGAAAGGCTGGCGCGTATTCCTGTGCGGCCATCCCGAGATGGTGAAACAGACGAAGATTAAGACGTATCTCGCGGGTGCCGCGCTGGCGGACATACACGCCGATCCCTTTCAATCCGCCGCACCCTGAGGCAGAACGTCAGGCAAAAAAAACGGCCGGATCCGGGCATCCCGGATCCGGCCGCGCTGCTGCGATCGCAACCCTTACTTGGATTTCTTCTGGGCGGGTTTCGCGGCGGGCTTTGCCTTGGCCTTCAGCTTCGCCAGTTCGCTCCTGGTCGAATCGAGCTCACCCTTCAGCTGCCCGACCTGGCTCACCGCGTCGTCGCGCTCGGACTGAACGGCCTGCACCTGTGCCTGCAACTGACTGACCTCGCTCTCCCGCGCCGCCAGGGTACTGTTGGCCTGGGAAAGCTGTTGTTCCAGGGTCGCAACCTGGTTACGAAGCTGCTCCCTCTCCTTTGCATCACACCCCGACAAAAGACCAATGACAACCACAGCGATCGCCGCTGCGACAGCCACATGTTTCATATGTACTCCTTGCTTGGAAATGCTGGGATATTCCAGAGATGATGAACCACTACCCGGATCCTCCCGGATAGCGCGCGGCCTATTATACGCAGCCGCGGTCGCGCTTCAATCGGGCGGACAGGTTCCCGTGAACTCCGGGTGCAAGGCGCCTGCGCCTGCTTCCGCCAGCTTCCGCTGACCGCGTTCGAGACCCGCCTCCGCGCGCACCACACCCCCTGCGACAATTTGTCGCATTCCCATAGGATAAATATGTATTTATCCTTGATCCCGATCGGGTCACACCCGACGCTCGACTTCAGATTCTGCTTCAGAATATGAATTCTATTAATTGTTTATACAGTTTATTTATATATCGAGGTACTTGACGATGATGCCTGCCTGCAAATTCTCCCATGCCCTCCATGCATCGCTCCTCATTGCGCTCGGCGCCCTAAGCGCCTGCGGCGGCAGCAGCAGCGACGAATCGACCACCGCCATCGGTGGTTCCGTCTTCGCCGCCGCTGTCGGCGGGGCCACGGTCACGGTCGAAGACACATCCGGCAATACGGTCGCCGGGCCGGTCACGACGGACAGCGCCGGAGGATTCACCCTCGACATCCCCGATGACCTGCTGGCAGACGACCTGGTCTTCCGCAGCGCAGGCGGCACGTTCACCGACGAGGCGAGCGGAGACTCCGGCGTGGCAGGCGGAAGCCTGGGCGCCTATGTCGCGGGAGGCGCCCTGGGCGCCGCCGCCGAGGTGCACCTGACGCCCGCCTCGACCATCGTACAGAATCTCGTCACCGGGCACGGCGACAGCCTCGCCGACGCGGAAGCGCTCGTCGCCGCCAGCTTCGGCGAGTTGTCCGAGCTTGACGTCGCGCCGCTCGACGCCACCCAGACGCCGGATGCCGGTGCCGACCAGGAACGCGTGCGCGCCGGGCTGCGCGCCGCCGCCTTCAGCCAGCTGGCGCTCGACCTCGGCCTCGATCCGGCTGATCAGTTCGATCTGCTCGCGGCGCTGGCCGCCGATCTGTCCGACGATGCACTCGACGGCGAGGACGCGTCCGGACCGGTCCCGGTGGGCGCGCAGACGCTGCCGGCCGACGTCCAGAACCGCTTCGAACGTGCGCTGATGAACTTCCGCGACGGCGGCAACGACAACAGCGGCCTGACCGCCGACCAGATTGGCGATCTGGCCTTTGCGAAGGTGGCGCTGACCGACAGCTACCGTATCGAGTACGTGCCCGGCGCGAGCATGGCGACGGAAGGCAAGACCAGCTTCTCGCTGAGCATCACCGACCGCGACACCGGTCTCGGCATCGACGGCCTCACCATCACCGTCTCACCGGAGATGTACATGTCCGGTATGAGCCACGGCACGGCGGTGGACGGCTGCGTGGCGGGCGCCACGGCCGGTCTCTACGACTGCACGGTCTATTACCTGATGGCTTCGAGCATGGCGAACGGCATGTCGATGGGCTACTGGGACCTGGGGATCAGCGTCGACGGCGGCGCAATCGAGACCGCCCACCTCTATCCGCACGTCATGATGGCCATGGGCGATACCACGCGCTCGGTCCTGAAGGGCCAGGCCGACCAGATCGCGATGATGGGCATGGGCATGCCGGAGAGCCGCAACTACTATGTCTTCCTCGACACGGTCGCAGCGGCGATGGGCGGCGGCCACGACATCGCCCTCTTCATCGCCGCCCGCGAGACCATGATGAGTCATCCGCCGGTTTCTGTCGGCACGGTGCTGAACGACGGCGACATGGCCTATGAGCTATCCGTGGCCAGCATGACGGTCGAACTCTCCACCGACGGGATAAACTGGACCGCGGCGACGGACAACGGCTCCGGCCACTGGTCGGGCGCCGGCGTCGCCGGGCTGACCGACGACGAACAGGGCGAGCTCCATGTCCGCCTCACGGTCAACGGTGAGCAGAAGACCACGAACGGCGCCGCGCCCGCCGGCGACGGCAGCAACGATTACGGCACCTTCCTGGTCACCCCGGGCGGTGGCGCGATGATGATGTGACGCCGGCGGATCGATGCCCGTCAGGTTACTTCACGCCGTGGTGAGGCGCGGCGCGTTGTTCTGCGCCGCGCTCGCCCTGCTGCCGGCCGCGCCGGCCGGGGCCGCCTCCTGCTGCGGCGGCGGCTCCGCCAGTTCGCTGGTGCTGCCGAAGTTTTCCCATGCCATGGTCGACATGGCGGTTGATGTCGAGCGTTATGACGGCTTCTGGAACGATACCGGCGAGCAAGTGCCCGACCCGCCGGGATCGGACCTGAATCAGTACCGCCTGAACCTCGGCTATGCCCGCCGCCTGGCGCCGCGCTGGCAGGCGAGCGTCTCCCTGCCCTACGTCTGGAATCAGAACCGTTACGCCGCGCTGACCTCGAACACCGACGGCCTCGGCGACATGACGGCCACGGTATGGTACGAGGCCTTCGATGCCATCCAGTGCGTGTGGAAGGTCCGCAACGCCAGGGATCTGATGCCGGCGGCCTACTTCGGCGCCTCGCTGACCGTGCCCACCGGCGTCTCACCCTACGACGATGTGGAGAACAGCTTCGACATCACCGGGCGCGGCTTTTACCGCCTCGACGGCACCGTGCTGCTGGAAAAGACCGTCTATCCGTGGAACGCCGGCGTGCAGTTCAGCTACGGCCGCCATTTCGAGCGTGCGGTCAACCGTGAATATGGCAATTTCGTCGAGCCCTACCACAAGCAGCTCGGCGACCGCGCCCTCGGCTCGGTGTCCGGCGGCTACACCCATTTCCTGGAATCCATGGCGTCACTCACCTTCACGCTCGCCTACGCCGACCTGTGGGAGGACGAAGGCGAGATCGACGGCCGCACCGACCCCACCACCGGCCTGCGCAAACGCTCGCTCGCCGGCACCTTTGCCTACGCCACCCTCGACCGCGACTGGGTCGTCAAGCTGAGCCTGGGCCATGCCCTGCGGCAGGACGGCCGGGGGGAGAATTTTCCCATCACCGACATCGTGACCGTGGGAGTCACCCATGTGTATCGCTAGACTGGCCGTCCTCGCGCTCGCCCTGTTACTGTCCGCCTGCCAGGACGTGACGGACGACCTCGATCCCTCCGGCACGGACCGGCGTCCGGAGGTCGTCGCCGGCACCAGCGGCCATGCGGTCGGACAGCTCGCGCCGGATTTCACCGTGCCGGACTCACGCGGTGTGAGCTTCACGCTGTCCGCCGAACTGGGCGGGACCAGCGGTGTCGCGATGTACTTCGCGATGTGGTGCCCGATCTGCGACAGCCATATGAGCCACATGCGCTCGCGTATATCCGCCGATTTTCCCCAGGTGAAGTTCATCATCGTGGATTACGTGAGCGGCTCGGCGGGCGGCGCGCGCGCCGCGCAGATCGCCAACGGCTACACGGACCTCAGGGTGCTGGCCGACGGCGACCAGGCAATCCTGAATCTCTACGACGCGACCATGGGCAGCACGGTCGTCGTCGACAGCGGCGGCGTGGTGCGCATGAACGAGGACTACAAGGACGGGACCAAGCTGCGGCAGACGCTGGAGGCACTGCCGTGAGACGGACGGGCGCGCTCGTCATCGCCGCGGGGCTGCTCGCGGGCGCGGCGTCAGCCGACGGGCCGGAGACGGGCCGGCAGCTGTTCGAGGCCCGCTGCGGCGCCGGCTGCCATCAGCTGCCCGAACCCGACAGCCTGACGCCGGCCCAGTGGCCACTCGTGCTGCAGACCATGCAGAAACGCATGCAGCGGTTCGGGATGACTCCGTTGACGGAGGCGGAGTACGACGCGGTGCTGGCCTACCTGGTCGCGCACGCGCGCCGCAATCCCTGACAGCCGCGCGCCCCGTGCCGGCCGCGTGCATGTCGCAGTTGCCGGCCGGAACGCGGGAATTTGCTTATCAGGCGGCGGGCTTCTTGCAGGTGTTGATGCCCAGCAGCGAATAGGGCGGGCACCAGCCCAGCACGGCGGTCACGATGAGCACCGCGCCGATCAGACCCCACAGGCTCTGGTAGTACAATCCGGCGCCCGCGATAGCGAGACCGGCGATCAATCGTATGGTCCTGTCGACACCACCCACGTTCTTGTTCATGACTCCCTCCTGGTTGAATGAATACGCGGAACGATAACCGCGATGCCCTCAGGGTAAACAGGCGCCGCCATCCCTGTCTGTGACAAATATACCTTCACCGGCCGGCTTAACACAGGGCCCGCAGACGGGCCGGGTCCATCACCTGCAGTTCTCCCCGGCCGACCTTCACCAGGCCGCGGTTCTCAAAGTCCTTCAGGATGCGGCTGACCACCTCGCGCGAGGTGCCCAGCTCGGCGGCGATCTCATGATGGGTGACGCTGAGCACGGACGACTCATCGGCCAGCCGGGCGACGTAGGCCGCGATGCGCGCGTCCATGCGCTGGAACGCGACGTCCTCCAGCACCGAGATCACGTCGGCCAGGCGCCTCGACACCAGGCCGAAGATGAAGGCGCTCCAGGCCGGTTCGGTCATCCAGGCGCGGGTCTGCCCGGCGGGGATCAGCACGGCGTCGATCGCGGTCTGCGCCTCGGCGATCGCCGGAAACGGCGAGTGACTCATGATGCAGGAGGCGGTAAGCACGCAGCTGTCGCCTGCGCCGATGTGGTACAGGGTGATTTCCCTGCCCGTGGCGGCGGTCTTGAACACCCGCACCTTTCCCGCGACGAGCAGCGCGAGCCGGGCGCACTCATCGCCCTCCATCGCGATCACCTCGCCCCGCCCGATGTGCGCCAGACTCGCGGCCTGGAAAAACCCGGCACGAAAATCGGGGGAGGCGTCCTGCAGCAAGGGCAGACACCCGGTCACGCGCGACTGTTGCGCCCGATCAATCACACCCGTTTCCTTTCTGGCTGATATCCCCTCACTATATCCCATCTCCTGCCTGACGCCACACGCCTGACACCTCACCCGTCACCCATTACCATCCCCAGGTTCCTTGATGTACCATGTCTCCCTCACCTACGATCCAGATCCCGTGAACGATTTCCAATTTTTCGCCTCCGCGCCGAGAAACCTGGAGGCCCTGCTGGCCGAGGAACTGCGCGGCCTCGGCATAGTCTCGGCGGTGGAGGGACGCGGCGGCGTGAGCTTTCACGGCGCCCTCGCCGACGCCTACCGCGCCTGCCTGTGGTCGCGCGTGGCGAACCGCATCCTGCTGCCGCTGGCAAGGTTTCCGGCGCCGACGCCCGAAGCCCTCTACGAGGGGGTCCGGCGCATCCCGTGGCAGGACCACTTCGGCATCGATCAGACGTTCGCGATCGATGTCACCGCCGCGCAGGCGGGAATCACCCACAGCCATTACGCCGCGTTGAAGACGAAGGATGCGGTCGCCGACCAGTTCCGTGAGCGCGCCGGCGCGCGCCCCTCGGTGCAGACCGGGCGCCCGGATCTGCAGATCAACGTCTACCTGCGGCGCGACGAGGCCGTGGTGAGCATCGATCTCAGCGGCGAGTCGCTGCACCGGCGCGGCTACCGCACCGCGGGCGCGGCGGCGCCGCTGAAGGAAAACCTCGCCGCCGGGATCCTGCTGCGCGCCGGCTGGCCCGGGATCGCGCGCGCGGGCGGCGCGTTCCTCGACCCGCTGTGCGGTTCGGGCACGCTGCCGGTCGAGGCCGCGCTGATCGCGGCCGACATCGCGCCGGGATTGCGGCGCGAATACTGGGGCTTCCACGGCTGGCAGCGCCACGATGCCGGCCTCTGGCAAGGCCTGATCGCGGAGGCGGAGGAACGCAGGTCGATCGGACTGGCGCAGCTGCCTGTGATCCGCGGCTGCGACCACGACGCCCGCGCCGTACGCGACGCGCTCGCCAACGCGGCACGCGCCGGCCTCGAAGGTCGCGTGCACTTCGAGACACGCGCGCTGGCGGACTGCACGCCCGCGTGCGCCGGCGGGACCGGCCTGCTCGCGACCAATCCGCCCTACGGACAGCGCGTCGGCGCGGCCGCTGATCTGCCCGCGCTCTATGACCTGCTCGGCCGCGTCATGAAGGAGAGGTTCCAGGGCTGGCGCGCCGCCGTGCTCACCGACGACCCCGAGCTGTGCCGCCACTTCGGCCTGCGCGTGCGGCGCATGCACACGCTCTACAACGGCGCGATCGAATGCCGCCTGATGAACTACGAACTCACCCCGGAGTGGTTCCACGCCGAGCGCCCGGAATCGGAACAGGGTCCGCGCCCGCTGCCCGCCGCCGAACGCGGCGAGGGCGCCCTCATGTTCGCCAACCGCCTGGTCAAGAACCGGCGCCACCTGCGTTCGTGGCTCGCGCGCGAGGACATCCACGCCTATCGCCTGTACGACGCCGACCTGCCGGAATATGCGCTCGCCGTCGACGTCTACCAGGGAGAGAAGCTGTGGGCACATGTGCAGGAGTACCGCGCCCCGGCGACCGTCGACGAGCACAAGGCGCGGCAGCGCCTGCGCGAGGCGCTCGGGGTGATCCTCGAGGTGCTGGAGATCCCGGAGGGGCAGCTCTTCTTCAAGGTGCGGCAGCGGCAGAAGGGTGCGGCGCAGTACGAGAAGCTGGCGGAGAAGCGCGTCTTCCACGAGATCCGCGAAGGCGGGCTGCGTTTCCTGGTCAACTTCGAGGACTACCTCGACACCGGGCTGTTCCTCGACCACCGCCCGACGCGCGCACTGATAAGGAAGCTGGCGCCGCGCACGCGCTTTCTCAACCTGTTCGCCTACACCGGCACCGCCAGCGTCTACGCCGCGGCGGGCGGGGCCGCCTCCACCGTCACGGTGGACATGTCGAACACCTATCTCGAGTGGGCGCGTAGCAACATGACCCTGAACGGCTTCACCGGGCGGCAGCACGAATTCATCCAGGCCGACTGCCTGGACTGGCTGGCGCAGGCGGGACAGCGGCGCTTCGACCTCATCTTCCTCGACCCGCCGAGCTTTTCCACCTCCAAGCGCATGAGCGGCACCTTCGATGTGCAGCGCGACCATGTCGATCTGATCGGCAGGACCGCCGGACTGCTCGCGACCGGCGGCACGCTGATCTTCTCCAATAACCTGCGCAGTTTCAGGCTGGACGAAGGCGCGCTCGCGGACCTCGGCCTGGCCGTTGAAAACATCTCACGCGCCACCTTACCCAAGGATTTCGAGCGCGACCCCAGGGTGCATCAGTGCTGGAAAATAACCAGGAGAGGTGAGGCGTGAGGCGTTAGGTGTGAAGAGTAAAATCAGCAAGGCGTATTTCGATTCACGCCTAACACCTAACCCCTCACGCCTAACGCCTTTGTCTTCCTATTGATTCCTCATATGGTCTGCGAGCTGGCTCAGCGCCCGGAACAGGTGGTCGTTCAGGGCGGGGTCGATGCCGGTCTCGGCCAGTGCCTGGGCCATGCACAGCAGCCAGGCGTCGCGGTCCTCCTCCCCGATCGGGAACGGCAGATGGCGCGCGCGCAGGCGCGGGTGTCCGTACTGCTCGATGTAGAGCGGCGGTCCGCCCAGCCAGCCGGACAGGAACTTGAACAGTTTGTCGCGCGAGGACTGCAGGTCCGCGGGATGCAGCGCCCGGATCCCGCGCGCCTGCGGGAGGGCATCCATCAGATGATAGAAGCGGTCGACAAGGCGGCGCACACCGTCCTCGCCGCCGAGGGCCTCATACGCCGATTGTTCCGTCTCACCCATCTCTTCTCCCTCTATCCCGCGCCGTGCGGGTGGAAATGATCTTCGCATGTTTCTGATTGACCCTGCCGGCGGGCTTGGCCAGAATAGCACCCTCCGGAAACGACCCGGTAGCGCCATCACGCAAGTTCAACGGCACCAAGGAGCATTGTCATGAAGCTGTATTTCAAACCCGGCGCCTGCTCAATGGCCCCGCACATCGCCCTGCGCGAGGCGGGTTATGCCTTCGACCTGGAGAAGGTCGATCTCGCCAGGCACCAGACCGCGGCCGGCGAGGACTACCTGCGCATCAACCCCAAGGGTTATGTGCCGGCGCTCCGGCTCGGCGACGGGGCGATCCTGACCGAGTGCGCCGTCATGCTCCAGTACATCGCCGATCACATGCCCGCCGCCAATCTCGCGCCGAAGGCCGGCACCACCGAACGCTACCGCCTGATGGAATTGCTCAACTTCCTCGCCACCGAGGTGCACAAGCCGTTCGGTCCGTTCTTCAACCCCAAGGCCGGGCCGGAAATCAGGGAATACAACCTGCGCCTGCTGACACGGCGCCTCGGCTATCTCGACACGCAGCTGGACGGCAAACCCTTCCTCATGGGCGACCGCTTCACCGTGGCGGACTGCTACCTGTTCACGCTGCTCAACTGGTGCAACCTGCACCAGATCGACCTGGCCCAGTGGCCGGCGCTGAAGGACTACATGACCCGCGTCGCGGCGCGCCCCTCCGTGCGCGAAACGATGAAGGCTGAAGGTCTGATCAAGTAGCGCGGGCCCCAGACCGGTCCATCTATCTTGACCGGCTGCGGAAACCACGGACTATGACTGACATGCGACTCATGCCTGCAGGAAGGCTCTGATTGGAATGCCATTCCCGCACCAACGGGGATCCGGTCCGCACGGTAGCTGCGGCCTGACGGATCCCCGTCTGCACGGAGATGACTCGTACAGAGGCTCCTTAAAGATAATAACGTCAGCCAGGTGCCAATGTGTTCTAACGTACAGTGACACGGCTTCCATTGGCTCATAGTTTCTCCTCGCACGTTCAGTTTGCATCACATGGTGCAAGGGAGAAATATAAATGGACACCAGTAAACAAACCAATCGGGCTGTGACGGGTCGATTACGTGTAGTACAGAACCTTGGGTTGATGGACCGCGTGGTCCGAGGACTGATTGCAGTGCTTCTGATTGCCGGGCCGATTATTCATCTGGCATTGGGTAACATTTTAAGCTGGCATGGTTATGTAATGCTGGCAGGCATCTATCCTGCACTCACCTCTATATTGGGATGTGATCCGTTTTACGCCATGCTCAAGGTACGCAGCTGTGGCGCATCGGATCGCACTCAGTGTGGAACATTCCCCTATGAAGTTGACGCAGCACTGGGAAATAGTCCCGTACCAGTCAAGGGAAGCGAACACGACCATAGTCTATACGCAGCCGATCACAGAAAATTATGAATGATATCTCGCAGACTTCGACGCCAAATACGTACATCAAGCAATCGACTTCAGAGTTATGACGTTGGCTCGTCGCAGGCTTACCCGCTGCAACGGTTGTTGACCAACCTCCTGGTCTTGCCGACCTCGTGGCTGATGATGCCGAGGTTCACCCCGTTATTGGTCAGATCCATGCCGGATACCAGTTGCTTCTGAAGTCCCGGCTGGCTGACACTTCCTGCTCAACTCGCCCGGTGTCAGCTACCCGGGTGAGCCATGAGGCCTGTGTTTGTTGCAGTCAATCCGCCAGGCCTCCAACCGCCCCGCCGCGCCCTCGTCTTGACTTACGAAGTCATGGACATTCAGGCACTCGCCCCGAAGACATTCATTGAACGATTCTATCTGATTGTATTACACTGGTTTTCAGGGATCGATAACGTCGAGCAACACCACGCGCCGACAGGCCCGCTCATCTAGTGCACGAGAAGATATTCCGTCCCGACGTCGACCGAATGGCCCTGGGATGGGGCGACCGATTTATCAACACGCCCGGCCCTGCGTCTCGGCCGCCCACCGATAGAGTCGGTGTAAAGCCGTACTCAAGTACGTCACGCTCCCGAATCCATAGATCGAAAAAACCTCAGCACCCGGATGCGGTGCTCGACCGATACTGAGATCCGGAAATGCTACAGCGTCTGCTCCCATACCGTGCTCTGCAACAAAACGACGGGCACTTAAGCATCATCAGCCGTTACGCGCGCATGATCTCCGACTGATCCCGGAGCAGACCGCTATCCAGGCATCGAAAACCATGCGCCGCGCCGGTAGTGCTGTAGACTTTATTGCACCACTGCCCGCAGGAGGATGCGCCTAGTAATGCCTGCTAAACGACCCGACGACCTTGAATAAGTCGTACCAGAATCACTACGATGGCAATAACCAGAAGAACATGAATGAACCCGCCCATGGTGTAGGAAGAAACCATGCCGAGCAACCATAGAACAACCAAGATGACCGCAATAGTCTGCAGCATTAGCCCATCCTCCTCTGTCGCAAGCTGGCGGCAATACAACAATCAACGCGACGCAATGGGGTCACTGTCGCTGGAAATAATGATCTCAACACGCCGGTTCGACTGACGCCCGGAAGTTGTTTCGTTGCTGGCCACAGGATTCGTCTCTCCATAACCACGTGTACTTACGCGATCGCCTGCAACCTGCATGTTTATCAAGGTATCGCGCACGGCAATGGCACGGCGATCAGAAAGATTCTGGTTATAGTCGCTACTGCCCGTACTGTCAGTATGACCTTCTATCAGTATCTTGCGCTCCGGGTATTCCTTGAGAAATTCGGCAAGCTTCTGAACACTATTCGTGCCAACCGACCTGAGCTCTGCCTTGTTGGTATCGAATAACACGTCACCGAGAGTAATCACCATGCCGCGCTCCGTTTCCCTGGCATTCAGGTCCTTCAGCTCTTCCTCCATCTGACTGATTCTGGCATTGGCTGCAGCCAACTCCGCCATTTTCTGTTTTTCGCTTTCCTGCGTTATCATCGCCTGCTGCCTGGCTGCCGCATCGCTTTCCGCCATTTGCGCATCGAGAAGTAATTTTCCACGTTCAGTATCGGCAGTAGCCACCGCTAATGCGGCTGCAGCTTCCGAACTCGCCGCCTGTTGCCTGGCCGCCGCATCACTTTCCGCCGTTTGCGTCTCAAGTCGGACTTTACCGCGTGCAATATCGGCATTGGCTACAGCAAGCTCATCAGCATTCTGCCTGGCCGCCACCTGAGCGGTCTCCAACTGCTGCCTGGCGGCATCGGCTTCCGTCGTTCGCATCTCAAGGCGGACTTTCTCGCGCTCTGCACCTGCGTTGGCAACGGCCAGCTCTGCCGCTTTCTGTCTGGCTCTTTCCTGCGCTATTTCCACTCGCTGCTTGGCCAGATAAGCGAGATGATTGACTGTCTTCTGGTCTTCATGTTCGCTCTGGGCATGGTTGGCTTTATCCATCGCCTTGCCAGCCTGTTGCAGTTCGATCGCTGCATGATTGGTGACATCCGGATTTACTTGCGCAGCGCTGTAGCCACTGCGGGCTTCTTCCAATGCAGTGTTTTTCTCCGGTGTCATGCTGCAGGCCGCAAGCGCGGCGCCGGTCAGTATGATGGTGGGGAATGTATAAGTTTTTCTCATGATAAACTCCTTATATGATCAATCCAGGTAATGCGTTTCCTGTTACTGGGTAGTCCGATTAATCTCTTCACGCAAAACACGATTCGATTCCAGTGTGTCATCGACCGTCTTTTGCGTCTTGGCCAAATCGGCCTTTGTTTCTGCCAGCTTGGCATCAAGCTGTGCCTGTTCTGCCAATCGTCCGGCAAGAAGGTAATCTTCCTTTTGCATCGCCTGCTCGGCGCGCTCCATCTTATCCATGGCGGATTTGAGTTCCAGCGGAGCATGCTCGTTGCCGCCGCTTCTGGTTGCACTCGATATTGCCGCATTTGATACTGCGAACTGTTCCGTAGGAGCCGGAATGCTTGCGCATCCAGCCATAAAGATCGTAGTAACAGCGACAATCGCAGGCACGCCGACCCATTTTGCCGATCGATTCGATCCGTGGTTATCAAGTATCTTCATGATCGTTTCCATCCATTAATGGTTAAATACCGTTTAATCTCCAGCATTGAATATCTGCATGTCCCGGATCCTGCCGGAAGACCGCCGTTATCCATTCGCACCTGGCTCTCTACCTGTGCCCCACTTGGATGGGGACACTGCTTTAGCCGCACTCTTCCTGAAATAATTCCATACATCATCAGCAGTCACTTTGACCTTTTCCCAGGCATCGTCACCGGAATTCTCCAACTCTTTCATTTTTCTTGCGACCTCACGCCGTTTGGCGTGCAGCACGTCAAGGTCACGTAAATATCTGAGCTTCTCACCTGCTTTGGCATTCTCTGCCTTGGCGTCCAATAACTTGATCTGGGCAATCCAATCATTCAGTTGAGCATCCAGATTTTTCTTATAGGCTTCTTTCGTCTCCATGTATTACTCCTTCGTTGCCATGTATCCGTTTCATACTATCCACAGGATTTCCCTATTAATCTGCCGTTCAGTGGATATACAACGCACGTCCTCCCTTGAACATGTACACAGGATACGGGGCTATTCGGGTGTGCTCAGTACGGTATCGAACATAGGCTACACTCCTTATGCTCGTCATCGCACAACCGAAGAAGTTACGGCGTCAAGCAAATGTTCTGCCGCTCACGGAACTTTAGCCGGGGCCATGGAAGTGCATTCATCAAAATAACGTGCCTGTTGACTTCAGTAACCGAAGTTTAATCACGCCAAAAAAAAGCCCTGCGGGGGGTGCAGGGCTAAAAGGGGGACAAGAGTCGCCTGCCTGACCAATCCAGGTATGGCCTGCTGCCACCGCAATCTTTATACACTTCTCACATACGACGCTCTGTGCGATGACGTACATAGGGCTGTCAGGCGGTGATTCCAGTTACAACTGATGGTTAACTAGTGCATCGTGACCTTATGTTTATGTTCGGTAAAGGACATATACATTGTGAGAAAGGGCGGGTGGTGTATATACTGCATGTACAGGAAACTGTCCGCATACCGATCGATCGGCCATGTTGTCGATATAGAACAGCCGGGCAATCTGTCCGCATGGAGTTCCCAGATGTCTTCCCCGAAACCCGAGCAAAACAATCTTCTCGCCGCCCTGCCCGGGGACGCAATCGAACGCCTGCGTCCGCATCTGGAATATATACACATGCCGCTGGGCGATGTCCTTTACGAATCCGACAGCCAGTTAAATTATGTCTATTTCCCCACGACCTCCATCGTGTCTCTGCTTTATGTCATGGAAGATGGCGCATCGGCCGAGATCGCCGTGGTGGGCAAGGAAGGCATACTTGGCATTGCCCTGTTTATGGGGGGTGAAACGACCCCGAGCCGGGCGATTGTACAGAGTGCAGGCCACGGATTCCGGCTCAAGGCGCAGTTCCTCAAGGAGGAGTTCAACCGCGCCGGTCCGGTAATGCATCTTTTGTTGCGTTACACCCAGGCACTGATTACGCAGATGTCCCAGACGGCGGTCTGCAATCGCCATCATTCCGTACACCAGCAACTGTGTCGCTGGCTGCTGCTGAGCCTGGATCGGCTGCCTTCGAACAATCTGGTCATGACGCAGGAATTGATCGCCAATATGCTCGGCGTACGCCGCGAGGGGGTCACCGATGCCGCCGGCAAGCTGCAACGCGCCGGGTTGATTCTATACAGTCGCGGACATATCACCGTACTGGATCGGCCGGGACTGGAGGCGCAGGCCTGCGAGTGCTACCGGGTGGTCAAAGCCGAGTTTGATCGCCTGCTTCCCAACGAAATCGCCGTATAATTCCATACGGGTCTTCGGGCTCCTTTCCGTTGAGCAACCTGATAGCAGTAACAATGCGCTATGTTAGCCGGCGTACAGAGTCTGTTAACAGTTCCTCCTATCATCGGCGAACATAATAGTTTCGTCTGCCGGCTTCAGGCCCGCCAGCATAGGAGGTTTCGATTTCCACCACGGCGCGCGTACCCCATGCGAATCGTCTGCTTGCCGCGCTACCCCGCAAGGACCGGCAACATTTCCTTGTGGGCTGTGAACAGGTAGAGCTTGTTTTTGCCGACGTTCTCTGCGAACCCGGCGAGACTATACGTCATGTTTACTTTCCCACCGAAAGCTATATTTCCCTGGTGAACCCGCTCGACAGCCACGCCGGCCTGGAGGTCGCCCTGGTCGGAAACGAAGGCATGCACGGCATTTCCATCGTACTTGGAGTAGACACTGCCCCGCTGCACGCATTGGTGCAGGGCGAGGGTCCTGCATTGCGCATGAAGGCCGCCCTGTTCAGGCGTGAACTCCTGCAGAGCCCGGCACTGCAATGCTGGATGAATCGCTATATCTATATACGGATAAGCCAGCTCGCGCAGACGGCTGCTTGCACCCGTTTTCATGTGGTGGAGGCGCGTCTCGCCCGCTGGCTGCTGATGACTCAGGACCGCGCGCACTCGGACGAGATGTATATCACCCATGAATTCCTCGGCCTCATGCTGGGCGTACGCCGGGTCGGCATCACCAAGGCCGCAGGCTCACTGCAGAAACGCAAGCTGATCAACTACAGCCGCGGTACAATCACGGTGCTCAACCGAAAAGGCCTGGAAGCCGCCTCGTGTGGATGCTATCAGGCCGACATGGCGGTTTACGATCGCGTCATGAACTAGCAGTCCAACGTCATGCGGACGCACACCATATGAACATGGTTACAACTATTGGCCTGGCTGTATTGCTGTTCATCGGCACAGGTTTTGTCTTCTATTTAATGAAGCTGAACCGACAGGCCAAGAAGCAGCAAAACGAGATCGATCCGGACAAACTTCGCACGTGGAGTGACGACTGAACCGATCTTGATGTGGATTTCTGCCGTGATCTGGATATGCGCGGGGGCATCCCGCAGTCAACACCCACCTTTGCGGCGGCCCTGCGCGCCGACTGTCACAATGGCCCTGCTCCGCAATGCCCGCTCCTGACTCTTCCCGCCGGCCCTCGCTCATGTCCCTGCCACGGGGGCTTCCCGCTATTGCCTTGCTCTCCCTGGCGCGACGGTTTGATTCTCACCTCGACCGTGTGATCCAGATGATCGTCCGTCAGCGGAATGGTATTATCGGTTTGTGCGATGCCATCAAGTGTTACCGTGGCTCCTTCCGCGGCAGACATTTGCAGAATGGAGATCCGGTAGGTCGTACCGCAATAGCGATATCTCAGTGAGAATTCCGTCCAATCCTCGGGAATGCAGGGCGTAAACCGCAGCCGGCCATCCTCCAGCTTCAGCCCCAGCAGCGATTCCACAATCAGCCGGTATAGCCAGCCCGCCGAACCGGTGTACCAGGTCCAGCCGCCGCGGCCGGTGTGTGGCGCAATCGCATAGACATCCGCGGCTACGACATATGGTTCGGTCTTGTATATGTCAACGGCCTGCGCGGTCTGTACATGGTTCAGCGGGTTGATCAGCGCGAGCAGCTCCCAGGCCCGACGGCTGTCGCCGAGGGCTGCAAAGGCCATCGCCGCCCACACCGCCGCGTGCGTGTACTGGCCGCCGTTCTCGCGAACTCCGGGGACGTAGCCCTTGATATAGCCGGGATTCATTGCCGACTTGTCGAACGGCGGGTCGAGCAGCTGGATCAAGCCATGGTCGCGGCGCACAAGGCGCCTGTCCATTGCATCCATCGCCATGCTCGATCGTTCAAGGTCGCCTGCTCCGGAGAGCACCGACCAGCTCTGCGAGATCGAATCGATCGTACATTCGTGATTGGACGACGAACCGAGTGGTGATCCATCGTCGAAGTAGGCGCGGCGATACCATGCACCGTCCCAGGCGTGCTGCTCGATGTTTCGGCGCAGGAGTTGGGCCTCCTTGCGGCAGCGTTCGGCGATGGGCGGATCATCGTGCAGGTGTGCGAGCTCGGCAAACGACATCAGCACCTCGTAGAGAAAGAACGCCAGCCACACGCTTTCACCCTTGCCGTGTATTCCGACCAGGTTCATGCCGTCGTTCCAGTCACCGGAGCCCATCAAGGGAAGGCCGTGCTCGCCGAAGCGGAGCCCTTGCAGAATCGCGCGCACGCAATGCTCGTACAGGCTGGCTGCATCCGTGGAGTGACCAGGCATGTCGCTGTACGATTCCTCCTCTACGCCGAGCGTGCGGCCCTCGAGGAAATGCACGCTCTCGTCGAGCACGCCGGTATCTCCGCTGCTCAATACATAGCGACAGGTCGCGAGCGGCAGCCACAGATAGTCGTCCGAGCAGCGCGTGCGCACGCCGCGTCCGTAAGGCGGATGCCACCAGTGCTGAACATCGCCTTCCGGATACTGGCGCCCTGCGCAACGCAGCAGGTGCTCGCGCACCAGCCGAGGTTCCGCGTGCACCAGCGCCATCACGTCCTGCAACTGATCGCGGAATCCGAACGCTCCGCCCGACTGGTAGAATCCGCTGCGCGCCCAAAGGCGGCAGGCCAGCGTCTGGTAGAGAAGCCAGCCGTTGGCCAACACGTTCAGGGACGGATCGGGTGTTTCGATCTGTACGGCTCCGAGCGTGTGCGTCCAGTATTGCCGCACCTTTTCCAGTGCATTGCGCGCCGTGCCTGTTTTCCGCATGCGCTGCGCCAGTTTGCGCGCCTGCTCGAGGTCGATTCCGGCGCCAAGCCGGAAGATGATCTCGCGCTCCTGCCCGTCAGCCAGATCAAAGGGAACCTGGATCGCGCCGCAGGGATCCTGTGCCGGGCCGACTTTACCTGATAGCTGCGTGCGCGACAGTCCCGCCGGATTCTCCAATGTGCCGTTGCGTCCGAGAAATTCGGTGCGGTTACCGGTCAGCGTTCGCGAGATATCGTCGACATCAAAGAACGCGACCCGACCGACGAACTCGGTGTTGTAGGCATTGCGTGCGAACAGCGCCCCGCTGGCGGGATCGATCTCGGTGACCACATGCATTGCTGTTTTCGGACGCAGATCGCCGAGCACCCATTCGACATAACCGGTGGCGGAGAGCCGTCGCATTCGGCCTGATCCATTCCGCACCTTCAACACTGAGAACTTGACAGCCTCTTCGAGATCAACGTAAACCCACAGCTCTGAATGGATACCGCCCGCAGTGTGTTCAAATACGCTGTAGCCAAACCCGTGTCGACTGAGGTACGGCATAGCTCCGCGGCTAGGTAACGGGGTCGGCGACCAGAAATGTCCGCTTTCTTCATCGCGCAGGTAGAAGGCCTCCCCGCCCGACGTTCCGACCGGATCGTTGCTCCAGGGCGTCAGCCGGAATTCATGCGCATTCTCGCTCCAGGTGTAGGCGAGGCCGCTCTCCGACACGACAGTTCCGAAGCCCGGGTTAGCTATCACGTTCACCCATGGCATCGGCGTCATTTGCGCCTGCACGGTGGTAATGACGTATTCGCTCCCATCCGCCGTAAATCCTCCCAGATCATTGCCGAGAATCAGGTCCTGTCGAGGCGTATCGGGCAGCGCGGCAGGTTCGGGACGATGGGCCCTGGTTGGCCTTAGCCGAGCTACCCGTTTATCCGCAAAACCCCGCCGGTTAACCTGTTCCACCAGGGATCCATGGCTGTCGGCGATGATGACGCGCGCGACCGCCTGCAGCAGGATGCGATCCTCATTCGAAATCTGCTCGGCGGAACGCACGAATATGCCACCGGGCCGGTCGATCGCGTTGGCTTCAGTGCCGGTGGCGATCAGCCCCACAATAAGGTCCTGCAGCCGATGGCGGTAGCCGACGTGGTCTTCATTCCAGATCACCAGATCGACTGCCAGCCCTTTCAGGCGCCAGTACGCGTGACACTGGATCATCTGGCGCGCAAGATTGATATTGGCCTCGTCTGCGATCTTCAGCAGTACGATCGGCAGATCTCCGGAAATGGCGTAACCCCAGAGACCGGACTGCCCGCGCCGGTTCTGCATGATAATGCCGGCCTCGGCGCGCAGCGCTGCATTGGCATAGAGCACGAAGCCCGCCAGGCGTCCGTAGAGCTGTGCGTCGGCCTCGGTGGCATTGATCTGCCGCAGGTTCACGCTGCTGTGAGTCCATGCAAGATCAAAGGCCCGGTCGGCAAGATGGCGGTCCTGGTATTTCTTGACCAGCTCCATGCAGGCCTCGCGGCTGTTGCTGGCACCAGACACCAGATCGATCGTCGCCGACTGCCCGGGCTCGATCACAATGCGGCAGCGGATCGCTACGATCGGGTCCAGAACAGAACCCTCGCTGCCGGAGAGATCAGCAATCCCGCTCAGTGCGAGCGGCGCCGCGACCGTGCGCCCGCGGCCGATGAAGCGCATGCGGTCGGTTTCGTAGGATATCTTGCCGATGTCGGCCCCATGCGTTGCCATCAGGTGAAACATCCACGGTGTCTGGTCGCTCACCGAGCGCGGCCGCCGTGTGCACAGGATCGCGCGGCACGTGGGAATGATTTCCGTCTGTACGAACAGGTTTCCGAACGAGGGCTGCATGGCATCCGCGGCCGGCGCCGCCAGCACCACCTCCGCGTAGCTGGTGACCTCAATTATCCTGCGCACACGGGAGTGGTTGGTGATGCGCACCCTGCGCAGTTCGATATCATCCTCCGGCGATACTACTATCTCCGAATATGCCTCGTAATCATGATCGCGGCGACGGTATTCGGCGCGCCCCTCGGAGAACATCGCTTCGTAGCTCTCCGCCCGCTTGAGCGTCGGCTGGTGTGTGGCCGACCAGTAATCGCCGCTGCTTACGTCGCGCAGATAAATAAAAGTGCCCCAGTTGTCGCATGTGCTGTCTTCGCGCCAGCGCGTGACCGCACGGTCCTTCCAACGGCTGTAGCCGCCGCCCGCGTTGGTGACCATGATGTTGTAGCGGCCGTTCGACAGCAGCTTCACCTCCGGCGTCGGCGTTTCTGCGCCGATGGGCGTCTGCACCGGCGCTCCCGGAGCATCGGAAAAGGCACTGTCTTCTTCATGTTCACCGACGCGCGTGCGGATCACGGAATTCCTCGGAATCCTCTCCTGCAGCAGCAGCATGGCAGCCTGGAACAAGGGGTCCGATTCAAAACGCCGCTGCATCGGTCGATCGAGAATCAGATGGGTCAGTGACAGCAGGTTCATGCCCTGGTGATGCGCCATGAACGAACGCACAACGACGCTCGATTGGCCGCGTGCCAGACGTGAAGGCGTGTAGTCGATGGCCTCATAGAACCCGAACCGGCCTTCGAGCCCACAGGCCGCCAGTCGCTGCAGATTCACGCACGCAGCCTCGGGCGTCACCATCAAAGCCAGCGCGGAGGCATACGGGGCAACGACCATATCATCCGCCAATCCGCGTTTCAGGCCGAGACCAGGTACGCCGAACGCGCGATATTGAAAGTTGAGGTTCGCATCGACGGTGTTATAGCCGGACTCCGACACGCCCCATGGCAGGGAACGCTGGCTGCCGTATGCGATCTGCCGCGCCACTGCAGACCGGCAGGTCTGGTCGAGCAGCGTGCCGTCATAAGCCGGCATCACCAGCAGCGGCATCAGATACTCGAACATCGAACCGCTCCACGACATCAGAATCGGCTCGCCACCGGCGGTCGTCAGCAGCCGGCCCAGCGCAAACCAGCTTTCCTGCGGCAATTGCCCCTGGGCGATGGCGACGAAGGTGCACAGCCTCGCTTCCGAAGCCAATAGATCGTAGAAGCTGGTGTCACGCCGGTACTCGTCAACGTTGTAACCGATCGCCAGCAGGTGACGGGCCCTGTCGTACAGGAATTCGTACTCCATCGACGCTAGTTCGGTCGCTTGCTGGACCAGGCGATCGCAGTTCTCGATTCGTTCTGAAGCACGGTTGCTCCCCGCCGTGATCAGCCTGCGCAGCTCACCATGCCAGACCTGCTCTTCCGGTGTCATATCCTCATTAAGTCGTGCATCCAGGGCCGGCAATAACTTGTCGGCGCGTCCCGCCAGATCGCGCAGAGTCGGGATTACGCCCAAGTCCGCGTACTTGTCCGGGTACTTGTCCGGAAAGTGCGGAGCGGCGGGCAATAACACCAGCCATGGCGCGAGAAACCTCAGTTCATCGAGCGCATCCCGGCATTGGCGCACGAAAACGTCCGCCCACCACTTCGCCTCACCTTCAGGCGTGGTATCCAAGCTGGCGGTCAGGATCGCCGCGCAGCTTGCCACCGGCTCGAGACATTGCAATACTTCCGGGAGCGTCGCGGGACGCAGAGTGCAGGCGGTATTCAGCAGCGCCTGCAACCGGGCGATCGGCGCCTGAACCGTTTCGGGCGCGGTGTCGGCGAGGATGGAAAGCGTATCGACGAGCCCGTCGAACAGACGCGCCCCGACAATATTCTGATCAGGCAGGGCGATCAGACCCGCACGAAGCGTCAACAGATGGCCGGCGAGATTGCCGCTGTCCACCGACGAGATGTAGCGGGGGGGCAGCGGCTGCAAAGACCGCGTGTCATACCAGTTGTAGAAATGTCCCTGATGCCGTTCCAGCGACGTCATCGTGTGGAACGCATTTGCGGTGCGTTCGATGAGTGATCCGGCCGGAATAAAGCCAAAGTCATGGGCGGATAAATTCGCCAACAGCGCCAAACCCATGTTAGTCGGGGAAGTCCGGTGTGCGATCACCGGACCGGGATGCTCCTGAAAGTTGTCGGGCGGCAGCCAATGATCTTCGGCAACGACGAAGCTTTCGAAGAAGCCCCAGGTCTTGCGGGCGATCTTGCGCAGGAAGATCGTCTGATCCACGGTCAGTTTCACCTCGCGGCGAACCAGCGGCCGGCTGAGCCACCAGGCGATGGCTGGCGCCGCCAGCCACAGGCACAGGACAGGTCCGGCTGCCGCCAGCACTTCAGGTCCGGACCAGATCGCGGCCATTGCCACCGAAACGGCGACAAACGGGGCGCTCCACATCGACCGGTACGAGGACGTTATTTCAGCTGCGGGTCCGCCGGGTCCGACCCGGTAATCCTGCTCGCCGGACACACACCATTCCAGCAGCCGGCGGTGCGTGAACATCGTGCGCCATGCCGTGCGCAGGATCGCGCCAAGGCTGAGCAGCGCCTCATACGGGAGACATGCGATCCTGAACCCGGCCAGCGCGAAATTCCGCCCGGCCGAATGCAGTACGGCAGCCAGATGCTGGCTCAGGAGTGCTTCCCTGGGCTTGCGGAACGCATCCACAAGGCAGGCCATAAAGGGTGGAATCAGAACAATACCGGCCACCGCGAGGGTCCAGAACCAGGGCTGTGGCAACACGAACCAGCCCAGAAGCAAGAGCGGCACCAAAGCGGCTTGGGCGAGACTGCGCCGAAGATTGTCGAAGATCTTCCAGCGCGACAGCAGCGACAACGGATTCCGCACTTTCCGCCTGTCCATACCCGGAACATACGGCAACATCCAGTGTGCAATCTGCCAATCGCCACGCAGCCAGCGCAGCTGACGTTTCACGTCTGCCTGATAGCGAGCGGGATACTCCTCGAACAGATGTACATCGCTCAATAACCCCGAACGCGCGTAGCAACCCTCCAGGAGATCGTGACTGAGAATCTGGTTCTCCGGGAAACGTCCTTGTAGCGCGCGCTCAAACGCGTCTACATCGTAAATACCCTTGCCGATGAACGATCCTTCACCGAACAAGTCCTGGTAAACGTCGGAGACAGAACGTGTATACGGGTCTATACCGGGTTCGCTGCCGCACAGGCGTGCATAGAGCGACCGGTTCGCTCCGGACAGGTTCGCGGCGATACGCGGCTGCAGAATGCCATAACCGCCGCAGACGCGCTGTCTGTCCTCGTCGTAGCGCGGGCGGTTCAGTGGGTGTGCCATCGCACCGACGAATTGCCGCACCGAGTCGCGCGGCAGTTGCGTATCGGTATCGAGTGTAACGACGTAACGTACATCCGCCAGACCACCTGCGTCTCCGACAATCAGCGAGAAGTTCCCGCGCCCGCTCCCGCGCAACAACGCGTTAAGATCCGCGAGCTTCCCTCGCTTGCGTTCGTAACCCATCCAGATCCGCTCCGACGGATTCCAGCGTCGCGGGCGATGGAACAGGAAGAATCTGTCGCACTCTGAATCCGGGTATTTTTCATTCAGCTTTTCGATCCCGGCCCGGGCCAGTCGCAGCAGCGGTTCATCCTCGGCAAGCGCCTCCTCCTGCGCATCGCGGAAATCGGTCAGCAGGCCAAAATGCAGGTGCCCATCCTGGTTTCCCAGATAGCCGACTTCCAATGCCTCGAGCAGCGCTTCGACGCTCTGTGTACTGCTGAGCAGCGTCGGGATCACCGCAAGAGTGCGCATGTCCGGCGGCAGTCCCCGCGAAAAGTCCATTCGCGGCAACAGATGCGGCTTCATCAGCAAGGTGGCCAGCCAGTTCACCAGTGCCGACGCCAACTGGCTCGAACCCAACAGCGACAAGATCCCAAGCAGTACGAGTCGCCATCCGTCCACACCATTGCCGTGCGCCTGCGCCAATAAGCCCCCGGCGAAGAGCACCGTCATCAGGAGGATCGCACCGAGGTAGAGGGTCAGCGGGAATCGGCCAAGCCATTGGCGCAGAAGCTCATCGGGGGAAAAAAGGGCCTTCACCGCGTACTCGAGCTGCGGCAATCCGCGATCGATTAGATAGTAACCGACGTGCGCGGAATGATCGTTTGCGCCTTTGGTAGTCGCGTTCCGATGTGCCAGCCCGATCGCCTCACGTGCAATTGCGGTTTCGGACAGTTGACTGCGCTTAGCGAGCCTGTCGACGACATGGCGGTAGCGATCCCTCGTGGCAAAATCCATGCCGTGATAAACGCCTCCGAGATCCTCCAATAAGACCTGTTCGACGAAGCTCATCGTCTCAACGAACACGCGCCAGTCCATTGCCCCCAGGAAACGGAGGCTCCCGATAGTATTACTGATCGATACCTGGTCCGCCGCCTGTTGCTGGTTCTCCGACAACACCATCTGCTCGATTGTAAGACTCGATTCGGCGAGTCTCTGCTCGATCCAGGTGAGCGGTAAAGCAAGGGAGGGGCCATGACCCTGAAGGCGGCGTGCCAGTTCTGCTACGAACGGACTCACCATCGGCGGGTTCGACCGCGCCATGTCGGCGATCACCAGAATCAGGCTCTTTGGATCGCTTTCGGCGATCACCATCATCCGGTCCGCCCAGGCCTGCGCCTGGTTAAAATGGATTCTGGCGGTGGTGATCCGTGCGCCCACACGGCGCAGATTCTCGATCAGCGCCAGGCGCAGCATGATCGGAATCGTCCACAGCTCGCCCAGCGTAAGCGGAGTGACAGTCTGATACGCCGCCACGAAACGGCTGAGGATTTCCGAATCCACACGCCCGTCGCCGTGCGAGATCGCCTCCAATGCAAGGTCATACACGCGCGGCAATCCTCGGGAGGGTCCTTGCGCAAGACGTGGTAATTCCCGGCTGTAATCTTTCGGCAGGTGCTGTCTGGCGGTGCGGATCTGCTCTTCGATCAGATAGTAGTTGTCGAGCAGCCACTCTCCCGCGGGGGCGATCCGGAGTTTTTCCTTGACCGCAGTTGTCAGCAGGCTGCGGGTTTCGATCAAAATCGTTTCGTTGTCATCCAGCCGCCTCAGCAGTCGATCTGGCGCGTCGGATTTGCTCAGGGTGTGTTCACCCGCCAGAACCTTGCCGCGCTGCTCCATCTGATCTGCACTGAACAACTCCGCGCGCAGCGGCGTCTGATCGTCATCCTCATTGTGGCTGAAGCGGTCGCTGCGCCAGCTTACGCCGTACGCGGCGGCAGTTCGAAGAAACGCCTTGAACAGGGTCTCGCGCCTCATCGTTTGCGTATGCTGACCACTAATCTCACTTTAACCTGAAGTTCGATCAGGTCATGAAACAGTGTGTGTCCAGGTTGTCCTTCACTCTCATGTCCGATGCTTCATGGCTGATTTTGAAGTAAATCTGCACTTGTCCTGTGAGTTTGTGATAATTACATTCACTTTCGCCATACCCTCGGGAGTAACTTTCTTCCATATCTTTCTGGTTTCACCTATCTGCGTTATCCATCTTGCTTTGATCGCAAGAGCGTCGGCAGTGGCAGTCGCCCGGAGCTGATTCCTGGTACGCGGCGAGTTGATTGCACGGAATGACGTGACCGGATTGGCCAGTGGCGGCTTCATACTGTTTTCGATATTCATTGCATATCCTGTCATGCGGCAAATGTCAGCATTGCCAGACACCTGTTCCCGCTGTGGTCAATCTGCGCGGACGATATTACCTCTGCCGGACAATCACGATTCTGATAATGGATGAGCATCATGCTCATAGTACGCGCATCTGTGTGGTACTGTTTTGCAGAACTGGCCGCGGCCGTGGAAGCGGCGCCTGCACCGATCTCAATGTATACGCTGGATTTTTCGCGCCATCTGTCTGACAGCGCACAGAGGGACGATCTCAAGTGGGAGAATTGGCCCTGCCCTGCTCTTTGCTGAACTGATAAACCTCATCTGCCAGTTCCGGCGTGTGTTATTTTGCGGCAAGCGCCACCCGATCGAACCCGGAGCTAAGACCAGTTTACTCACGCAATTCAAAGCAGGAATGCACATATAAAACTGCAAAAAGCTGCCTTATGTGTCCTGGCGTACAGACGCCCGCAGGAATGGGCGGGACAATTCTCTGTTACTTCTCCGGAAGATACGCAGGGTTTTTCATTGTGTGGGGCCGGAATCATATCTTTCCGGCGGTGACAAACAGAGCATCACTGTCCGGGGACGGCGGCAGGCAGCAACGTTCCCAATGCCTATATTTATTTGACCGGCTTCCCTGCTCTTATCCTGCAGCCGGGCTTCGCGATCTGTTTCAATTTTAATGTACGCTTTACACTGAGACCGGTCATGTCCAAAAAAGGAAATAATCCCGTTGTTCTCGACGATGGCTGCGAGTCGGGCGGCATTACCGAAGCGCGGCGCCAGGAAGCGTTGATTAAAACGGGGGCCCTGCAGACTGCGATCCTCACCAGCGCCAATTTCTCGATTATCGCCACCGATGAGAAAGGCATCATTCAATTATTCAATGTCGGCGCCGAGCGCCTGTTGGGCTACACGGCCGCCGAAGTCGTAAACAAGATCACACCCAGCGACATCCATGATCCGCATGAAGTGATGGCGCGCGCACAGGCACTGAGCCGCGAACTTGCAATCTCCATTACACCGGGTTTCGAGGCCCTGGCTTTCAAGGCGTCGCGCGAAATCGATGATATCTATGAATTGACCTACATCAGAAAGGATGGCAGCCGCTTTCCGGGAATCGTGTCGATCACGGCGCTGCGCGATGATTTAGGCACTATCATAGGATACCTGTTAATCGGCACCGATAACTCGGCACGCAAGCAGTTTGAACTGGAACTGCACAAGGCCATGGCTATTGCAGATAATGCCAACCTCGCGAAATCGACTTTCCTTTCCAATATGAGCCATGAGCTACGCACTCCACTCAGTGCAATCCTCGGATTCGCCCAGCTTATGGAGTTCAGTACACCGCCGCCTACGCTCTCCCAGAAGCGAAGCATCGATCAGATTCTCAAAGCGGGATGGTACTTGCTGGAGCTGATCAACGAAATCCTCGATCTCGCGCTGATCGAATCCGGAAAACTCTCGCTGTCGCTGGAACCGATATCGCTGGTCGATGTCGTGCGCGAATGCCAGGCCATGGTCGAACCGCAGGCGCAAAAACGCAACATCAGCATGTCTTTTCCCCGGTTTACAATCCCGTACTTTGTCAAAGCCGACCGGACGCGGGTAAAGCAGGTTCTCATCAACCTCCTTTCCAACGCCATCAAATACAACAAGGTGGGCGGAACAGTCGTCGTGGACTGCGTTGCGAGCTCCCCAGGACACATTCGCATTTGCGTCAAGGACACCGGCGAAGGATTGGCCGCGGATGAAGTGGCGCAGCTTTTTCAGCCGTTCAACCGGCTGGGAAAAGAGGCCGGTATCGAGGAAGGCACAGGCATCGGCCTGATGGTGAGCAAGCGGCTGGTCGAACTGATGGATGGAGTCATAGGCGTGGAAAGCACTGTCGGGACGGGCAGTGTGTTCTGGATCGAACTGAATCTGACGTCTGAATTACACCCTGCTGCCGGCGCAGGCGAACCCGCGGTATCCGCCCATGCGAAAACTCATGCCGACGGGCGGTTGCGCACCCTCCTCTACGTCGAGGACAACCCCGCCAATCTGATGCTGGTCGAGGATCTCATTGCACGCCGGCCCGATATCCGCTTATTGAGTGCGAAGGACGGAAACCGCGGCGTCGAGCTTGCGCGCTCCTCCCGGCCGGATGTCATCCTGATGGATATCAACCTGCCTGGCATCAGCGGTATCAAGGCGATGAGAATCCTGGCAGAAGATCCTTCAACAGCGCACATCCCGGTGATTGCGCTCAGCGCCAACGCCATACCGCGCGATATTGAGAAGGGTCTGCGGGCCGGTTTTTTCCGTTATCTCACCAAACCCATCAAGGTCAATGAATTCATGGATACGCTGGATATGGCGCTGTACGTATCGAAAACGGAAGCGGACAGCGCAAATAAAGAGAAATAAACATGCTTACCATTGCTGCCGACATTCTTAAAGCCAGGATCCTGATTGTTGACGATCAGGAGGTCAATATCATCCTGCTCGAGCAGTTGCTGGGCGAGGCGGGCTACACCTGCGTTTCCTCTACGGTCAACCCGCAGAAGGTCTGCGCACTGCATCGCAAGAACCACTATGACCTGATCCTGCTCGACCTGCAAATGCCCGGCATGGATGGATTCCAGGTGATGGAAGGTCTCAAGACCGACGATGCCGACAGCTACCTCCCGGTCGTCGTGCTCACCGCCCAACCGGGTCACAAGCTGCGCGCGTTGCAGACCGGTGCAAAGGATTTCATCAGCAAACCGTTTGATCTGGTCGAAGTCAGGACCCGCATCCACAACATGCTGGAAGTACGGCTGTTGCACAAACGACTCCAGAATTACAACGTGGTTCTGGAACAGACGGTGCTGGAACGGACCGCGGAACTGCGTGAAAGCGAAGCGCGTTATCGCAGCCTGACCGAGCTGGCCTCCGACTGGTATTGGGAACAGGACGAGGCCGGGAACTTCACCAAGGTTTCCGGTCCGGTCCTGGAAATGCTCGGCATCCGGGTCGACGCCTTTGTGGGCGAGAGCAGCGATGACGGAACTAAGGGCTGGAATGAGGCGGACCGCAAGATACTGCAGGCTCGCATTGCCGCGCGGGAGCCCTTCCTGGATTTCGTTTTAAGCCGCGTCAATGCTGACGGCTCGCAACAAAGTTTTCATGTGAGTGGGGAGCCGATGTTTAACCGGTCCTGCCGCTTCATCGGTTACCGCGGAATCGGCGTCGAGCTTACCGCCAAGAAATAGAATTCAAGATTTCGATAGTTCGCCATGTTATTGCCCCACAGCCCCAATCAGAACCGTCTTCTGGCCGCTATGCCGACTGCTGAATTCGAGCGGCTGGCACCCCGTCTGGAACTGGTCCCGATGCCGCTCGGTGAGATGCTCTACGAACCCGGCGGACAGTTGCAGCACGCCTATTTCCCCATCAGCGCCGTCGTGTCGCTGCACTATGTCATGGAGTCCGGCGCATCGTCCGAAACCGCGGGGGTTGGCAATGAAGGCGTAGTCGGAATCTCCCTGTTCATGGGAGGGAATACCACACCAAGCTCGGCCGTAGTGCAGATCGCGGGCCACGCTTACCGGCTTGAGCGCCATTTCCTGCAGAAGGAATTTGATCGCGCCGGTATAATGCAGCGCTTGTTGCTGCGTTACACTCAGGCGCTGATAACACAAGTGACCCAGACTGCGGCCTGCAATCGGCACCATTCGATAGAGCAGAGGTTATGCCGCTGGTTATTATTAACCCTCGACCGAGTCCCCTCGAGTGAGGTTATCATGACGCACGAATTGGTTGCCAGCATGCTCGGCGTACGCCGGGAAGGCATTACTGAGGCCGCCGGGAATTTGCAACGCGCCGGTATAATTCGCTACCGCCGCGGCCACATTGCAGTGCTTGAGCGGTCCGGGCTGGAATCCCATACGTGCGAGTGCTACGCGGTAGTCAGAAAGGAATTGCGTCGCCTGTTGCCCGAGCTGCAGTACCGTCAAGACACTTCTACTGTCGGCTGATAATCCGCCTACGTACCGGGCGCACTGCAGCCGGCGTACCACAACGCTGGTCCGCCGGTCCGTTCCAATAGGGTAATACACCCGATAAATACCGGGATGCATTGACCGGTGCTCCGCGCAATTCGCAATCAACGTGCCTGAATAAGCGAGCGGGTCAGCACATCCTGGCTACCAGACCGCCTCACTTGCGTAACAACTTCATTACACTCGTGAAAGTTCCCTGTTTAGTGTTTGTGGGCAAGTGAGGTCCATAAAATACGCGCTATGTTTGCTGGCGCACAGATCCCGCCGGCACATCATTTTATCTTCTCTGTTTCCGGTCATTGGCAAGTTTATTTTTAACTCTGGTTTTTAATGTCTATTAATCCTGTTTCTGCGTGGATAACAGAGAAGGAAACATACTCGTGATAATCGCCGGAGTCATGCTGAATATTGTGAATTATCCGTATCAGCATATCGATTTCGCTCTCTCCCCCATTCCTCCTTCTGAGAGCACGTGCCTGAAGAATTGTTCAATTCAATTCCTCCCCGGGCATTATTTTTATTCTGAATGAAATAACACGCTCCGCTGCGTTGCTGTGGTTTTGAGATGGTTATTATCCATGGCGCGCATGAATGCATGCCAATTACTCATCACATAATGAGGGGATTATAAAATGGACCGGCGCAATTTCGTTCGTTTTATGATTGATACCGAGGTGGATCTTCAATTCATCCCGGGTTACGGTTTTATGGCGGCACGAACGTGCAATCTCAGCACCGATGGCATGTTTATCGAAACGGGCACGAATGATGTACTGAAGTACAGGATTGTTCGGACCAAGATTTGGCTGAGGTTTCAATATCTGACGAGATCAGTGATCGTAATAGGAAAGATTGTACGACGGAGTCATAACGGTTTTGCACTCCACTATAGACGATCCGAATCGATACATAATTTCCTTGTCAACACGATACCGGACCATCCCGATATCCGGCAGAACGTACAGTAAGGGTTGCGGCATGGTACCGTGTGATTCCACTACTGGCATCAGACATTCCGCCCCGCCTGATATCGACATGCCCGGTAAATCGCGATTCACAGAGCACATCGTCGTTTTTAGTCCGCACTGTGTTCGCTATCGTACAGAACTCACTGACACTATAACCTAGCTTTACACTGTCTGGTCCATGAAACCGTCCCCAGGAGCGTGATACTTGAACATCATTCGCCATTTCGCCTGCTACGCCAGTGTCGCCGCCACAGTCGTATTGCTCACGTTGAGCCTGTATCTGCCGGCCGCGGGCGCCGCCATGATCGGTACCGGGACAGTGGTGCAGGATAATCTGACACTACAGGAACGCGGCCTCATACAGGACACCCTTAACCGCGAAGAGGTTAAGACCAAACTCCTTTCACTTGGCGTCGATCCCGCGCAGGTTCAGGCACGCGTTGATGCACTGACGGTTGCTGAGATCCGGACCATCTCCCAAAAGTTCGACCAGTTACCGGCGGGTAGCGGAGTCATCGGTCTCCTGCTGGTGATTTTGCTATTGGTGCTCGTTCTATAGGACTGGAACCAGTTTGCACTGAATTGTACGGGATCCTGACTATGTGCCCTGCCAGATTGAATCCCGGAAGTTAGAATCCGTTACAGACCGCCAACCCGAGGAGTATGATCCATGAAAATATACCTCCGTTTTTCCCGGACCGTCAGCGCCACTGTCACTGTCGGAATTCTATCCCTGTGCCTCCACTTACCGTCCGCGAACGCCGCCATGATCGGCACTGAAGCGGTGGTACAGGCGACCCAGGCACAGCAAGACCGCAGCCGTATCCACGAGGCCCTGAACCGGGAAGAGGTGGGTAAAAAACTGTCCGCTCTCGGCGTCGATCCCGCGCAGGTGCAGGCACGCGTGGCTGCGCTTACCGACACCGAGGCGCAACAGTTGGCCCAGAAACTGGATACGATGCCCGCCGGCGGAAGTGTTTTAGGCGTGGTTCTGACCATTTTTCTGGTATTGCTGATCACCGACCTGCTGGGATGGACCGACGTGTTTCCGTTCACCAATAAAGGCTCTGCGATGCCGTAAATACCGCCCCTGGTTACCTGATCATGCGTAGTTACAGTAGCGCCCGGCGCTGTCCGGGCACTTTTTATCTCGTGCTGCTGATGGTTCTGGGTGGGTGCGCGACGCCGCAAACGAAACGGCTGGTCGAATCGGCGCCGGAGTTCCCACAGCCGGTGGAGCTCACCACTGTGCCGTTCTTCGCGCAGGAAGCGTATCAGTGTGGACCGGCGGCGCTCGCCACCATGCTTAACAATTCAGGACTGAACGTCACCCCCGAAGAACTTGGGCCGCAGGTGTTTCTGCCGGGGCGCCAGGGCAGCCTGCAGTTCGAATTGCTTGCGGCGGCGCGCCGTCACGGGCGCGTGCCGTATGTGTTGCGCCCTCAACTCGAGACTCTGGCGGAAGAGGTCGCCACCGGCCATCCGGTGCTGGTATTGCAAAACCTTGGGTTTACCGTGATGCCGTTCTGGCACTACGCGGTGGTCGTGGGGTACGACCTGGCGCGCTCCAACATCGTTCTGCGCTCGGGGCGGGAGCGCCGGCATGTGACCTCGCTGCAAACCTTCGAACATACCTGGCGCCGCGGCGATTACTGGGCCATCGTGGTCCTGCCGCCGGACACGCTGCCAAAGACGGCGGAGGAACTGCCGTATCTGCAGGCGGTGCTTGCGCTGGAAAATCTCAAACGCTGGGACGATGCTGCCACTGCCTACGCCACCGCCCTGCAGCGCTGGCCACAGAGTCTCGGTGCACGCATGGGACTCGGCAACAGCCGTTACGCCCTCAACGATCTGCACGGCGCCGAACAGGCGTTCCGTGCCGCCACCCAGGACCACCCCGGGGCCGCGGTCGCGTTCAACAACCTGGCGCAGGTGCTGGCCGACCGGCAGCGCTGGTACGAGGCCGAGCAAGCGGCGCAGAAGGCCGTGGAGATCGGCGGCGAGAACACCGACGTTTTTCACCAGACGCTGGCGGATATCCGGTTACAACGGATAATTCACTAGGATATCCAGGGTGTCGCCGTCCTCAGCTCGAGCGCTGCTGATCGTTACAGTGGTTTTATGTATGTAACGTCGGCTGTACGATGAGAGTACTGTTCAGGACGGCACTAGATGACGCATACTACTACGTAGTCGCGGCGTGAGAATGACCATGAGCCCGAGAACAGCAGCCCCACCGATGATCACCCATGGATTCAGACCCGGAAGAGTCTCGATCGCCTTTGAGAGTTGCCATTCTGCCACGGCAAGATTGCCGTAGGTTAAATGAGCCACCACAACCATCAAGGCCATAATTATTGTGATTCCCGCAAATATAACGTAATCATGAGTGAGCGGATCATGTATCTTCGTACTTAACGTCTCCGTTTGTCCTGCTTTGCGCTGTACATATCCAGCGCGGTTATCCGTCATTAGACCGGATTCATCATCGTTACGGTTGTAGACGCGGACCACATTGGGAGCGTTGGCCTTCTTCGGATGGGGCCCGGGCTTGAGATTACCACTGGCATCATCTTTGTATACTCCATACTTATCGCGCGCTTCATAATTCATATACATCTCCTGTCAGTGCGAGTTCGTTGACATTCTTGAGGTCATCCTTGAGAACACCATAACCTGCCTGGTTTTCTCCAACGGTTTTCTGGAGCTTTCCCTTTTGTACAAGAACATAGCTCCCGATGCTCCTGCCGGTGACTTCCCTGACTTCTCCTTCTGCTTTCTTGACATGTCCTTTGATCTGATCTCTGTTCATGGTTATCTCCGTTTAATTATTGAGGCTATGATCTGAAACGCCGTGCCTACTGTCTAACGCTCTAATGTGAGCATATGCGTGCGATTACGCGCGGTCTGTACGGAGGGGCGCATAGCCTGATGTCACCATTATCAGCAAGAGCCGGCGACGTTCCAGCAAATAATGCCGCCTGTCTGCGGAATCAATGTCAATTCCCAGCGCCACGCCGCAGAATCGTATTGATACATATTTCATTGCAGCTACCGGGAAGTGATCGTCCTTGCCTCAATTATTGCGGCCTTCCGTGTATCGTAAAGTCGGGTATAGAATTGCTTCATAGCCTGACTCACGAGCGCCTCCTCCTCCCCCTTGCTGATGGCACTGGTCGTTCTTGTGCTGTAGAAAAGACCAGGCGCTTCCTGGTCATTACTGGAAACCGGATATCTACTAGCCATATTTAACTCTCCCTGTTTGTTGAAATCCGAATCTCGGGATCACACCGATTACAAAGAGCTGCTGCCCGGCCTTGCCGATTTACAGGGTGGTCGTAATTGCAGTACTTTCTGATACCATGCAATCCGGCGGTCTGTAATTTTTGGGCGACTTGTTTCAAAGGCCCTGCGCTGAGTATCAGTTAGAGTAAGGTTCATTTCTACCTACACCGCGCGCGACCTAGCACATATAGATGTCCACCAAAACAGTACAATTACGAGCAGTAGAATCTAATTCCGGTATAAAGATGTTGCGTAGCAAACCCCTGCTTTTAAACCATTCATCTCCAATCATCGGGTGCTAAAACGCATCTGTAATGGTCTGGGCCTGCGCAGTGACTTCACCCTTGCAGGCCCCAATGATGAATAGTGGGCTCTATACCGCTTGTTACCAGAAAGCCTTGCGAATCGACGATTTAAGCTTGTGAAGGAAGCCATGGCGAGGGCGTCGTCCACGTTCGCGGGATCGGGACTCCATTCCTTTACCGTCATTACCGCCGTTATGCGGTCGCCTGGGCGACCCTGCGCTCGCAAGTGACGGTGCGACGCTCATCGTCATTATTAAAGGAACGACATAGGCCGTTTTCTTCAGGAAATCACGCCTCGAATTATCCTTTGGTGCATTCATTTTATTATCCTCTTTTAAGACTACATTAACGCCGTCCGGCTACTATGCCGAACAATAGCCCCACTCCAGAAGCAATCAATATTGATCGCCAGGGATTATCATGTACGAGCTGATCAGTCGCCCGAACAGCCGCCTTTGTGCGATTTAATACTCTACTTTCCATGTCACCGAGCTTTTGCCTCAATTGTCGCAGGTGACCCTCAGTACGGGATCGCAATGCAACGATTTCCTCGCCGGTCTGGCCTGTAATTGCGTTGAGCAACTCTTCGGCATCGCCCATAACCGCCCTGAGATCATCGGTTAACTGGTTAATTGCCTGTTTAGTATCGGTCATCATGTCGCGCCTGTTTCTATGCTCGTTGATAAGATGCGGTATAACCTGCCCGCATACCTTGCCTGGACGTTATCATTCCTTCCAGTTACCTGCCGCTGATATCAACATAACGAATTGAATGTCTTCTATCCGTACGCTATCCGACATAGTCAAAAAGGAATGCTCCTTACGTGAATCCTATTCACTTTGGGCGCTAGCTGGCATTAAATAATTATCAGTGTACTTGGCGCCGAGAAACCAATGCAGGCACATACGGCAGAGTTATCACAGGATTTCTGCTCGTTCCTGCGAGCATCATTTATCGGCTACACCTACCAGCGCTTCTGTGTTACGCATTGTGGTGTCGTATGCATGCTTGGCTGTCTTCTGGCACACTTCTTTAGCGCCACCAGTAAGAGATCTGCATTTCATCTTTGATGTGTAGTACACGGCCTCTGCCTTGTAATATTTCACAATGCGCCGCGTTGTCACATCGTATGCATCTTTTGCGACATTTTGACATTGCTCTCTCGCATCATTCTCTTGATACATACATTTAATTCGTTCTGAATAGTAGATATCGCCGGCTTTGTAGTAAAGCGCATCTTGCCGGGATTTCTCTGTGGAATGTCCATGCACAACCTGTGAACGTTCGATTACCATCTCTTGCGATATGCTTTCGGAAGAGATGATTAAAGTTAATAGCAAGGTGATTGCCAACGCCAATACAACGACTTTTAATATTTTCATTGTCATTATCTCTGGATGCTACATTGTGTGTGCGCATAACTATGCTCGAGCGAATCAGGCAATTACTACCTTAATTGAGGTTAACATTCATGTATGTTCGATAACGTACGTATTGCGGTAAGTTCTTCGCTTCTGCAGTCCTAACAGTGCCTTGCTCTGAACTATACGCAAACACTTCTTTCAGTCATCAGACAGTCGTCGCTTTATGCCAGCATCCTACCGGCGCACATAGTCCAGCGCATTGGCTGTTGACGATGTACAGCCATGCCGCAACGTACGATCTTGTGATAACCTGCACAGTCATCTCAATGATGTAGCCAGTGCGCCGAAAGGGTGTCTGAGAGGCCGCCGGTACTACCCAGGCGGGACATAATTGATAAGACATAATAGAGGCGGCAGATATCTTCTCGATGAGGCGGGTTTGAAAAGTTAATCAGCGAAATACCCGCCACGGAGTAAACGGTGCATACTGGTTCAAGACGGCCCAGTGTATGGCTACTGAAGAGAGAGGCCGCGTAGGCCAGGAGGAGACAAGATTCTCACTCGCGATGACACGGTAGCTACTGAACGCTATTTCGGTGATCTACCCGTCTAGTCAGAGGCTCCCTGATTCAATCGTATAAACTGGTCTCCAGCCATTTGACCAGATCGTCTATAACACCAAATTACAGGCCCCTGGAATTGCCGAATCCCAGCGCAGTAATTGCGCCGGGACTCTGAGCAATCTACAAGTTTATTCTACGCCGGCGATGGACATGTGGTTTTTCACATCTTTCACACCTTTTACATCACTGACAAGCTTGGTGGCCAATGAGATTTCTGCCGCATTCCTGGCATCACCGCTCAGTGTTACCACGCCGTTGTTAGTCACTGCCTTGGTATGCAAAGCGCTGGTTGAGCGGTGACTCAGCAATGTCAGCTTGACCAGTGCTGTGATGGAGGCATCATCGACCACCTCACCCACTGTTGCGTCTTTCTTTACTGACGTACCTGATACGGTCATCTCATTGTTGACGCTCTTGACCCCATCGATATCCTTGGCATACTCGGTCGTCAGGTCCTTTTCCGCCTGGCTTCCTGCGTCGCCTCGCAGTGTCACCGCGCCGTTATTGATCGACACCTCGGTGAGAGTACTGACGTTTCGGTGGAATAAAAGCGTGGTTTTCACTTTTGCGACAAGCCATGCGTCGGAATTTTCCGCGGGCTGATCACCCTTCACCGTCAGCTTGTTATCCACACGTTTGACATCGGGCTGGCCAGCGACGGTCTCTTGAGCCAGTGATTTGTGGGAGGCATCGATTACAGTGCCCGTCAAAGTCACGATACCATCCCTGGATTCAACCTTGATGTCATCGCTCTTGAGATAGGTCTTGAACACATACGAACTCCTGACAGTTGACTCGATTTTCTCATCCGTCTTGGACGCAAGCACCGGCATACTCATCACCAGCATGGCTATCGCGCCCGCCAGGAAACTTCCAGAATATTGATATTTCATTGCTTCTCTCCTGAATTTACTCATGAACCGGATACTATCTACCGGTAACGATACTGACTCTGATGCAATCGCGCTTGCGGGCTCGAGGAGATCCTGCAAACCCGCACTCACTCCTACTTCCCTGCAACCTTCTCAATCTGGCCGATCTTTTCCTGAACCTGGCCGGCGATGTTCTCGCCCTTTCCTTCGGCTTCCAATTCCGGATTATCGATCAGCTTTCCTGTCATCTCCTTGATCTTACCCTTTGCCTTGTGCAACTTGCCCTCTGCCTGATCTTTAGTGCTGGTTTTCATTGCATATCTCCTCTTCTGTTTTCTCTTCTCTGCTGTCATTCACACGCGCATATAGACAATGACGAGTAAACCGGCGGAATCCTGCTCTCTGGCCGGCATCGGACCAATCCGCCCGCCTGCGATTATTTCGCCTGATCAACGATGGGTACGATTAATTTTACTGTCTATCTCATTCTGCGCCTGCAACCAGTCATGGATTGTGTCACCACTCTCGAAATGACGGTGCTCTGCAATGTAATACGCGGCTTCCGCGATCATATGGTCGCGCTGTTCCTCTGAAATCTCCGTCGCCACATCAAGATGTCGTCCAAACTCCGAGCTTTTACCGCTACCATAGGGATGTGACTTTGATTCGTAATTTTGCGTGGTCATGTATTATTCCTTCTGGTTAAACTGATGACGATAGACTCGCACACCGCTGTACTCGGAAAGCGTTAGTGGATGTGCGGGTAAACCTCGCGCATCGCTGTTGTGGGTACCGATGAGTCAAAGATTGCGAATTGAGGGCAATAATCCCTGCCTCCTGTGGCGGGTCTTAATCCGTACTTCACTTCGTGCTTCCCTGGCTTAACCGTCGCCTGCAACAGCAAACAGGTTTATATGCCCTTGCATCGCTCTCTATGACTAATCGGTGAGAGGATATTGCGGCTTATCAATGGCGCGGTCTGTTCGATATCGAACAGACCGGTCATTCCGGATCTCCACCATTAATTCGATAATATTCCGTGCATTCACGAGAACATCGTCCAACAGGATGTCAGGCTACCGCAGGTTATCGAGTTATCTTGATATCTTCCGAGACATGTGAATACAGCGCCTGACCGGCAGTAGCCATAGCCTGCACTCGGTGTAATGGTCAGCATGGATATTTCCTCGCGCTCGCTCGGGGCGGGAGTATTCCTGATCTTCATGTGCAATGAATTCATGCCTCGTATATCTTGCTTTCCTGCATTTAGACCCAATCTTATTTGCATTACGTGATCGGAATTACTGGATTACACCGGTACAGGAGATTCTGTCATGACTGTGCATATTGCATTGAATGGTAACGATACATCTGGCGAGATTAACCGCAAGAAGGCGCATGAAATCGCCAAGAGAATAGCAAATGCCGCGCGCACCAAGGCCCTTGCGGCGTGGGACCCGAGCACCAGACGAAGCCGGGAAGTGTTTGCTGATTGCGCCTACAGCGTTGCGTACGAAGTGGCGTTTGTAAAAGCAATTGCAAAGCAAAAGATCAAGAAAATAGTTTATTGATGCGCCCGGATCCGTCCTGGGCTGCATGTCTCGGTGTCTCCTATCACAGACACATGGCAGATACCGATCGTACCAGAGGTTGCAGAAGTACCGGACCGATGGTGGCAGCACCCTGGAGACGACGGCCAATTCAGGTGAATACGCAGCACTGCCTCGCCTGCCTTGATTACATCATGTCGGCCCCGTGATCTGCTGCATAACGTGACCGGAATTGCCAAAGGATTCCATTACAGGAGATGCCGTCATGTTGATGCATAAAACATTGAAGGATGGCGAAACCTCAGATGGGGTAGATCAGAAGAAGGCGGAAACAATCGCGAGAAGGGTTGCCAGATCTGCGCGCAACAGGGCAGTTGTAGCGTGGAGTCAAGGTAAATACAGGGACCTGTTTCAGAGCGAACAGGTGTTTCTCGATTTCGCCTATGACTATACATATAAAATGGCTCTCAGAAAAACACTGGCAAGGCAAAAGGCGAGGAGCAGCGGTTACAGATTATTTTCGGTTTGATCCGACACTTCGAGTAATTGGTGAAATTATTATAACGATATACATGGCGGGAATCAGGGTGTGCCGGACGTGTTCCGGAAAGTTAATCCCTCACTTACGTCGCGCCTGGAATGCGAGACGCGGGTGAAAGCCATACAGGAGCATAAACATGCTGGTACTGACTCGCAAGATAGGTGAGGCTATCCGAATTTCGGATGACATCCAGATCACCGTTGTCTCCATCAAAGGCAACCAGGTACGCTTTGGCATAGAGGCGCCGCTGAGTATTACCGTACATCGTCAGGAAATTTATGACCGGATTCAATCGACGAAAGAAACAAGTTAATACTCAAGCCAGGCCGCAGGATCTTCAAGCAGTAATAGATTGATATATATCAGGTGATGCGGGACACGTTACACGAATTCGATTGAATAGAACCTGCCCGAATCAGTGCGATCCGGGATGTCAGAATGCATTGCCGGTACATAGCGCAGGTACAGCACTTGGCGCCGACCGCCCGGCCTCGTCCCGGTGTCGCAGGCTGGCCAGTGCCTGCGCCGGTTTGTTGAACGCGACCGCGGAATCCTGGTGATCCCGCGTTATTCGCGCGCGCCGTGCGTGATCGCCGGAATGCAGCAGGATCCGGCATGCCGTGCCCGGGCATGGCATCGCCGCACAGGAGCAGGGCCAGCCCCGTCCACCGCGGCCGGCATCGCGAACAGCGGCTTCAGGCGCGGCCGGGAAATCTGCGCATGCCGCCACGCTGCAAGTCGGGCTGGCGCCGGTCAGTCGTGCACGTAGCTCTTGATGATATAGCCGCCGGACTTCTCGTCGTGCTCCAGCTCCAGCAGCTTGAGCTCCTGCGCCTCCTCCAGCAGTTTGCCGAAGGTGCGGAAACCGTGGTAGGTCTCGTTGAAACCGGGCTTGCGCCGTTTCAGCGCCTGCTTGACCATCGAGCCCCACACCTTCTCCTCCTCGCCGCGCTCCTCGAACAGGTCGGCGACCGTCTCCAGCACCAGGTCCAGCGCCGCCTGCTTCTTGTCCTCCTGCACGCCCTCCTCGGTCTTCTTCGCCGTCTTGGGCTGCGCTTTCTTGTGCTTCGCCTTGGCCTTGGCCTGCTTCTCCGTCGCCCGCACCAGGTCGTCGTAGAAGATGAACTCGTCGCAGTTGGAGATCAGCAGGTCGGAGGTGGATTTCTTCACGCCGACACCGATCACCACCTTGTTGTTCTCGCGCAGCTTGCTCACCAGCGGCGAGAAGTCTGAGTCGCCGCTGATGATGACGAAGGTGTCCACGTGCGCCTTGGTGTAGCACAGGTCGAGCGCGTCCACCACCATGCGGATGTCGGCCGAGTTCTTGCCGGACATGCGTACGTGCGGAATCTCGATCAGCTCGAAGGCCGCCTCGTGCATCGACTTCTTGAATTCCTTGTAGCGTTCCCAGTCGCAGTACGCCTTCTTCACCACGATACTGCCCTTCAGCAGCAGCCGCTCCAGCACCTTCTGGACGTCGAAGGCGGCGTAGCGTGCATCCTGCACGCCAAGCGCCACGTTCTCGAAATCGCAGAACAATGCCATGTTCTCGGTCTTGGTCTTTCCGTTCATGCTCCTCCCGTTGCGGCCACGGCGGCCGGATGATCTCCGCACATGATACCTCGCCGCGCCCGGCGCGACACCCCGGGGGGTATGCTGCAGCCGATGGCGGCGCGCCGCGATCCGGGGCGGATTCCACTGTGCCTCATCAAGGCCACGAGGTCGATCCGGGGGCCGCCCGGCGGGCTCCGCCGGGCGGCGGCGAAAAAAAGGGACACATCCGGCGGCAGATTTACGTATAATGGCCGCCATGCCAGCGCGGGGCCCTCCGCGCCCCCGATTGAGTCCAGCCCAGCGGACCCGAGACAACCGTTCATCACACCCGATGTCCCGGACTCGAAATTAATCCGGGAACACCCAAGCAGGAGAATTCCATGTCATTTGATACCCTCGGCCTGTCGGCCGCATTGCTGCGCGCCGTCGCCGAACAGGGCTATACCGAGCCCACCCCGATCCAGCGCCAGGCCATCCCGGTGATCCTCGCCGGCCGCGACATCATGGGCGGCGCCCAGACCGGCACCGGCAAGACGGCCGGCTTCACGCTTCCGCTGCTGCAGCTGATGAGCGCGCGTCCGCACACCGAGGGCCGCCGCCACGTGCGCGCCCTCATCCTGACGCCGACGCGCGAGCTCGCGGCGCAGGTAGGCGAGAGCGTCGCCGCCTATGGCCGCCATCTGCCGCTCAAGTCCGCGATCATCTTCGGCGGTGTCGGCATCAATCCCCAGATCGCGGCCCTGCGCCGCGGCGTTGATATCCTGGTGGCGACGCCGGGACGCCTGCTCGACCACGTCTCGCAGAAAAACGTCGACCTGTCCCGGATCGAATTCCTGGTGCTCGACGAGGCGGACCGCATGCTGGACATGGGCTTCATCCATGACATCCGCCGAATCCTCGCCCTGCTGCCGAAGCGGCGGCAGAACCTGCTCTTCTCGGCCACCTTCCCGGACGAGATCAAGCAGCTCGCCGACACCCTGCTGCACCAGCCCGCACTGATCGAGGTGGCGCGCCGCAATGCCTCCGCCGAACTGATCACCCAGGTGATTCATCCGGTTGACAGGACGCGCAAGCGCGAACTGCTGTCGTACATGATCGGTTCGCAGAACTGGCGCCAGGTGCTGGTGTTCACCCGCACCAAGCATGGCGCCGACCGCCTCGCACGCCAGCTCGAGAGCGACGGCATCGGCACCGCCGCCATCCACGGCAACAAGAGCCAGGGGGCGCGCACGCGCGCCCTGGCGGACTTCAAGCAGGGGACGGTGCGCGTGCTGGTGGCGACCGATATCGCGGCACGCGGCCTCGACATCGACCAGCTGCCGCATGTGGTGAACTTCGAGCTGCCCAATGTGCCGGAGGACTATGTGCACCGCATCGGCCGTACCGGCCGCGCCGGAAACGAGGGTGCCGCCATCTCGCTGGTATGCGTGGACGAACACAAGCTGCTGCAGGACATCGAGCGCCTGATCAAGCGCACACTGCCGCGGGTGGTGGTGCCGGGATACGAGCCGGATCCGTCGATCAGGCCTGAGCCGATCGTCAACGGCCGCGGCGCCCATGGCGGCCGGCCCCAATCGGGTCGTGGTGGCACGGAACAGCGCCCCGTCCGCCCCGGGCACGGCAAACCGGCCGGCGGCCGGCACCACCACTCGCAGTCACCTCACCGCCAGGGCACGGGTCGCCCCCAGCACCAGGGCTCGCGCCGCAGCGGCAATCGCGACGGGGCGTAAGCAAGATCAAGGGGGACAGACTTGAGTCTGTCCTCTTCAGCTACTGCAGCAGACTCAAAGACATTGGGCTGCGCCAGCACTCAGTGCAAGCTGTGATTTGATACCGGGGACAGATTGTAAAATCTGTCCCCTTTTTTTGCACCTGTCCCTTCACGCCACGCCCTGGCTGCGCAGGTAGTCCTCGTAGTTGCCGTTGAAGGTCACGACGCCGCGCGGCGTGCCGAGCTCGATGATGCGCGTCGCGAGCGAAGAGACGAATTCGCGGTCGTGGCTGACGAAGATCAGCGTGCCGGGATAGTGTTCCAGCGCGGTGTTGAGGGACTCGATCGACTCCATGTCGAGGTGGTTGGTCGGTTCGTCCATGATCAGGACGTTGGGGCGCTGCAGCGTCAGCTTGCCGAACAGCATGCGCCCCTGTTCGCCGCCCGACAGCACGCGCACCGGCTTGTCGGTTTCATCGGTCGAGAACAGCAGCCGGCCGAGCGTGGCGCGGATCGCCTGATCGTCGATGCCGGGCCGCTTCCACTGGCTCATCCACTCGAACAGCGACATGTCCGCGGCGAAATCCGTCGCGTGATCCTGCGCGAAGTAGCCCGGAACGGCGTTCTCCGACCACTTGATCTGGCCGCGGTCCGGCGCCAGCTCGCCCAGCAGGCAGCGCAGCAGCGTGGTCTTGCCGCTGCCGTTAGGCCCGATCACCGCGACGCGTTCGCCCGCCTCGACCAGCATGTCGAGGCCGCTAAACAGCGGGATCCCGCCGAAGCCCTTGGCGACATCCTTCAGCTCGAGCGCCATGCGATGGATCTTCTTCTCCTGGTCGAAGCGGATGAAGGGGTTCACGCGGCTCGACGGCTTCACCTCGTCCAGCTTGATCTTCTCGATCTGGCGCGCGCGCGATGTGGCCTGCTTGGCCTTGGAGGCGTTGGCGGAGAAGCGGCTGACGAAGGTCTGCAGCTCGGCGATCTGCGCCTTCTTCTTCGCGTTGTCGCTCAGCAGGCGATCGCGCGCCTGGGTGGCCGCGATCATGTATTCGTCGTAATTGCCCGGAAAGACGCGCAGCTCGCCGTAATCGAGGTCCGCCATGTGGGTGCACACGCGGTTCAGGAAGTGGCGATCGTGCGAGATGATGATCATGGTGCTGCTGCGCTCGACCAGAACCTCCTCCAGCCAGCGGATGGTGTTGATATCGAGGTTGTTGGTCGGCTCGTCCAGCAGCAGGATCTCGGGGTCGGCGAACAGCGCCTGCGCCAGCAGCACGCGCAGCTTCCAGCCCGGCGCCACGGCGCTCATCAGACCGGCGTGCTGTTCCAGCGGGATGCCGACGCCGAGCAGCAGTTCGCCGGCGCGCGCCTCCGCGGTATAGCCGTCCAGCTCGGCGAATTCGATCTCCAGCTCAGCCGCCTTCATGCCGTCGGCCTCGCTCATCTCGACGCTCGCGTAGATGCGGTCGCGTTCCTGCTTCACCGCCCACAGGCGGGCATGTCCCATGAACACCGTATCGAGCACCGGATATTCCTCGAAGGCGAACTGGTCCTGGCGCAGCTTGCCGATGCGCTCGTTGGCGTCGACGCTGACGTTGCCGGCGGTGGGCTCAAGGTCGCGCCCGAGGATCTTCATCAGGGTCGATTTGCCGCAGCCGTTGGCGCCGATCAGGCCGTAGCGGTTGCCATGGCCGAATTTGACCGAGATGTTTTCGAACAGGGGCTTCGCCCCGAACTGCATGGTGAGGTTGGCTGTTGCGAGCAAGGTACGATTCCAGCTGGGTGATGAAGGATGAACGAAACGGATGCAGGACGCGGCAGGGAACCCGGAAAATAAGAACCCCGCCACGAGGGCGGGGTTCGGGTCTAACTCTGCGTGAGCAGCGTTGGACGCTTAGAGCGGTCGCACGTTCTCAGCAGCCGGGCCCTTCTGGCCCTGGGTGATTTCGAACTGCACCTGCTGACCCTCGGCCAGCGACTTGAAGCCGCTGCCCTGGATCGCGGAGTGATGCACGAACACATCCTTGCCACCGTCCGAAGGGGTGATGAAGCCGAAACCTTTGCTGTCGTTGAACCACTTTACTGTTCCTGTCGTCACGGAAATACCTCAATAATGAAATTTAATGTTTGCAGTTTTTCTTGTAGTGCAAGTCTGCGGAGGGTCATCCGTACAACAGGAGGGCTACCGAACTGCCACAAGAATTAAGCTGCGACCCGGCTACTATACAGAAACCCGCGCCGTAGGCAAAGCGCGGCGTTATCCCCACAAAATACATCACAAAAGCGGCCATCATGGCCATACCTGCGCTTGGTCTGCAGACCACACCCGCCCCGCCACGACATCCGCTGATTACCTTCTGATTGCACTGACAAATTTTCCCTGCTTCGTCATCAGTCGCGCAGCAGTTCAAGCAGCTGGGGACCATAGCGTTCCAGCTTCCGTGTCCCGATGCCGTCGATCGCGGAAAGCCCGTCGAGGTCGCGCGGCCGCTCGGCCGCAAGCGCGGCGAGCGTACTGTCGTGGAAGATCACGTAGGCCGGCACCGCCTGCTCGCGCGCCTGCCCGGCGCGCCAGGCCTTGAGGCGTTCCATCAGCGGGGCATCCGCCATGGAGACAGCGCCGGCGGACGCCGCGCCCTGGCGCGGAACCTTGCCCGCCTTGCGTGGCGCGGCGCGGCGCAGATCGATGCGCTGCTCTCCCTTCAGCACGGGCCGGCTCGCCTCGGTCAGGCGCAGGGCGCCGTAGGCCTCGTGGTCGGGGCGCGCATAGCCCAGCGCGACCAGCTGGCGGAACACACTGCGCCAGGCATTCTCGTCCAGCTCGCTGCCGATACCGAATACCGCCAGCCGGTCGTGCCCCCATTGCGTGATGCGCTCGGTGGTGCGCCCGCGCAGCACGTCGATGAGGTGCACCGCGCCGAAACGCTGTCCGGTGCGGTAGATGCACGACAGCGCCTTGCGCACCGCCTCGGTGGCGTCCCAGGTCTGCGGCGCCTCGAGGCAGGTATCGCAGTTGCCGCACGGCGCGCTCGCCTCGCCGAAATAGGCGAGCAGGCGCACGCGGCGGCAGCCGGCGGTCTCGCACAGGCCGAGCAGCGCCTCGAGCTTGGCCGCCGACACGCGCTTGTAGTCCTCGCTGCCCTCCGACTGGTCGATCATGCGGCGCTGCTGCACCACGTCGCCCAGACCGTAGGCCATCCAGGCGTCGGCCGGGGCGCCGTCGCGGCCGGCGCGCCCGGTCTCCTGGTAGTACCCCTCGACGCTCTTGGGCAGGTCGAGATGGGCGACGAAGCGCACGTCCGGCTTGTCGATGCCCATGCCGAAGGCGATGGTGGCGACCATCACGACGCCATCCTCGCGCTGGAAGCGCGCCTGGTGTTCCGCGCGCGCCTCGGACGACATGCCGGCGTGGTAAGGCAGCGCGCGCACACCCTGGGACGCCAGCCAGGCCGCCGTCTCGTCCACCTTGCGGCGCGACAGGCAGTAGACGATGCCGGCCTCCCCCGCGTACGCCGTACGGATGAAGCGCAGCAGCTGGGCGCGGGCTTCCTGCTTGTCGACGATGGTGTAGCGGATGTTCGGGCGGTCGAAGCTGGAGACGAACACGCGCGCCTCGCCGAGGCCGAGGCGGCGGATGATCTCGGCGCGCGTCTGCGGATCGGCGGTGGCGGTCAGCGCGATGCGCGGCACCGCGGGAAAGCGCTCGTGCAGGAGCGATAGCTGGAGATACTCGGGGCGGAAATCGTGGCCCCACTGCGACACGCAGTGCGCCTCGTCGATGGCGAACAGCGCGAGGCGGGACTGCTCCAGCGCGGCCAGCATGCGCGGCATCACCAGGCGCTCGGGCGCGCAATAGAGCAGGTCGAGCTCGCCCGCGCGCAGCGCGCGCTCGGTGGCGGCCACGGCGTCGGCGTCCAGGGTGGAGTTGATCAGCGCGGCGCGCACGCCGAGCTGGCGCAGCGCGTCCACCTGGTCCTGCATCAGCGCGATCAGCGGCGACACCACCAGCGCGGTACCCGGGCGCAGCAGCGCCGGCAGCTGGTAACACAGCGACTTGCCGCCGCCGGTCGGCATCAGCACCAGCGCGTCGCCGCCCGCTGCCACGTGTTCCACGATCTCGCGCTGGGCACCGCGGAACTCCGGGTGGCCGAACACGCTGTTCAGCAGGCGCAGGGGTGCGTCGGTTTGGGCGCCGGCTAGCACGGCATCCGGCCCGGTTTCAACATTCCAGGGTGGACGGCGCGGGTGAAGGATCGGCAAGCGGTTGATGGCATCAGGCGCGTGACATGTAGGCGCCGGTCTCGGTGTTGACCTTGATCACATCGCCCGGCCCCAGGTATTCCGGCACCTGCACCACCAGCCCGGTGGACAGCGTCGCCGGCTTGGAGCGGGCGGAGGCGGAGGCGCCCTTGATGCCGGGCGCGCACTCGGTGATGGCGAGCGTGATGGTCGGCGGCAGTTCGATGCCCAGCACCTTGTCGTCCGCCACCAGCGCTGCCAGACCCTCGATCCCCTCGCCCATGTACTGGAGCTCTTCCTCGATCGACTCGGCCGATACGGTGAATTGCTCGTAGCTCTCGCTGTCCATGAAGGTGCAGCCGTCGGCGTCGCGGAACAGGAACTGCACCGGACGGCGCGCGAACTCCACCTCCTCCACCACCTCGTCGCCCTTGAAGCCGCGCTCGAACTTCTGCCGCGTGACGATATTGCGGCCGCGCATCTTGTACAGCGTGTTGCCGCTGCGCGAGGACGCCGTCTGCACCGTGGTCTGCAGGATCAGGATGTTCTGGCCGTCCACCTGGATGACCATGCCACGCTTCACTTCGTTCGCCTTCATCGCATTCCGCTTATTCCATGGGTACGCACTGCCAGTCCGCCCCCGTTCCGGCACGCAGCTGGTTCTTTCCTGCCCGGACATAAATTGGGGACAGATTTATTTAATCTGTTCCCTGCCTGCTATTCGTCGACTCTCGTGTATGAACGGGGACAGATCTGAAATCTGTCCCACGACTGATCTATTACTCCGCGCACGAATACCCGAGCAGGGCGAGGCCTTCCTCGATGTAGTCGTCGGCGAGCGGGGTCGCGAGCAGGTATTCCGCCGTGCGCGGATTCCAGTGCTCCTCCGCCGCCGCCAGCGCGTCATCCCACTCCGTCTCCAGGAAGTCGCCGCGACCGACCCACATCAGGGCCACCAGCGCGATCTGCTGATCGGGCTCCAGGTCGTCGATCACGCCGCGGGTCTCGTCGTAGGTCAGGTCGTCGCCGTGGTCGGCCAGCACCTGCAGCGCCCAGTCGTCGCTGGAACTGTCCGTCACCTCGGGCAGCACCACCTCCTCCTTGGCCTGAAATTCGCGAATGCCGCCGATGATTCGGCAGACGGTTTCCGGGTTGATCTGTTCCAGCATGGCGGCCTCGGGCGGGGCGAGAAGATCCGGCCCATTCTATAAAGCGCCGGCGTGATACCGCAAGTTATCTAGCCATCAAACCAAGTGCATGGGGACAGACTCAAGTCTGTCCCCATACTTATTCAGCGCATCTTGCCCAGCAGCGACCCCAGCACGCCGCGCACGATCTGGCGCCCGATCGAGCTGCCGATCGCACGTGCCGCGCTCTGGGCCATGGCCTCGATCGGCGTCTGGCGCGTACGTCCCGCCCCGCGCGGCGCGCGCGCCAGCACCGGCTGGTCGCGTTGCGCGCGCTCGACCGCTTCCTGCTGGGCCTCCACGTCGGCGCGCTGCTTCAGCGCCTCGTAGGCGGAGACGCGGTCGAGCGTCTGGTCGTAACGGCCCTTGAGCGGGGAACGCGCCAGGCGCTCGGCGCGCTCCGGGTCGGAGAGCGGCCCGATGCGCGACTCCGGCGGGCAGATCAGCGCGCGCTCCACCGGGGTCGGGCGGCCCTCGGCGTCGAGCACCGACACCAGCGCCTCGCCCACCCCCAGCTCGGTGATCGCCTTGGCGGTGTCGAGGCCTTCGTTCGCGCGAAAGGTCTCCGCGGCGGCGCGGACCGCCTTCTGATCCTTGGGGGTGAATGCACGCAGGGCGTGCTGCACGCGGTTGCCGAGCTGGCCGAGCACGTCCTCGGGGATGTCGAGCGGGCTCTGGGTGACAAAATACACGCCCACGCCCTTGGAGCGGATCAGGCGCACGACCTGCTCGATCTTGTCGACCAGCGCCCTGGGTGCGCCGTCGAACAGCAGGTGCGCCTCGTCGAAGAAAAACACCAGGCGCGGCTTGTCCGCGTCGCCCACCTCCGGCAGCTGCTCGAACAGTTCGGCGATCAGCCACAGCAGGAACATCGCGTACAGGCGCGGCCGCGTCATCAGCGCGGTGGCATCCAGCACGGAGATCACGCCGCTGCCGGAGAAGTCCGTCTGCATCAGGTCGGGCAGCGCGACCTGCGGCTCGCCGAAGAACTGCTCCGCGCCCTGCTGCTCCAGCACCAGCAGTCCGCGCTGGATCGCCGCGATGCTGACGGCGTTCATGTTGCCGTAACTGGCCTGCAGCTCCTTCGCGTGCTCCGCCACCCAGGTCAGCATGGCGCGCAGGTCTTTCATGTCGAGCAGCAGCAGGCCCTGGTCGTCGGCAATCTTGAACACCGCGTGCAGCACGCTGGTCTGGGTGTCGTTCAGCTCGATCAGGCTGGCCAGCAGCAGCGGCCCCATGTCCGAGACCGTGGCGCGGATCGGATGTCCGCGCTGGCCGAACAGGTCCCAGAACAGGATCGGATAGGCGCGCTGCGTGTAGCCCTGCAGGCCGAGATCGGCGATGCGCCTGGCGATGCGCTCGTGCGGAGCACCTGCGGCCGCCAGGCCGGACAGGTCGCCCTTGACGTCCGCCATGAACACCGGCACCCCGGCGCGCGCGAAGCCCTCCGCGATCACCTGCAGGGTCACCGTCTTGCCGGTGCCGGTCGCGCCGCTGATCAGGCCGTGGCGGTTGCCCATGCGCAGCGGCAGCGCGATCATGCCGCCCGCGTGGCCCCCGATGCGTACCCCGCCGGTGTCCATGCCCGCCCCGTTCAACCGAAATGGCACACGTAGTCGAGCGGCTCCAGCGCCTCGATGTCGAAGCGGCTGTTGCCCGCCACCTTGAACGACTGGCCCGCGCCGAAGGCCTGCCAGTCCGCCGCACCGGGCAGGCGCACGCGGCAGCGGCCGCCGGTCAGCTCCATGACCTCGGGCGCGCCGGTGTTGAAGGTGAGCGGGGCACCGGGCAGGATCACGCCGACGCTCTTGCGGCTGCCGTCCCGGAACAGCACGGTGTGCGATACGCACCTGCCGTCAAAATACACATTGGCCTTCTTCACCACGCTCACATCATCGAACTGGCTCACGCTGCATGCTCTCCGTCTACGGGTCCGGGATTTGATTCAGGGCGACACGACTGGACGTATCTTACTGCCGGAACGCGGTACCGATCCACCTCCACCCGCCCGGGGGCCGTTCTTTTTCGCGGTGGGACCGGCTATGATGGGCGCCATGTCCAGTACCCAGACCGGATCCGCCCTGCGCTCCAGCCTGCTCACCGTCGGCGTCATCGCCGCCCTGCTGGTGATCGCCTTCCTGATGCTGCCCAAGGGCTTCAGCGACGACCTGTCGCGCATCGGCGAGGGCACCAACGTGGTCGTGCTGACGCACAACAAGGAGGCGGTGCAGAGCCTGGAACTGATGACCCTGCTCGACCGGGTGCGCGCCGACTACGCCGGCCGGATCGAATTCCTCGCCGTCGACATCGACACCGAGATGGGACAGATCTTCATGGAGCACGAGCAGGTCGGCGGCAGCGTCCTGGTGCTGTTCGACCCTGACGGCACGCGCCGCGGCGTGCTGGTCAGCGTGCGCGACGAGCAGACCCTGCGCGCTGCGCTGGACAATGCGTTCGGAATCAGCCGCTGACCCGGCCCTGGCCTTTCAACAGCCAGATGTTCTCCCTGGCCGCGCATTTTCCCTTCAGCCCGCCGGGAACGTCCACGCTGGCGAGCAGGGTCAGGTCGTAACTGCCCCGATAGTGCCGGCCCACTTCTTCGTTATGGACTGAGAAGGGAGGACCCGCCGCCAGGGCCTGGTCATACTCATAGCAGACCAGCAGCTGCGGCGCCCCTGCCGTGATCTCCGCCAGGTGCGCCGCGTAGCGCCCGCGCATCTCTGCGGGCAGGGCCACCAGCGCCGCCCGGTCGTAAACCGCATCGACCGGACCGAGCGCCCGGGCGGACAGGCGGAAGATATCGCCGGCGAAGATGTCGATGCCTTCCGCGCTGTAACGGCTCAACTCGCCGGCTTCCGAGATCTCAGGCTCCACCCCCAGCCCCGCAAACAATTGCCCGATGGCGACCCTGCTCAGCTCAGCCCCGGCGACACGATAGCCGCTGGCAAGCAACCAGGCGATGTCGAGCGTCTTGCCGCACAAGGGCAGGAAGACCCGGCCACCCGGCTCCAGGGAGAGCTCCCTGAAATATCTGACGAGATGAGGGTTGGCCTCGCCTGTGTGGAAGCCGATGTCATTCGTTTCCCATTTTCGATGCCAGAATCCCGCATCCATCGCAACACCTCTTCTCTCAGCACCAGCTCGCCTGGTCCTCCGGGCGCTGTAGGATCTCCTGCACGTTCGCCGCGATGACCTTGTAGCCGACATTGCCGTACAGCTTCTGCCGCCCCTCGTTCAGCACATAGGTCGGGCTGCCGCCGATGGACAGCTCCTTGCACAGATCGAGATCGCGGCACAGTTCCGCCATCGCGGTGCCGTCCTCCAGCGCCGCCCGGATCGGCTCCGGCGGCAGGCCCAGCCCGGCGGCCAGCCCGAACTGCACCTCGCGCCGCGCGATATTGCGCGCATCGCGGAAGAAGGCCAGGCGCAACTGCCAGGCCAGCTCCTCGAACATGTCACGCCCGGTCGCGCCCGGCGCGGCCCGCGCCGGGATCACACCGGCCCCGATCAGGCACTGCACCGCCTTAAGGAACAGGTGGACGTTCGCCGACGAGGCCGGCGCGTCGTCCAGCCACAGACGCGGATGCACCTCGATATGGGGAAACAGGCGCGCCGTCTCCTGCACGTGCGCGGCATAACCCGCGCGCCCGCCGCGCGCCTGCCAGCCCTTCTCGATGCGGTGCGCAACGGCGCCGAACACCGGGATGAAACGGTAATCGAGCTGGACCCGCGCGCCGAAGCTCGCCTTCAGCTCGTCCACGCGGACCTGCGAAACGTAGGCCCAGATGCACAGCAGGTCGGAGAAGTGGGTCAGCTTGATCGACTCGGTTCCGCTCATGTCCCGTCAGGGTCTGCGCCAAAGGGTTCGCGATAACGGCTAGAGTAGCGCCGCCGTCGTCCCGGTGACAATCCGTGCCGGATTGAACAGCGCCTCAGAACTTCCCGAGGAAATCCTGCTTCCCGACCTCGACGCCGTTATGGCGCAGGATGGCGTAGGCCGTGGTCGCGTGGAAATAGACGTTCGGCAGCGCGTAGTTGAGCAGGTAGGTCTGGCCGGGGAAGGTCAGCGTGCCGTGGCGCATCACCAGAGTGATGGTGCGCTCCTCAGAGCCGTCGATCTGTTCGGGCCGCACGGTGGCGAGAAAATCCACCGTCTTGCGCAGGCGCGCGGTCAGCTCCGGGAAGGTGGTCTCGGTGTCATCAAAGCGCGGCGGGTCCAGTCCGGCGAGGCGCGCGGGCGCAGCCCTTCGCGTTGTCGCTCGCGATCTGCACCTGGCGTGCGAGCGGAAACATGTCGGGATACAACCGGCTGCCGATCAGCACGGCGGGGTCGATCTTGCGCGCCTCGGCGTGCGCCGCCGCCTTCTCCAGGAGGCCGCTCAGATTGTTCAGCGTCCGCGTGAGCGGCGGGACGCAGGCCTGGTACATCGAAATTGCCATCGTCGTAACTCCCTGTGCTGTCCGGTCGGGTTGCCGGAGGACATCCTCCCGCGCCGCGAGCATAGCACGGAGCCGCGCAAGCCGCCTGTTCACGCATGCCCGTCTGTGATAAAACGGCGTATCAACCAAGGAGACTCACCCATGCAGCGATACCTCATCACCCTGTGCGCCGGCCTCGCCTTCCTGACCCTCGGGACGGCCCAGGCGGCCGGAGACCGCAAGACCGTGGAGCAGGTCCACCAGCACAAGACCGAACTGAACGGCCAGCAGGTCGCCGTCCACGGCAAGGTGGTCAAGGTCAACAACGGGATCATGAACAAGAACTTCCTGCACATCCAGGACGGCACCGGCGCGGCGGACAGCAATGACATCACCGTCACCAGCACGGACACCGCAGAGGTCGGCGACGAGGTGACGATCACCGGCACGCTGGTGGTCGACCGCGACTTCGGCGCCGGCTACGTCTACCCGGTCATCATCGAGCAGGCGACGATCAGCAAATAGGCCGCTGATCAGGGGACAGATTTAAATCTGTCCCCTGTGCACGCACATAAACCCATCACCCATTACCCTTCACGCCTGACACCTGACGCCTCACCTGTTCACAGCGGCCTCTCCCCCGCCGCCGCGAGCGTGCGGCGCTTCCTGCGCATGTGGCTCAGTTTCAACGCCAGCACCGAGAGCGTCAGCAGGAAGGTGACGCCGTTCGCCGCCATGAGCGGCAGCGAGCGCAGCGCGATCCCGTACAGCAGCCACAGCAGCAGGCCGGCGCTGTAGAGGGAAAACGTGAGCAGCGAGATGTCTTCCGCCGTGCCGGAACGCCAGATCTTCACCACCTGGGGCACGAAGGCGATGGTGGTCAGGACGCCGGCCAGGGTGCCGATCAGCTCGACGGGATTCATGATTCCCCGACCAGGCCGGCCAGGTACCGGAACAGTTGGCGGCCCGACCTGGGCGGCTTGCCATGCGCGCGCTCGTCGCGCGCGGCGTCCGCCAGCTGCTTCAGCCGCGTGCGTTCCGCCGCCGGAAAGCGCGCGAGCAATTCCGCCAGCAAGGCCTCGTCGCCCGCGACCAGCGCGTCGCGCCATTGTTCCACCTGATGGAACACACGCGCCGCCGCGTGCCGCGGCTGGTCGAGCTGGTCTGCCGCGCGCGTGATCAGCGCCGTGTCCGCCGCGCGCAACAGTCCGATCAGATAGCGCAGCTGGCGCGCCAGTGCGCCGCGCTCGAAATCCTGCGCCGCCAGGATCTCCCCGCGCAGCTCGTCATCGAGCGGCAGTTTCGCCAGGCGCGCGGGCGACAGCGCGATGAGCCGCTGCGCCAGCGCACGCAGGGCCTCGGTCTCGCGTTTCTGCCGCGCCTTGTTCGGGCGCCCCGCCGACGCGTCGGCATCTTCCTTCTCCACATTCATCCGGCACCCCGATCTGACGGCGGCGCGCCCGCGGATGACCGCGGCGCGAACTGTGGTAGAGTCGCCCCGGGGGGCGCCATGTTCAATGCATACCTGGTCATCATCGGTCTCTTCATTCTCGGCGGTCTCGCCACCGCGGCGTGGGGCCTCCGGCTGATCGCCCGCGCGCGCGCCGTGCGCCGCTGGCCCGCCGCGGACGGCGTCATCGAGACGGCGGAACCCGCCGGCATGGACGACGACCTGCTGCCGCATATTGTATTCAGTTACCGGGTCGACGGGAAAATCTATCGCCGCACGCTTGTACTGCCCGCCGGGGAGCTGCCGAGCCCGGAACTCGCCGCGGTCTGGCTGCGCGACTACCCCGCCGGCCGCCGCATCACGGTCTGCTACGACCCCCAGCGCCCGGACACCGCCCTGCTCGAACGCGGCCGCGGCGCGGGCGACTGGCTCATCTTCGCGTTCGGCACCGGCGCGGCCCTGCTGGGCGTCGCCATGCTGCTGATCTGACGCCGCCCCGGGATCCTGCCCCGTGCAGACCGTCGTCGTCTGGTTCCGCACCGACCTGCGCCTGTCCGACCACCCCGCACTGACCGCGGCCCTGCAGGAGGCGGATACGGTCATCCCGCTCTATATCCACGCCCCGGCCGAGGCGGCGCCATGGTCGCCCGGCGCGGCCTCCGACTGGTGGCTGCACCACAGCCTTGCGGCGCTCGATGCCGACCTGCACGCACGCGGCGCGCGCCTCGTCATCGCCCGTGGCGACAGCGCGACCGTCCTCGCCAGGCTGTGCTCTGAACACAATGCCCACGCGGTACATGCGACCCGCCTGTACGAACCCGCGCCGGCGGCGCGCGACCGCCGTGTGACCGAAGACCTCGCCGCGCGAGGCATTGCGCTGCTGCTGCACGCCGGGGCGACGCTGCTGCCGCCGGAACACATGCTCAAATCCGACGGCACGCCGTTCAGGGTGTTCACGCCGTTCTGGCGCCGGCTGCAGGAACGCTGCGCCCCGCAGGCACCGCTGCCCGCGCCGGCGACCATACCGATGCCGGCGGACGGCATCGCGTCGCTCCGCCTCGACGAGCTCGGGCTGCTGCCGCGCCGGGACTGGGACCGCGGATTCTACGGGCGCTGGTCCCCGGGCGAACGTCAGGCGCACCACCGGCTGGCGGAGTTCGCGCGGACCGCGCTCGCGGATTATGCGCACGGGCGCGACCTTCCCGCACTGGCCGGCACCTCGCGGCTGTCGCCGCACCTGCATTTCGGCGAGCTGAGCCCGCGCCAGGCCTGGCGGGAGCTCGCCGGCGGCGGCGCCGCGGGCGCCCTCGAGACGCGCGGGACCGAGGCCTGGCTGCGCGAACTCGGCTGGCGCGAATTCGCGCAGCACGTGCTGCACCACTTCCCGCACACCAGCGACGCGCCGATGGACGCGCGCTTCGAGCGCTTCCCGTGGCGCAGGGACGGCGGCGCGCTGCTGCGGGCCTGGCGGCGCGGACAGACCGGCATCCCGATCGTCGACGCCGGCATGCGCGAACTGTGGCATACCGGCTGGATGCACAACCGCGTGCGCATGCTGGCCGCCTCGCTGCTGACCAAGAACTGCCTGGTCGCGTGGCAGGAGGGTGCACGCTGGTTCTGGGACACCCTGGTGGACGCCGATCTCGCCAGCAACAGCCTGGGCTGGCAGTGGACCGCCGGCTGCGGCGTCGATGCCGCGCCCTGGTTCCGTATCTTCAATCCGGTGCTGCAGGGGGAGAAGTTCGACCCGCAGGGAGACTATGTGCGGCGCTGGGTACCCGAGCTCGCCGCGCTCGATACCGGGTATATCCACCGGCCCTGGACTGCACCCCCGGCCATGCTCGCCGCGTGCGGCATCACGCTCGGTGACACCTACCCGCTGCCCATCGTCGATCTCGCCGCGAGCCGCGCTGAGGCATTGGCGGTATACAAGAGCATGGGGACGGATTTCAAATCCGTCCCCATACCTACCCCATAGCATGGGGACAGAATTCAATCCTGTCCCCATGCCGGCTTCCCCAAAGCCCCCCTCCCCCCCCCCCCCCCCCCATCTGTCCCCATTCTTCCGAGGAGTGCTTTCAGCCCAAGGTTAAAGCGGGGAGAGTCAACCACCTGCAGGAAGGGACGGAATTCCGTCCCCGGGTGACATTGATCATCCATGGGGACTGAATTCCATTCTGTCCCCATGCTTACCCGAGGGTAGTGCTTTCAGCCCGACCAGGTTCAAAGCGAGGGAGAGTCAATTCCACCCGCGTGCAGGAAAGGGGACGGAATTGAATTCCGTCCCCGGGTAATGTTGATTGCGCATCGGTTACCGCTGCATCGCTTGATTAACACACCTGCCGGCACACAATCCCGTCAGTCAGTTGACAAGATTCTCCAGCGTCCCGATCGGCTCGATGGTGATGGCGACGCGGTCGCCGCCCTGCAGGAAACGCGGCGGTGAAAACCCCGCGCCGACGCCGGCCGGCGTACCGGTGGCGAGGATGTCACCCGGCACCAGCGTGACGAAACGCGACAGGGTTTCGATCAGCGCGGGGATATCGAAGATCATCTGCCCCGCCACCTCGTCCTGGCGCAGCTCCCCGTTGACCCGGGTACGGATGCGCAGCGCAGTCGGGTCGGGGACCTCATCCACCGTCACCAGCGCCGGCCCCAGCGGGCAGAAGCCGTCGAGGCTCTTGCCGAGGAACCACTGCTGGTGCAGCTTCTGCAGCCGGCGCGAGGTGACGTCGTTGACGATGGTGTAGCCGTACACGTGGCCAAGGGCCCCGGCGCGCGAAATCCCGCGCCCGCCGCGACCGATTACCACCGCCAGCTCGCCCTCGTAGTCGGCCGACTGCGTGGGATCGAGGCGGGCCGGGATGGGGTCGCCGGGCCCGATCACGCTGGTCGTGGCCTTGGTGAAAAAGATCGGCGCCTCGGGCACCGCCTCCGCCTCGCGGCCGGACGCGCCCGGGGCCTGCACCTCCTGGACATGGTCGCGGTAATTCTTTCCGACGCAGAACACGTTGCGCACGGGCAGCAGCGGCGCGCACAACCGCACGCGGTCCAGCGGCAGCCGCGCGGCGCCGGATTCGAGCGCCGTGCGCGCCGCGGCCTGGCCCATCGATCCGCGCGCAATCAGTCCCGGCATGTCTCGCGGCAGCTCCGGCACCGCCCGCGCCAGATCGACCACCTCGCCGCGCACCCGGTCCAGCACCCCGATGCGCTGTGCGCCGGATTCAATGAAGGTTACGAGATGCATGGCATGCGATCTAAGGCGTGATGGGTAATGAGTGAAGAGTGATTAACCGCTAAAACCCTGTTCTTTCCCATCACCCATCACCCCCCACTCTTCACGCCTTACCCCTCACCCTCAATGCTCGTGCCCGCCCGCCCCGTGCGCATGTCCGTGCGTGATCTCTTCCTCGCTGGCGTCGCGCACGTCGACCACATCGAGGGTAAACTCCAGCGTGCGTCCGGCGAGGGGATGATTGGCATCGACGTCAAGGGTGGTCATGCCGACCTTGAGCACGACCACCGAGCGCGGGCCGTAGGGGGTGTTGACCTGCACCATCATGCCGGGCTCGAACTTCGCCTTGCCCTTGGCGGCATTGAGCACATGGCTCTTCGAGATCCGCTGCACCGCGTCCTCGTTGCGCGCGCCGTAACCCTTTTCCGGCGGCACTGACACCTCCAGATGATCGCCTGCCTGACGGCCCGTCAGCGCCTCCTCGACCCCCGGGATCATCCCGCCGTGGCCGTGCAGATACACCAGCGGCGCGCCGTCGCGCGAATCCTCCAGCGTCTCGCGACCCGCCTCGTTCACCCGGTAATGAAACGTGACCACCTTGTTCTTTTCAATCAGCATGGGAGCTCCAGGGATAGATTCGATCAGATACGGCATCCGGGCACCGGCTGCCGGCGCCCGCCGCTACGGTACTGTGTCGCGCGGGATTGTGCAAATCCCCGCCCCGCCGCGGGGACGGATTTCAAATCCGCCCCGGGCCGGCACCCGGTTGTCTCTCCGCCGTATTCTCCGTATGTTGTACCTTATACACCCACGCAACATGATGGATATCCCGATGATCGTCGTCGAATCCCTGTCTGGCCGCACCGTCACCGAGCAGCGCGTCGAGGTGGTCGAGCGCAAGGGGATCGGCCATCCCGACACCATCTGCGACTCCATCATGGAGACGATCTCGGTCGCACTATCGCAGGCCTACCTGCGCGAGTTCGGCGCCGTGCTGCACCACAACATCGACAAGGGCCTGCTCGCCGCCGGGCAGGTCAAGAAGGACTTCGGCGGCGGGCGCGTGCTGCGTCCGATGGAGCTGACCATCGGCGACCGCGCCACCTTTGCCGCGGCCGGCAGGACGGTGCCCGTCGCCGACATCGCCGTGGAGTGCGCGCGCGGCTGGCTGAAGCACCATCTCCGCCACGTAGATCCCGTGCGCCATCTGGACATCCGCGTGATGCTCGCGCCCGGCTCGGCGGAACTTACCGACATCTTCGCGCGCCCCGGCGCCGTGCGCGCCGCCAACGACACCTCGGCCGCGATCGGCTACTGGCCGCCGAGCCCGACCGAGCGCGCGGTGCTCGACCTCGAACACCATCTGAATTCGTCCGCCTTCAAGACGCGCTTCCCCGAGACCGGCGAGGACGTCAAGGTCATGGGCCTGCGCCAGGGCGACGCGCTTGAACTGACCGTCGCCATGCCGCTGCTGGCGGCGCACATCGGCAGCGAGGCGGCGTACTTCGCGCACAAGGAGGCCGTCGGTGCGGCGATGGAGGACTTCGCCCGCGGAGTCGAAGGCTTCAGCCGTGTGACGATCCGGCACAACGCGCTCGACATGCCCGGCCGCGGCCAGGGCGGCGTCTACCTCAGCCTGCTCGGCACCTCCGCCGAGGACGCCGACTCCGGCCAGGTCGGACGCGGCAATCGCGTCAACGGGATCATTGCGCTCAACCGGCCGCTCGGCGCCGAGGCGGTGGCCGGCAAGAACCCGGTCAGCCACGTCGGCAAGATCTACAACGTGCTCGCCCATGAGCTCGCGCGCGAGATCCAGGAAAACGTCGCCGGGATCCGCGAGGCCTACGTGCTGCTGCTGAGCCGGATCGGCGCGCCGGTCGACCGGCCGCGGATGGCGGCGGCGCAACTGCTGCTGCAGGACGGCGTCGAACTCGAAGAGGTGCGCGCGCAGGTCGAGCAGCGCATCGGGCAGGCACTGGCGCGGATGGGCGCCTTCTGCACTGAGCTCAGCGCGGGGAAATATCCGGTGTGCTGACCGTCTCTCCCGTGGGGACAGATTGAAAATCTGTCCCCACGGATGGAACCGGGGACGGAATTCAATTCCGTCCCCCTTCCTGCACGCAGTAGTGCGTTCTGCCATCCCTATTTCCAACCAGACGGAAGAATTCAACTCTACCTGCGGGTAGGAATGGGGACAGATTTCAAATCTGTCCCCGTTCTCTAATGGATGGAACCGGGGACGGACTTCCACTCCGTCCCCGCACATACCCGCGGATTGTGTGTACAGCCTCACTGGACATCAAAACCGGGTGCGGATTCAATTCCACCCTCGTGCAGGAAAGGGGACGGATTTGAAATCCGTCCCCGGCTGCATCGATTGGATATGGGGACAGATTGAAAATCTGTCCCCATATCCCTAAGACTCCCGCAGCGCCGCGGTGATGGGGATGCGTGCGGCGCGCAGCGCGGGCAGCAGGCCGCCGATGAAGCCGAGCCCCAGCGCCCACTGCATGCCCTGCAGCAGCAGCGCAGGCGTCACCTGGAACTGGAACACCACCTGGCTGAAGTTGCCGCCCAGCGTCGAGACGGTGTAGCCGTGGAACAGGGCATAGGCGATCGCGGCGCCGAGCGCGCCGCCCGCCAGTGCGAGCAGCATCGACTCCAGCAGCACCGCGACCACCACCGGCACGCCGGTGAAGCCGAGCGCGCGCAGCGTGGCTATCTCCCGCGCGCGCGCGGCGATCGCCGCGTACATGGTGTTGATCGCTCCGAACACCGCGCCGATCGCCATGATGACGGCCACCCCGGTGCCCAGTACGCGGATCATCCTGGTGAGCTGCTCCGACTGCTTGTTGTAATACTCGCGCGTGGTCTCCACATCCACCTTCAGGCGCGGGTCGCCGTCGAGCGCCGCGCGCAGCCGCTCCAGCCCCTGCGCGCCGTCCAGGCGCAGCGTCACCGACTGGAAGCCGTTGCGGCGGTAGGCGGTGGCGACGGTCTCGGCGTCGCCCCACAGCTCCGAGTCGTGCGCGTCGCCGGAGGCGAACGTCCCGACGATGCGCCAGCTCTGGTTGTTGAGGCGGATCTCCGCGCCCGGTTCGATCCCGCTGAACTGGCGCAGCGCGCCCTGCCCGACCACGAGTTCGCGCAGGCCGGGTTCGAAGCGCCGGCCGGCGAGCATCCTGACCTCGGGGCGCACCCCCCAGACGCCGGGGCCGACGCCGCGCACCACCACGTTCGCGTCGGTGCCGGAGGAACGCAGCGGGATGTTCGCGATCACCACCACCTCGGGCGAGGCGAGCGGCGCGTTCCGCGCATCGCGCGCCACGCCCGGCGCCTGCGCAACCAGCGTAACGTCGGCGCGCTCCAGGCCGGAGGACACCTCGGCATCCGCTCCGGCGCGCAGCACGATTGCGGTAGCGTCGCTGCCCGATTCGCTCAGTGTGGCCTCGAAACCCGCCGCCATCGACAACAGCGCGACCAGCACCGCGACCACGCCACCGATCCCCACCACGATCACCGAGGTGCCGCCGAGGCGCTGCGGCACGGTGGACAGGCCGCTCGCGGCGACGGCCAGGGCCTGGCGGCCGGCGCGCGAGAACAGCAGCCAGGCCGGCAGCGCCGGGCTTGCCGCCAGCAGCAGGAGCGGGGCGGACATCCACAGGACGACGGCGGCAAGCGCCGCGAGCGTGATGCCGGCGCCCTGCAGGAAGCGGATGAAGGCGCGCATGCCGCCGTCCTCAGCGGCCGCTCAGGGCGTCGACGATGCTGAGGCGCATCGCGCGCAGCGCGGGCGGCAGTCCGACCACGACCCCGATCAGCAGCGCGAGCGCCGTCCCCAGCCACCAGGTCTGCGGCGCCATCGGCAGGTCGAACTGACCGCCGCTCGCGGCGCTGATCACCGGCAGGCTCAGACGCGCCGTGACCAGGCCGCCCACCCCGCCCAGCACCAGCAGCAGCATCGACTCGGCCAGCACGATGGACAGGATCAGGCGGTGGGTGAAGCCGAGGGTCTTGAGCACGGCGAGTTCGGGGATGCGGTCGCGGATCGCCTGCGCCATGGTGTTGCCGGTGAGCAGGACCAGCGCGAAGAATACCGCGCCCATGATGGCGGTGACGATGAGCCCGATGTCGCCGATCTGCTTGGCGAAGGAGAGCTGGAAGTCACGCTCGCTCTGGCTCTTGGTCTCGTCGGACGAATTCGCGAACAGGCGGTCGATCGCCAGCGCGATGCGGTCGACCTGCGCCGGGTCGTCCACCTTGACGATGTACCAGCCCACGGTGCCCTGGCCGAATTCGCGCGCCTCGTCGAAGTACGCGAAGTTGAAGAACAGCTGCTGTTCCATGCCGCGCAGCTCCGGCTGCGCGGCGCGGAAGATGCCGACCAGGTCCAGCGCCCACAGGATGCTGCCGTCCTTGTTGGGAAAGATGGTGGCCTGCAGCGGTATCTTGTCGCCGACCTTCCAGCCGAAGCGCTCCGCCAGGGCCGCGCCGACGATCGTGCCGGTGCGCGTGGCGATGAAGGCCTGCCGCTGACCGGGCTCAATGAGTATCTCCGGATGGATGTCCAGGAAGGACTGCGGGCTGACGGCAATGGTGGGAAAGAAGTTCTTGGGATCCTGGTAGACGCCGCCGAACCAGTTGGCATAGGCAATCTCGCGCACGCCGGGCACGGCCTGCATGCGCGCCAGATGCGCGAACGGCAGCGGCTGGATGATGGAGAAGCGTGAGGACACGATCAGGCGGTCGATACCGGCGAGGTTCTGCGGCGCGGTGAAGGCGACGCGCACGGCGTCGAGCAGACCGAACAGCGCGAAGGCCGCGGCCACCGACAGCAGCGTGAGCAATGTGCGCGTCCGCTTGCGCCGCAGGCCCATCCAGATGAGGTGCAGGTATTTCACACCGCCCGCCTCACGCCACCGCCTGCGCCTCGACCAGCGAGCCCTTGTCCAGGTGCAGGATGCGCCGCGCGTATTCGGCGGCCTTGGGATCATGGGTCACCATGATCATGGTCTTGCCATAGTCCCGGTTCAGGCGCTGCAGCAGGGTCAGCACCTCTTCGGCGGAATGGCGGTCGAGGTCGCCGGTGGGCTCGTCGCACACCAGCAGGGTCGGATCCGACACGATCGCGCGCGCGATTGCGACGCGCTGCTGCTGCCCGCCCGACAGCTCGCCGGGCTTGTGTCCGACGCGGTCGCCGAGACCGACCAGATCAAGCGCGATGCGCGCATTGCGCCGCCGCTCCGCGGCGGAGAGGCGCGTCAGCAGCAGGGGCAGCTCGACGTTCTTCTGCGCCGTGAGCATCGGCAGCAGGTTGTAGAACTGGAAGATGAAGCCGACATGGGCCGCGCGCCAGCGCGCCAGCTCGGTGGCGGTAAGCGTGTCGATGCGGCGGCCGGCGACCGTGATGCTGCCGGAGGTCGGCGTATCGATGCCCGCGAGCATGTTGAGCAGCGTGGTCTTGCCCGAACCCGACGGCCCCATCAGCGCGAGGAAATCCCCCTGCGGGATGTCGAGGTCGATGCGGCGCAGCACCTCGAGCCTCTGCCGCCCGCGCTCGTACACCTTGCTGACACCGCGGATCTCGATCAACGCCGGCATGATGAGGAGTCCCCGGATCGCCGCGCCGGCTCAGCCGGCGGGCTTGATCCTGACCCGCATGCCGTCCGTGAGCTGCGCGGGCGGATTGCGCACCAGGGTCAGGCCGGGCTCGATCCCCTCCTCGACCAGCAGCATGTCGCCGTAGCTCTGGCCGGTATTGATCTCGCGCCGCCGCACCTGCTCGCCGTCGAGCGCGAACACCACGCTCGCGCCGTCGCGCCGCGCGACCGCCGCGGCCGGGACCAGCACGCCGCCCGGCGCGCCGGCGGCCTCCTGCAGGAAGGATACCCGGATCCCCATGTCGGGCACGATGCGCGCGTCCTTCTCCTTGAGCGCGATGCGCACCTTCACCGTTGCCTTGCTGCGGTCCGCGGTCGGAATGATGGCGATCACCTGCGCGGGGATCCGCCAGTCGGGATAGGCGTCGAGCACCGCCGTCACGGGCTGGCCGGGCTGCACGCGGTTGATGAAGGCCTCGTTGACGTCGACCTCGATCTCGAGCGAATCCATGTCGACGATGGTGCAGATGCCGGTGCGGGTGAAACCGCCGCCGGCGGAGATGGGCGATACGATCTCGCCGGGCTGGGCCGACACCGCCACCACCACGCCCGCGAACGGTGCATGGAGGACCGTACTGTCGAGATTGACACGCGCGACCTGCAGTTCCGCACGGGCGACCTCGACCTGGCCGCGCTGTGCGCCCAGCCGGGCATCGAGCGAGGTCGCGCGCGTGCGCGCGTCCTCCAGCGCCTGCAGCGGCGTCAGGCCGCGCGCGTTGAGCTCCTGCTGGCGCTGGAGATCGCGCGCGGCCTGCGCCGCCTCGGCCTCGAGCGCGCCCAGCTGCGCCTGAACCGCGTTCAGGCGCGCCTCTGCCAGACGGAGCTGCGTCTGCTCATCAATGTCGTCAAGCCGGGCCAGGACCTGCTCATGGGCCACCGTGTCCCCTTCCTCGACGTGGACGTCCGCGAGCTTGCCGGTGATCTTGAACGACACGGTCGCTTCACGCTGCGCGGTGACATAGCCGGTGGCGTCGAGCACCGCGACACCGCCGGCGACGGCTGCGGGCGCCTGCGTCGTCACGGTTTCGACCAGCACGGGCTGCGGCCTCAGTACCAGCGCGGCGCCTCCGCCGACCGCCGCCAGCAGCAGGGCGCCGCCCGCGATCCAGTAGCGGCGCTTCACCGCGCCGCGGCCGTCGCGCTGGCCGGGATCCAGGCGCAGCTGCTCCAGGAGATTCTGTTCATTCATGGTGTATCGTTTCCCAGGTATGCCGGCGAGGTCGTGTCTGTCGTCTGCGCACCGGAATCGGCGCGCGAATCATTCCGCCGCCCGTCACGGCGCGTGACCGGCGGGATGCGGGATTCACGGCGCCATTATATATCACTTCGCCCGGCCGGCCGGGCGCAGGAGCCCGGCGCACCCGGCGCCCTTTCCGTCCCCTTGAAATGCAAAACCCCCGGCTGTGTGGACAACCGGGGGCTTCACCTCACCTCTCCTCGCAGTTTCTGCGGCGCCGGACTGCACACCGCCGCGGCCCGAACCCCGGACCGGTTCTAGCCCCTGCTGCTCACACGTAGGGCATCACAAACATCGATGCCCCCACCAGGCAGGTCGGGATCAGCGTAATCATCAACGCGACAATGCGATTGTGCATAGCAATTTCCCTTTTGTATTGGTTCCATGTTTTTGTAGTACATCCACAAGCACAAAGATCGAAGACGGAAAAATGACGCTATACGACTGTTAGAACGCGATAACAATAAACAGTTCCCGAATATAATTCAATGCTACTAGATAACTCAGGCGAACAAACCGTCATACAACCGACACGCGTTGCATTACTCGATAAAACATGGCAGGAGGATTCGTCCGCAGGATGACTCTTAAAAATTACCGGGTGGCGAGTATCGCTATCACGATCGCTGGTGGCGCAGCCAGCGCCAGGCCCGCGGGCCTAGCGCTTGTCGATCGGGACGTAATCGATCTGCGCGGAACCGGTGTAGACCTGGCGCGGGCGCATGATGCGGCTGTGCTGGTCGTCGTGCTGTTCCTTCCAGTGCGCGATCCAGCCCGGCAGGCGGCCGATGGCGAAGATCACCGTGAACATGTTGGTCGGGATGCCCATGCCGCGCAGCAGGATGCCGCTGTAGAAGTCGACGTTCGGATAGAGCTTGCGCTCGATGAAATAGGGATCCGCCAGCGCCAGGTCCTCGAGCTTGCGTGCGATGTCGAGCAGCGGATCCTTGTGGCGCAGGTTCGGCAGCACCTTCTCGCACAGCGCCTTCAGCATGCGCGCGCGCGGATCGATGTTGCGGTAGACGCGGTGGCCGAAGCCGAACAGGCGGAACGGGTTGCTCTTGTCCTTGGCGTCGCGGATGCACTGCTCGGGCGACAGGCCGCCGAGATGGATGCGCTCCAGCATGTGGATCACCTCCACGTTGGCGCCGCCGTGCAGCGGGCCCCACAGCGCCGACACCCCCGCCGCGCAGGACGCGAACAGGTTCGCGCGCGCCGAGCCGACCACGCGCACCGCCGTCGTGCTGCAGTTCTGCTCGTGGTCCGCGTGCAGGATGAAGATCAGATTGAGCGCCTCCTCGATCTCCGGCGGCGCGATGTACTGCCGGTACGGCAGCGAGAACATCATGTGGAGGAAGTTCGCGCAATAGCGCAGGTGGGGATCCGGGTAGATGAACGGCAGGCCGCGTGAACGGCGGTAGGAGAACGCAGCGATCGTGCGCACCTTGCTGATCAGGCGCGCGGCGGCCTCCACCAGCTTGTCAGCGTCCTCCAGCTCGAGGAACTGCTTGTGAAAGCAGGCCAGGTTGCTGACCATGGCCGACAGGATCGCCATCGGCGGGGCGTCCGTCGGGATGTACTGGAACTGGTTCCTGAGCCCCTCGTGCAGCAGCTCGTTCGCGGTGAGACGCTCACGGAAATGCGCGAGCTCCGCCGGCCGCGGCAGGTGACCGAAGATCAGCAGCCAGGCCGCCTCGACGAAGCTGGGTTCGCGCGCGAACTGCTCGATCGGAATGCCGCGATAGCGCAGCACGCCCTGTTCGCCGTCGATGAAGGTGATCGCGCTCCTGCACACCGCGGTGTTGGCGAGCGCCGGATCGAAGGTGGTCAGGCCGGTCTGGGCGAGCAACTGGGTGACATCGATGGAAGAACCGCCTTCCGATCCCGTCACGATGGGCAGTTCGATCTGCTTGTCCTTCACCGTCAGGATGGCTTTGTCCGTCATGAGCTTTCCTCGATTTCACGCCGTTTTTGAATTCATAATCTAGCACAAGCCCGCAGAAATCCGTCAGTCTGTACCAAAGTCCGCCCGCCTGCAGGCCTCCCGGCTCCCGGGAGGATATCCCGTTCAGCCCCCGTTCAGCCTCATCGTGCCAGCATGATGTCGTATCCACAGGCAAGGAGACGCATATGAAGACCCTCACGACCACCGTTGCACTGGCCCTCCTGACCGTGACGTTCGCGCCCGCTTCCCTCGCCGACCATCCGCGCCACAGAGATCATCGCCCGGGACATGGAGAAGGCGCCGAGTATGCCCGCGTCCTCCATGCGGAACCGATCGTCCGCCGTTTCGAGGTGCGCGAGCCGGCGCGCGAATGCCGGGAAGAGCGGGTCGGCCATGCCCACCGCAGCGGGTACCGCGGTGATGCCGCCGGGCCGATGATCGTCGGCGGCATCATCGGCGGGATGATCGGGCATGAGCTCGGCCACGGCCGCGACGCCGCCACCCTGCTCGGCACCCTGATCGGCACCTCGCTGGCGCATGATGCCGCGCACCGCCCCGGACGCGGCGGCTACGAGACCGTGTACGAGGAACGCTGCCGGATCGTGCACCGCACCCGCGTCGAGGAACGCATCGACGGCTACCGCGTGACCTACCGCCACCGCGGCGGCGTGCACACGACGCGTCTCCCCTACGACCCGGGCCCGACGGTGCGCATCAACATCGACGTGCGGTGAGGGTTAGGGGTTAGGGGTTAGGGGTTAGGGGTTAGGGGTAGGGGTATTAATCACTCTTCACTCTTCACTCTTCACGCCTCACGCCTCACGCCTCACCCGACCAGCTCAGTCCTGTAACTCCGTAAGGTCGATCTCGCCGCTGTACTCGAAGGGATACTTCACCGCGCGATGCAGCAGGCGGGCATGCCCGGCGAGGCGGTAGCTGAAGGTCTGCGCCTCCGCGCTGCTCAGGCGCCGCAGCTGCTCGATGACGCCGGTGAGGCTGCTCGTCACGCCGGCCTCGATCACCGCCTCGCCAAAGGGCGGCACGGTGGTCTGTTTGTCACTGAGGCCGCTGGCGAACTCCTCCCCGTTGAGGTACAGGCTGAAGACCATGCCGGCGATCGGCAGCTCGACGTCATTGGGATTCTGGATGCGCAGGCGCAGGCGGTAGCGCTGCTCGAACAGCCCGATCTCCTCCAGCTCTAGCCCGGCCAGGCTGACGCGCGGCGGCTCCAGGCGCTGCGACAGCGAGGCGCAGGCGCCCAGTCCAAGCGCCGCCACGACCAGCACGGCCAGCCAGGACAGCGGCCGTCCCACAGCGGCACTGAGGTTGATCCGGCGCATCAGAGCGACAGGATGAAGGCCACCAGCCGCTCGATGTTCTCGTCGGAGACCCGCGGAGAATAGGGCGGCATCGGCATGCCGCCGGTCACTTCGGTCCAGTTGCCCTGGCCGCCCTGCTTCACCTTCGCGGTCAGGCGCGCCCTGGCCTCGGGGTCGTCCCTGTATTTCGCGCTCACGTCCTGCCACGCCGGTCCGACCAGCTTCGCCTCGATCTTGTGGCAGGCCAGGCAGCCGCTCTGCTGCGCCAGCGCCAGCGCCTCGTCCCTGCCGGGCACGGCGACGGACGGCTTCACATCCGGCTTCACCGGCTCGACATCCACCGCCGGCAGTCCGGCGGCGGGTGGACCAGCGGGCGGCGGAGCCGGCTGCGGCCCGGGGTTCTGCGCCGGCTCGCTTGCGTCATCGGGCGCGGCCGCCGTCGGCGCGGGGACCTGCGCCGCGTCCTCGCCGCCCTGCCTGCCGCAGGCGGCGAGCAGCAACGCCAACAGGATCGCGGACATGATCTTCATGGGAATGACCTCTTTCAGGCCATGAGCGGGGAGGCGTGGTTTCCTCTGCTGGCTCATGTGGTTGGTGATGTGTTCAGTACGCTCGGGGACGGATGTGAAATCTGTCCCCGTTTCTTCCGGTTCTTTCAATCAGTCCCGCCCCGCCTTGAGCAGTTCCCAGTATTTCTCGTACACCTTGATGGCATCGCCAACGTCGACCTGGAACTCGGTGTTCCTGAGGTCCATGGTGGTCGGATAGACCGTGCGGTTGTTGCGCAGCGAGTCGTCCAGCAGGGCGAGGCTGGCAAGGTTCGGCGTGGCGTAGCCGATCTCCTCGCTGATCGCCTTGCCGACCTCGGGGCGGAGGATGAAGCTGATGAACTTGTAGGCGTTGTCGACGTTGCGCGCGTTCTTCGGGATCACCAGGCTGTCCATCCACAGCGCCGCGCCCTCCTCCGGATACACGTACTCGATAGCCGGATTCTCGGCCTGTGCCTGGTACGCCTCGCCGTTCCAGATCATGCCGGCGTCGGTCTCGCCCTCGAGGTAGGGCATGCGCGGCGCCTCGGAATCGTACACGCGGACGTTCGGCACCAGCGTGGTCAGTTTCTTGTAGGCCGCCTCGATCTCCTGCTGATTGGTCGAGTTGCCCGAGTAGCCGAGCACGCGCAGGCCGACATGGAACACCTCGCGCATGTCGTTGGTCAGCAGCAGGCGGTCCTTGAACTCGGGGCGCCACAGGTCCGCCCACTTTCGCACCGAGCCGGGCTTGACGGAGTCGGTGTTCAGCGCGATGCCGGTGCTGCCCCACAGGTAGGGCACGCTGTACTCGTTGCCGGGGTCGAAGAAGCGGTTGAGCAGCTTGGGGTCGAGCTTGTCGAATCCGGCCAGCTTGCCCTTGTCGATCCTGGCCAGCAGGCCTTCCTGGCGCATCTTGCTCACGTAGTAGGTCGAGGGCACCACCAGGTCGTAGCTGTTCTTCCTGTCCACCAGGCGCAGCTTGGCGTACATCGCCTCGTTGCTGTCAAAGGTGGAGTACACGACCTTGATCCCGGTCTCCTTCTCGAAGCTCTCGAGCACCGCCTCGGGCATGTATTCCGACCAGTTGTACAGGTACAGCACCTTGTCCGCCGCGGACGCGGCCGCGGACAGCAGGACCAGCACGGAGTACAGCAGCAGGTTGCGCAGTTTCATGCAGGTTTTCCTTCTCGTTTGGCGAGCAAAAAGTGCGACACCGCGAGCGCGATCAGCGACAGCACCAGCAGGATGGTGGCGAGCGCATTCACCTCGGGGCGGATGCCGAGGCGAACCATGGAGTAAATGCGCAGCGGCAGGATCTCGAAGGTCGGACCGGTGACGAAGGTGCTGACCACGACGTCGTCGATCGAGAGCGTGAAGCCGAGCAGCCAGCCCGCGAGCACCGCGGGGAAGATGATGGGCAGCAGCACCGTCCGGATCATGTGGAACTCCCCCGCCCCGAGGTCGCGCGCAGCCTCGAGGATCTGTGGATTGAAGCCGACGAGTCGAGAGTATACGGTCACCACCACAAAAGGCAAACAAAAGGTCACGTGCGCGAGCAGCAGCGAGACGAAGCCGAGCTGCAGGCCGACCAGGATGAACAGGGTCAGCAGCGAGATCGCCAGCACGATCTCGGGCGACATCATGACGACGAACAGCATGCCGTTGAAGACGGCCTTGCCGCGGAAACGGTAGCGCTGCAGTGCGATCCCGGTGAGCGTCCCGATCAGCGTGGTCAGGGTCGCGGCGCAGAGCGCGAGCAGCAGCGAATTGCCGGCGGCGCGCAGCAGCAGCTCGTTGTCGAGCAGGCGCGCGTACCAGTCGAGACTGAAGCCGCCCCAGCGGTAGGGATTCTTGGACGCATTGAAGGAGTACACCACCAGCACCGCGATCGGCACGTATAGGATCAGGTACACCAGCCACAGGTAGGCGTGCCTAAGCAGTCGCCACATGCTCACCCCTCTGCCGGATGATTTTCACGCTGCGGTAATAGGCGAACAGCAGCAGCGCCATCACGATGGTCAGCATCAGGCTCGCCGCCGCGCCGAAGGGCCAGTCGCGCGCGTCGAGGAACTGGTTCTTGATGATGTTCCCCACGAGCAGGTTCTTCGCGCCGCCGAGCACGTCGGCGGTGAAGAACATGCCCATCGCCGGCAGCAGCACCAGCAGGCAGCCGGCGATGATGCCGGGCAGCGTGAGCGGCAGCACCACGCGGCGGAATGTCTGCCAGTAGCTGGCGCCGAGGTCGGACGAGGCCTCGAGCAGGTCGCGCCTGAGCTGCTCGAACACGGCGTACAGCGGCAGGATCATGAACGGCAGCAGGATGTACACCAGCCCGGCGATCACCGCGCCCTCCGTATAGAGCATGCGCAGCGGGCTGTCGATCAGGCCGAGCGCGAGCAGGGTGTCGTTGACCAGGCCGTTGGTCGAGAGCAGCAGCTTCATGGCATAGGTGCGCACCAGCGAATTGGTCCAGAACGGGACGATCACCAGGAACAGCAGCAGCGGCTTGACGCGGGCCGGGAAGCGGCTCACGGCGAAGGCGAAAGGATAGCCCAGCAGCAGGCATACCGCAGTGGTCACCGCGGCCATCCACAGCGAGTGCAGCATCACGCCGCCGTAGAGGGGATCGAGCAGGCGCGCGTAGTTCTCCAGGGTGAAATTGAAGCGCACGAAGGTCAGCTCGTCGCGCTCGAGGAAGCTGCTGCCGAGCACCAGCAGGTTGGGCACCAGCACGAAGACGATCATCCAGCCCCAGATCACCGCCAGCACTGCGGTCTTGAACGGCGTCCTAGTCTTCATGCGGCAGCAGCGTCTCCCAGCCCGGCACCCAGCTCACCCGCACGGGTTCGCCGCGCCGGTAGTCGAAATCGGGGTCGTTCTCGTCGAAGAATTCGCTTACACGCACCTCCTGCCCGGTGTCGAGGCGCACCACGGAGTCGAGCGTCATGCCCTTGTAATTGCGCTCGATGACCTGGCCGGGGATGCCGCGGTCGGCATCGGGCGGCAGCAGGCGCAGGTCCTCCGGGCGCAGCAGCACGTGCAGCCGCGCACCGGGTTCGTAGCGCCGGCCGCGCGCGTGCAGCTCGACCGTCCGTTCCGCCATGCGCGCGCTGACACGATCGCCTTCCTGCGCGCCGTTCACCTCGGCGTCGAATACGTTGATCTCGCCGACGAAGCGCGCGACGAACAGGTTGCGCGGATTCTCGTACACCTCGCGCGGCGTGCCGGTCTGCTCGATCGCGCCCTCGCGCATCACCACCACGCGGTCGGACATCGACAGGGCCTCCTCCTGATCGTGCGTGACGAACAGAAAGGTGATGCCGAGCTCGCGCTGGATGCGCTTGAGCTCGTACTGCATCTGCTTGCGCAGCTTGAAGTCGAGCGCGCTGAGCGGTTCGTCGAGCAGCAGCAGGCGCGGCCGCTTCACCACCGCGCGCGCGATCGCCACGCGCTGCTGCTGGCCGCCGGAGAGCTGGTCCGGCCGGCGCGCGGCCAGATCCCCGAGCTGTACCACGGCGAGCGCCTCGCGCACGCGCGCCGCGATCTCTTCGCGCGGGCGCCCTTCGGCGCGCAGCCCGTAGGCCACGTTGTCGAACACGCTCATGTGGGGAAACAGCGCGTAGCTCTGGAAGACCGTGTTGACCGGGCGCTCGTTCGGCGCCAGGCCGACGATGTCGACGCCGTCGAGCAGGATCGCGCCCGTGTCGGGCTGCTCGAATCCGCCGATCAGGCGCAGGATGGTGGTCTTGCCGCAGCCCGAGGGGCCGAGCAGGGTGATGAACTCGCCGTGATGGACTTCAAGATCGACCGGCGCCAGCACCTGCCTGCCGCCAAACGATTTGGATACGCCGTTGAGTTGCAGCAGCTTCTTGTTGTTCTCCACCGGCCCGCCGTCCTCTGTCCCTGAGCCCACATTCTAGCGGGTGGGACATCCAATCCAAAGCCGTTCACCGCAGGACAGGCGCGGCGGCGGCATGCACTATCGCGGTGCGGGCCCGAACATGCAGGAGCGGATTTTCAAACCGTTCCCTTCCCGATGGGGACAGACTGGGAGCAAAGAAGGGATGGATTGATAATCCATCCCGCTTAATGGGGACGACTGGTGGCGTTGCGGGGGTATGTTCATCCGCCCCACCGATGGGGACGGACTGGTGGCGTTGCGGGGGCGGATATTCATCCGCCCCACTTTGGGGACGGACTGGAAGTCCGTCCCCTACTGCACGCAGCGGTATACCTCGAACACCTGCTTGCCGTCTTTGGGTTTGCCGATCGGGACGACGGTGTCGCCCTTCAGGTCCGCCGCGGCGGAATTGCGCGCCAGCGACTCGAGTTCTTCCTGCACGCGCTCCGGCGCGCGCTCGATGCCCGCCACCTCGGCCTTCACGCTCGCGGTGGTCGTTCCGAGCCGCTTGCAGTTCGTCACCTCTTCCGCGCTCAGTACGCGCGTCTTCTCCCCCGCCGGGCTCAGCTCGACCCAGGCGCATGCCTGCAGCACCATTCCGATGGCGACCGCCACACCGATCCCTTTGATTGTCACGTCCTGATCCTCGATTCTGTTGCCGTCACTGAGATTATGGCGACGCCGGATCCCGTCCGCCCGCCGCTGGCACACAGGATAGCGAATAATGCGCACGGGGCGTACCCGTCCCGTGATCCGACCCATTCCGGGGATCCGGGAAGGCCGGACACCCGCCGATTATTTTGCTCCGCACGTCAACCGATCCTGGCCTGGGACGTTAAACCCTGTGAAGGCGGCACAATGCCGCCCCCGGTCAACGGAAACAGGAGTAACTCTGATGAACAAGTCTCTGATCGTCATGGCAGTTTTAACCGCCTTTACGGCCGGCGCCGCGCAGGCCGCACTGGTGCAGGTCAGCCTGGGCGGCGCCTGGTTGTTCGAGCAATCCAGCGTCGACTACCTGGACGACGACGTGCAGTCGCTCACCGCCCGCCTCGACCTCACCGCCGGCGACCGTGTCCTCTTCAGCATCTTCCTCACCGACTACCTCGACGCGGACGGCTACCCCGACACCGGGTACGGCGGCAACGTGACCGTCTCGCTGGGGAACTGGCGCCGGCGCGCGCCGGTTCTCACCGGTTCGGGGACACCCTTTGTGCGGGGACAGATTGAAATCTGTCCCCATGCACATTTAATGCAGCCATTTGCGCTCGGCGCGCTCGCGGGCGCTCTCCATGCCGGCGTCCGGATCCGGCGGCGTCTCGCGGTAGGGCTCCATCACGATGCCCAGGATGCGCCCGCCGAGCAGCGTGATCTCGCCGCCGTAGCGCGCGCTGCCGTCGCTGGTGAACTCGAACTGAAACTCCCGGTAGAGCGCCAGCTGGCCGTCCTGATCGCGGCGCACGCGCAGCCGCGTCAGCGACACCGTGTCGTCGAGGAAGGTCACGCCGACCTCGCCGCAGCGCCGGTGTCCGGCCGCGCGCGCGAGTTCCTTGATGCGCATGGCGCCGTACCAGTACCAGCCGCCGCCGAGGAAGAAGACCAGGATGAGAAACTCCGCGAGCGTCAGCATGCGGCCATACTAGCACAGGGCCGCGCCGCCACCGGTGAAGGGGGGACGGGCGATTATCGTGTGCACGAATGGGGACGGATATCCGCGTATGGAGACGGATTTGACATCTGTCCCCGGGCAGGTATGGGGACGGATTTGAAATCGGTCCCCATTCTTATATGATGCACGCTCCCGTCGCAATCGGTCGTATCCGAGGAGAATCATGAACCTGTGTCCCTGCAATTCGGGTCGTGAGTACGAGGCCTGCTGCGGTCCTGTGATCAGCGGGACGAGCCCCGCGGCGACCGCCGAGGCCCTCATGCGCTCACGCTACAGCGCATTCGCGCGCAAGGAGATCGAACATCTGGAAGCGAGCCTGCACCCGGATGTCCGCACCGATCACGACCCCGAGGCCTCGCGGCGCTGGGCGGACAAGGCGGAATGGCTCAAGCTCGAGATCGTCGACACCGCGGGCGGCGGCGCGGACGATGACGAGGGCACGGTCGAGTTCATCGCCACCTACCGGCAGAAGGGCGTGACCCACAATCACCACGAGGTGGGCGAGTTCCGCCGTCACAAGGGATGCTGGTATTACACCGACGGCAAGATGGTGACGCCAGGCACGCAGCGCAACGAAGGACCCAGGGTCGGCCGCAACGATCCCTGTCCCTGCGGCAGCGGCAAGAAATACAAGAAGTGCTGCGGGGCGTAGGCGACGGATTTCAAATCCGTCGCCATTCAGCCTGGGGACAGACTTAAGCCTGTCCCCACACGTTATATCGTTATATAAATCTGTCGCGGTTTAAATCAGGTTTTTCCGCGCCAGCCAGATGATGTGGCGCGCGCCGCGCCCGCGGTGCGCGCGCACGCGCAGCTCCTCCACCGCGAAACCCGCCCGGCCCAGGCGCGCGTGAAACGCGCGGTCCGGCGCGGCCGACCACACCGCGAGCACCCCGCCGGGGCGCAGCGCGTCCTGCGCCGCGCGCAGGCCGTCGGGGCCGTAGAGCCAGTCGTTGCCCTTGTGCGTAAGCCCGGCCGGACCGTTGTCCACATCGAGCAGGATGGCGTCGTATTTCGCTGCACGCGCGCGCAGCAGTCCGGCGACGTCGCCCTCGTGCACGCTTACGCGCGCATCGTCCAGCGGACGGCCGGAGAGTTCTCCCAGCGGGCCGCGGTTCCAGCGCACCACGGCCGGCACCAGCTCGGCCGCCACCACGACGGCGTCCGGGCCGAGCATACGCAGGGATGCGGCGAGGGTGAATCCCATGCCCAGCCCGCCGATCAGCACGCGCGGCCCGGCACGGCCCGCGACCTGCGCGCAGGCCGCCTCGGCAAGCCGGTCCTCGGAACCGTGGGCGCGGCTGTTCATCAGTTCGTTACGCCCGATGCGGATCGAGAATTCGTCGTCGCGCCGGTAGAGATGCAGCATCCCGTCACCGCCCGGAACCTGCGCGCTGTCGAGCAACTCCCACGGAATCATGTTCGCCCTGTCCTTCAGTCATCGGTGACAGATGTATTCTTCACAACGTCCGGGGTCGATGAATAAATCCGTCCCCCAACGGCCTCAGAGCTCGATGAGGTGATCGGGCAGCTCGTTTTTGTCGCCCGGCCGGGCGGGGAAATGCTCGACCTGCAGATCGCCGCAGGTCTGGATCGCGCGCAGGAAACCCTCTGCCACGCGGCCCGCCTGCACCGCCCCGGTAAACTCGGCCACGGCTCGTTCCCACGTCCCGGCCGGCACGCGCCGATGGATGCCGTCATCGGCGAGGATCTCCACGCTGCGCTCCGCCACGCTGACAAAGAGCAGCACCCCGGCGCGCTCCGTCGTGCGGTGCAGGTTTTGCGCGAAAAACTGTTCCCGCGCCAGCCGCCGCACGCACGAGCGCTTCAGCGCGCGCGGGGTCAGCCGCATCTTCACCGGGGTCAGGTTAAGCACCGGCGCGAACAGCAGGAAGCCGGCCACCTGCGCCTCGTAGGCGTACTGCAGCGCGACGGAGTTGCCGGCCAGCATGAGCGCGCCCGGGATGGCGAGCGCCAGCAGCGCCGCCCACAGCAGCGGCACGTACAGGTAATCGTCGGCCGCCCGTGCGATCACCGTCACCAGTTCGCCGCGCGTCTTCGCCTCAACCGCGGCGATCGCCTGCGCGATGTCGCGCCGCTCCTTTTCGCTCAGAAATGCCACGCTACCACCCTCCCGAGGCTCCGCCGCCTCCGAAACTGCCGCCACCGCCGCGGAAACCGCCGCTCCGGCCAATGCCGCTGCGGCGGCGGCCGCCACTGATGGCGCCACCGCCGCCCCCCGGCAGGCCGCCATTCCCGCCACCGCCGATCATCAGGTGAAACACGCTGATCAGCACCGCCATCACCGCTCCGGCCAGCAGCGAGCCCAGCGCCAGCCAGCCGATCAGCAGCGCGCCGCCGCCCAGCAGCGCGGCCGATACCGGCCGCGCTGGCACCAGGCGCGCCAGCGCCTCTCCGGCAATTACCAGAAAGATGAACCAGCCCATGAAATTGTCGTAGCGTCCCTCGGCGCCGCCGCGGCGCCCGGGCAGCGGCTGGTACGTCCCCTCGATGACCTGCAGGATGGCGCGCGCCCCTTCCACCGTGCCGGCGGCCATGTCGCCCTGGCGGAAGCGCGGCAGGACGACGCGCTGGATGATGTTGCTGGCCAGCGCGTCGGTCAGCGTGCCCTCGAGGCCGTAGCCGACCTCGATGCGCACCTTGCGCTCGGCCGGCGCGATGATCAGGAGGACGCCGTTGTCGCGCCCTTCCTGGCCGATGCCCCAGTAGCGGCCGAGCTGGTAGCCGTAGTCCTCGATGGCGTGGCCCTGCAGGGATTCCAGCGTGACGACCACCACCTGGTTGCTGGTGGACTGCTCGTGCGCGGCGAGCAGCTGCTCCAGCCCGGCGCGCGCGGCCGCGGGCAGTATCGCGGCCTGGTCCACCACGCGGCCGGTGAGGGCGGGGAATGCGATGGCGGCGCCGAGCGCGGATGCGAACAGCAGCGCGGCCGCCGCCGCGGCCAGAGTCGTCCAGGCACGCATGCGCGTCAGCGGATCAGAACTTCACCTCGGGCGCCTGCTCGACGCCGGGCGCGGCGGCGAAATTCTCCATCACCTGCGAATCGGAGTACAGTATCGCCTTCCAGATACGACCCGGGAATGTCCGCAGCTCGGTATTGTAGCGCTGCACCGCCGCGATGTAGTCGCGTCGCGCCACCGCGATGCGGTTCTCCGTCCCCTCGAGCTGCGACTGCAGCGTCAGGAAATTCTCGTTCGACTTCAGGTCGGGATAACTCTCGACCACCACCAGCAGGCGCGACAGCGCCGAGGTCAGCTGGTCCTGCGAGGACTGGAAGGTCTTGAACGCCTCCGGATTGGTCAGCACGTCCGGCGGCAGCTGCATCTGCGACACCTTCGCGCGCGCCTCCACCACCTCGGTCAGCACCCGCTCCTCCTGCGCCGCGAAACCCTTCACCGTGCTGACCAGGTTGGGCACCAGGTCTGCGCGGCGCTGGTACTGGTTCAGCACATCGCTCCAGGTTGCCTTCACCTGTTCATCGTAAGCGGGGATATTGTTGATGCCGCAGCCGCCCAGCCCGAGCAACGCCGTCGCCGCCAGTGCCCAGACCGCCGCGCCACTGAACCACCGGACCATCTTTCGTCTCATCGCTTTCCTCCCAGACATGTCACCCTCAGGCATCATAATGGGGACAGCCATTCAAGGCTGTCTCCGCGCCCATCCAATCCGTACCGCACCTTCACGCCGCACGCGGCCACCGGGCGCGCAGGGCGCGCCACAAGCGGCGCAGGAACACCGCCACCGCCAGCAGGAACAGCGCGAGCAGCAGCAGAAACACCAGCGGATGGAACAGCGCCAGCCACCCGCCCGAGACTAACACGGCCTCCTCTCCCAGCGAGGCGGCCACGTTCGAGACCGGTTCGGGCGAGGCGTTGATCATGGCCCGGCCGCCGGCCTTTGCGATGTGCGTGCCGGCGGCGATCGAGGCGCCCAGCAGCAACGCGAGCGCCTGCACGGCCGCGCTGCCGTCGGCGAAGAAGGCGGCGGCAAGCGCGGCGCCGGCCGGGATACGAATCAGGGTATGCACGGCGTCGGACAGGCTGTCGAGCCAGGGCAGCTTGTCGCCGACGAATTCCGCCAGCGCGAACAGGCCGGTGACGCCCATTATCAGCGGGTGCTGCAGGAACTCGAGCGCCGGCGGCAACTGCAGCACCTCCAGCCGGTGCAGCAGGCCGAGCACGAACAGCACCAGATACAGCCGCAGTCCGGCACCCCAGGCGACAGCCGCCGCGAGGGCGGCATGGGGAATCAGTTCCGCCGTCACGCCTGGCGCATCGGCTGCCGACGTCTTCGTGCCGGTTCGACGGCCGGTCGAGGGTGCTTCATCCCGGCATCGCCTCGCGATTCATCAGCCTGAGCCAGCCGCGTACGATGCGGTAGAGCACCCACAGTCCGGCCGCCCACGCGATCGCGATCGCGAGCGGGATGCCGATGAAGGTGAGCGCGAGGACGAGGGCGAGCAGCACCCACGCCGCGGCGAACCAGAAGGTGCGGATCTGCCAGCGGAAATGTGATTCCAGGTAGGTGCCGCGCACGTCGCCGCGCTTCAGGTAGTTGATGATCACGGCGATGATCGACGGCCAGCCGGTGAGGAAGGCGGTCACGACAAAGGCCGGGCTCAGCAGCCCGCTGCCGGCGCTGAAGGCATGCAGGCCGTAGATCACATAGGTCAGGGCGACGAGTCCTTCCGTCGTTCGCGTCGTCGCCGGCAGCATCGGATCGTTCATGGGTTCCATCCTAAACCGTAAGCCCGTGCTTGACCATGGGATTTTCGCACCCGGTAGCGCCGGCCAGAAAACGGTGGCCCGCCCCCCGCCTTCTCGCCAATAATAGACGCCGGGATCTGATCCGACCGGCTCGGGGCGAACGATACATCCTTTTCATGGAGGTGGCGTCATGAACAGACAAGAGTTGGAAAAGACGGCGCAGGCGATGGTGGCGGACGGCAAGGGCCTGCTGGCAATGGACGAGAGCACCCCGACCTGCGGCAAGCGGCTGCAGGCCGTGGGCGTGGACAACACCGAGGCGAACCGCGTCTCGTACCGGGAGCTGCTGCTCGGTGCGAATGGCATCGGCGACTACATCAGCGGCGCGATTCTCTACGACGAGACCATCCGCCAGAAGGCGGGCGACGGCACGCCGTTTCCCAAACTGGCGGAACGCCAGGGCGTCATCCCCGGCATCAAGGTCGACACCGGGGCCAAGGACCTCGCCGGGCGTCCCAACGAGAAAGTCACCGAAGGCCTCGACGGCCTGCGCGAACGCCTCGCCGAGTACTACTCCCTCGGCGCGCGCTTCTGCAAGTGGCGCGCGGTCATCACCATCGGCGGCGGCATCCCGAGCCGCGCCTGCATCGAGGCCAACGCGCATGCGCTGGCGCGCTACGCGGCCCTGTGCCAGGAGGCCTCGATGGTGCCGATCGTCGAACCGGAGGTGCTGATCGACGGCGACCACACCCTCGAGCGCAGCTACGAGGTCACGCTGGAGACACAGCGCATCGTGTTCGACGAGCTCTACCGCCAGGGCGTGCTGTTCGAGGGGATGATCCTGAAGCCCAGCATGGTGATCGCCGGCAGTGCCCGCAGCAGTCCAGTCCCGGAGCAGGTCGCCGAGTGGACGCTGCGCTGCCTGCGCAGCACGGTGCCGGCCGCGGTGCCCGGCATCGCCTTCCTGTCCGGCGGCCAGGGCGACGAGCAGGCGACGCAGAACCTGAACGCGATGAATGTCCTCGGCCGCGACCTGCGCCTGCCGTGGCGCGTCACCTCCTACTACGCGCGCGCTGCAGAACCCGGCGATGGACAAATGGGCCGTGGCAAGGCCGCGAACGTCGAGGCCGCGCGCCGGCTGTTCCTGCATCGCGCCAGGTGCAACGGCGCCGCCAGCCGCGGCCAGTACAAACCGGCGATGGAGCAGGATAAGGCGGCGTGAAGTGATCTTAGTGATCATATAGGGGACAGATTTTAAATCTGTCCCCGGCCCCGGCCCCGATAGGCAACGTAACCGCGACGCGAAATCACACAGCCATTGACGACCATGAACGCCCTGCCCTGCCCGGTCTGCGGATCACACTGCGCGCCGCTCGACGTCGTCGATTTCAACAAGTCCTGCGCCGAGTCGTGGGGGACGCACCTCCCGCTCAGCGGCATTTCCCTTACCATTACTATCTTTGCGGCAGATGCGGCCATTGCTACGCCCCGGAACGGCAGCACTGCGCCCTCGGGATTTCGCGCGCGGATCTATAACGAGGAATACATCCGGGTGGATCCCACCACGTCGAGAAACGCCCCCTCCAGCAACGCCACCGGCCTGGATCAGCACACCATCGCACGCCGCCGCATCCATTCGTCACTCCTGGATTATGCGGTAGCGGCAGCGTGGGCCGGAGCGCGCTGTTGCGGCAGGCGGGCTGGCACCCGAACCCCGCGTAGCGACCCTATACCAATCCTGATAGCGCGCTGATGCAGCGGGCAGGTTCGGACCATCACCGCCGGCCATGAGATCTTCGAACATGTCGCGGACGAACCGGCTCACGGCCGATACCACGAACCTGCTGGCGGAGGATGGCGTGCTGATCGCCACACCCCGCTGTCCGATATCCATCGCGCCGCGGCAGCGCATCACCTGGTGGTATGCCCTGCCGCGCAACGGCCACATCAGCCTGTTCTCCAAACAGAGCCTGGCCGTCCTGGCCGCTGATACGGTGCCTCTTCCCCCCAAGCCTGGCGGGTTTTCCGCCGGCCTGCTCGATGTGGAAGTCGCGAACACCCGTCAACCGCTCCTTTGGGCCGGCAACTTATCCGGGCCGGCTGAGGCGGCGCCGTCCTTCGGACCCGCGGGCGGCATGACGCCCGGCCCTATTTCCGCCCGGTTTCGCCTTGGTGCCGGGTCTTGCGGGAAGGCCTGGCGGGCTTTGATTCCGGCGGCGCGGACGGTTTCAGTTGCCGTTGTCGCGCTGCTTCCTCCGCCTGCGTCCCTCGGCGCCTAGCATGGTGAGCTGAGCTGGCGCCCGTTCACACCCACCACCTTGCGCAGATGCTTCGAAGATGTCCCCCGGTGTGCCCTCGGGCAGGTCCACGGTGCTGAAGTCCTCGTTGACTTCAGATGCGCGATGTAGCGGTTGTCGAGGCCGTCCTCGTGGCGATGGCGTCGGATGAGCGCTCTGGCCTCCGCCGTGCGTGCGGCTGACCTCGATGCGGTAGCGC